>CAYRFI010000093.1:6097-17078 GCA_964423595.1 uncultured Thermoanaerobaculia bacterium | reverse complement strand
GGCGTCGGCCGCGCCCTGCTGACCGAGGCCGAGCGCTGGATGGCTGAGGCCGGGCGTCTTCGAGTCTACGTCGAGACCGCCGGTCGCGAGCAGTACGCACCGACCCGTGCCTTTTACCTCGGCTGCGGATACCACGTCGCCGCTGAGCTCGAGGACTTCTATGCGCCGGGCGATGCCAAGGTGCTCTTTCTCAAGGTGCTCGAAAAGGTCGACTGATTCCTACGCCACAGCTCATTCAAAACCCTTCTGAGCTTTCAATTCGGAATTCGGAGTTCGGAATTCGGAATTGCCTCCACCCACCCGCTGCGAGCTCCGGGGGGTCGAATGGGAATTCCGAATTCAGATTTCCGAATTCAGGATTCTAGAAGTATGTCCAAGGCGTGTCGCGAATGTTAAGCAGCACCCCCTCGCGGAATCTCTCGGCGATGACCGCCTCGGCGACGACAATGTC
Source organism: uncultured Thermoanaerobaculia bacterium (assembly GCA_964423595.1). Lineage (GTDB taxonomy): Bacteria > Acidobacteriota > Thermoanaerobaculia > Thermoanaerobaculales > Sulfomarinibacteraceae > Sulfomarinibacter. The sequence continues at coordinate 16,627 of CAYRFI010000093.1, read as the reverse complement.
GTGGTCACCGCCCTCGAGCCAGTGCACGACCCGGCAGCCGATGTATCCGAGGGCGTCGAGCGCCACCGGCGCTTCGATCTCGGGACAGTTTTTCCAGTTCATCCCTTCGAACCGATCTTCGGGGTTGCCGAACCCGACCCGCGCGAGCTCGAGCTGGCCTTTGCCGAGGAAGCTGACGGTGAACGCTCCCGCCTCGTGGATCATCTCGTGGCCCTCGTGGGCGCGGCGAACAGCTGTCGCGATCAGGCACGGCTCGAACGACGCCTGGGTGAGCCAGGATCCGGTGTAAATGAACCTGCTGGTCTCCGTCCGGACCCCTATCAGGTAGAGACCGTGAGGAATCAAACCCAAGAGTTCTCTGGGCTCGGTCATGACGAAACCCCTTGTTCAGTTGTTCCGATATCTCACTCTAGCTGAAACTTGCGAGCTTGTGAATTCAGGTGCACAATGGCCCGGCCCGTTTGCGGGACAATCCCGAAGGAGGCAGGATGAAGATTCACGAATATCAAGGCAAAGAGGTGCTGGCCCGACACGGGGTCCCGGTGCCTCGCGGCATCGTGATCACCGAGGCAGAGGCGGCGCGCGCGGCGGCCGAAGAGCTCGGCGGAAAGGTTGTGGTCAAGGCGCAGATCCACGCCGGCGGTCGCGGCAAGGGCGGCGGCGTCAAGCTTGCAGGCAACCCCGATGAAGCGGTCAAATTGGCCGGCGAGATCCTCGGCATGACCCTGGTCACCAAGCAGACCGGGCCCGAGGGCAAGCTGGTTCGAACCGTGCTCATCGAGGAGGCGCTGCCGATCGACCGCGAGCTCTACCTCGGCGTGGTCCTCGACCGCAGCGAAGGGTTCCCGGTGATGATGGCCTCGAAGTTTGGCGGGATGGAGATCGAGGAGGTCGCGGCGGAGAACCCCGACGCGATCCTCAAGGCACACTTCGATCCCGATGTGGGGCTCCACCCCTACCTCAGCCGCAAGCTCGCATTCGGCCTCGGGCTCGAAGGTGACGCCTTCAAGGCGGGGACCACGTTCATGCACGCGCTCGCCAAGGCCTATGGTGAGACCGACGCCTCGCTGCTCGAGATCAACCCGCTGGTGACGACCACCGATGGCCGGGTCATCGCCCTCGACGCCAAGATGAACGTCGACGACAGCGCCCTCTACCGGCACAAGGACATCGCCGCGATGCGAGACATTTACGAGGAGGAGCCGCTCGAGGTCGAGGCGTCGAAGTTCGACCTCAACTACATCAAGCTCGACGGCAACATCGGCTGCATGGTCAACGGCGCGGGTCTGGCGATGGCGACCATGGATATCATCAAGCACTACGGCGGTGAGCCGGCCAACTTTCTGGACGTCGGGGGCGACGCCTCCCAGGAGCGGGTAGCCGCTGCTTTTCGAATTCTGCTGTCCGATACATCCGTCAAGGGCGTGCTGGTCAATATTTTCGGCGGCATCGTGCGCTGCGACATGGTCGCGCGCGGGGTCGTCGCCGCAGCCGAGGAGGTCAAGCTCAGCATTCCTCTCGTGGTCCGCCTGGAAGGCACCAACGTCGAGGAGGGACGCAAGGTCCTGGCCGAGTCCGGCCTCGACCTGATTGTCGGAGAAGGCATGGCGGACGCCGCCGAAAGGGTCGTCGCCGCGGTTGGGAGGACATCATGAGCATCTGGGTGAACTCCGATACCAAGGTCGTCGTCCAGGGTCTCACCGGCAAAGAGGGACGCTTCCACTCCGAGAAATGCCGCGAGTACGGCACCAAGATCGTCGCCGGGGTGACCCCCGGAAAGGCGGGCCAGGATGTCGACGGCGTTCCGGTCTTCAACACGGTCGAGGACGCGGTCGCCGAAACCGGCGCCAACGCGTCGCTGATTTTCGTGCCACCCCCGTTCGCGGCGGATGCCATCCTCGAGGCGGCGGACGCGGGCATCGAGGTCGTGGTGTGCATAAGTGAAGGCATCCCCGCACGCGACATGATTCGGGTGCAGCGTATCCTGCAGGGTCTGCCGACACGGCTGATCGGCGGCAACTGCCCCGGCATCATCACTCCCGGCGAGTGCAAGCTCGGCATCATGCCCGGCCACATCTCGATCCCGGGCCCGATCGGCGTCGTCTCGCGTTCCGGCACCCTCACCTATGAGGCGATCGGCCAGCTGACCGCCCTCGATCTCGGGCAGTCGACCTGTGTCGGCATCGGTGGTGACGCCCTGCCCGGCACCAACTTCATCGACTGTCTCGAGGCCTTCGAAGAAGACAAAGTGACCGAAGGCATCGTGATGATCGGCGAGATCGGCGGATCGGCCGAGGAGGACGCGGCCGAGTTCATCAGCCAGTTCGTGTCCAAACCGGTGGCGGCGTTCATCGCCGGCCAGACGGCTCCCCCTGGGCGTCGGATGGGCCACGCGGGCGCCATCATTTCGGGTGGAAAGGGCACCGCGGCCGACAAGATCGCAGCCCTCGAGGCCGCCGGAATCGCGGTCGCAGCGACTCCGGCCGAGATCGGCACCACGATGAAGAAGGCGCTGGAATCCGAGTCGATGGTGTAGAGAGCAGTCAGCTATTAGCTATCAGCTATCAGCTATCAGCTATCAGCTATCAGCTTCAAGGAGGTAGGTCTCGGATGTTGCGGTGTCAATTGATTCCTTGAGATCCGCCCAACTGAGTTTCCCCTGCGTTGAGCTGAAAGCTGATTGCTGACGGCTGAGAGCTATTATTTGCTGATGGCTGACGGCTATGAGTCTCCGACTGAGACTTCATATCGGTTGATTTTTCTTGATTTTTTGATTTTCCGGATATAATGCAGACTTCGCAGCGAGGGAGGAGGAGTTTCTCTCTGCGACGGCCCGGCGGTTTCGCCGGGTTTTTTCGTTGCGACAGGCCGTTGGCCCGTCGCAACAAAAAAAGGAAAGACAAGCCTCACAGCCTCACAATCCTGTCGGCAGAGAGGAACCACAATTCGGTGTGGGGTGGCTGCTCGAGGCCAAGCGCATCACGCAGGATCCGGGCGTAGGTGCCGACCTGCGATTCGTACACCCGGATGCGCTCCTCGATCGCCGCTTCGCCGTCGAGTGCATCGGTCTTGTAGTCGGCCACCACCAGGCGGCCGTCGTCGGGGTCGCGATAGACCAGATCGACGATTCCGGACACCACCGTACCTGGCGCATCATCGTTCTCCTCCCATCCGAAGACGGGCAGCTCCCGCGCGATGACAGCCGGCGCCAGCATCGACAGCCGTTCCAAACATGGTGCCGAGATCAGGCCCGCCAGGACGTCGTCGATGATCTTCTCGGCTTCCGGCACCCGGTCTTCAACCAGACCACGGACCACCTCGGCTACCATGCGATCCCTGCTCTCCCCCACCTGAGCCCGGAGATCGGCACCGAGATCCGCCATCTCCAGGAATCGGTGGACAGCGGTTCCGATAGCCATGGCAAGATCTCTCGAGGCGGCGGCCATCATCGCCGGCTCCCCCTCCTCGCCGTCAGCGGGTTGCATTCGTTCGTGGGCCTCGGCGGAGGCGGAACGGATCACCGGCAATGCCATCCTCGCGCCGGCGGCGCGCCGTGCAACCGCCAACCTGCCGATCGAGCGAATCTGCTGGTCCGACGGGAACCAACCGGACGTCGACGACTTCCCGCCATCAGCTTCGTTCGGGCGTGCAGCGAATACCGGAATCACCTGTTGAACACGGGTCTCGTCGTTCGTTGCGCGTTCCCGGCCTGCCTCGATCTGCGCCGAAATCGATGCGGCATCGAGGCGCCGTCCGATCAGGGCCGCAAAGTCCCCCGCGGCTTCCGGCGGCACGATCTTCCCCGGCGCTGGCCAACCACCCGATATCACCAATCGCTGCTTCGCTCTCGTTGTGGCCACGTAGAGCAGCCGCACCATTTCCGCCTGCGTTTTTCGAGCCTGCGTCCACTCACCCGACACGAAGCCCGGGGTGGTCCAGCCGAAGAGGTGATACTCGGGGCGCTCGTCGATTGACATCAGGGCGGCGGCCTCTCGCCGTCCACCACCCCGTCCTCCCTTGTGAATCTGGGCGACGTAGACATGCTCGAAGTCGAGACCCTTTGCTCGATGGATGGTCATCACGTGCACCGCATCGGCCTCGAGATCGGGCGGCAGAGGCAAGCGGTTTTCCCTCCCCTCCTCCACAGCACGACGGAGGAACCTCGCCAGACTCGCATCACCTCCGTCCCCGGCCACCAGGGTGTTCTCGAGGTCGCAAAGGAATCGGTCGAGACGGGCGCGCCGGAAACGGCCGAGAAAACGGGCCGCCCCGGCCACCTCAGCCAGCCATTTGGTGCGGATCTTTTCAACGAACAGGTCCGGGGGATCCTCCCGGAGAGAGCGTCGCAGGTCGGCGATGATCCCGACCGCCCCCTTGAGCGCCGTTGGCCAACGCGGCAACGAGGCGCCTTCCGGGGTGCCGGTCGGAGTTGCAGCCAGAGCCTCTTCAACGCATGCCCAAACGGCGTTGATCGCCGCCGTTTCTTGCGACTCGAGGCGCGCCAGGCGGGACCCGAAACCGGCATCCCACAGCGGCGCCAACGCTGAGTCGGGGAGCCCGACGACGTCGGAGCGCAGCACGGTGAGCAGCGCCAGCATGTCGGTAGGTTCGAGCAGACAGCGCACCAGTGCCGCAATCTCGACCACCTCCCGCTGGCGGTAGTAGTCGCGCTCGCGCGCCACGTCGTAGGGAATGTCGTGGCGGCGAAACGCCTCCAACAGCACTTCCTGCGCAGTGGTCACTCTGAGCAGCACCGCGACGTCTCCCCACCGCTTGACTCCACCCTCTTCGTGGAGACGGGCAATGTCCACTGCCAACGCCTCGGCCTCGAGGGCCGAGGTCTCGGTGTCGCGGTTGCCCTTTTCGGGTGCGACCCCCTGCTCTCCGAATGGCCAGGTCAGCCAATGCTCGACACCCCTCCACGGTGGGCGATCGAAGCCCGGTGCCCCCCGCCGCTCGTCAGTCGCCTCGAGGGCCTCGAAGCGTGGTTGGATGCCCTCCTCTTGACGCATGACCGGCGCCACGAGCCGTGTGACCTCGTCGAGGATCGGGGTCACCGACCGGAAGTTGCGCACCAGATCAACGATCACGCCGCCGGAGCCCTTCACCCGTTTCACGAACGCGTCGTATGCCGCGAGGTCGGCGCTGCGCCAGGCGTAGATGGACTGCTTGGGATCGCCGACGATGAACAACGCCGGACGTTTATCCTCAGGTCCGATGAGGGCCAGCGATGCGACCATCCCACATTGGACATCGTCGGTATCCTGGAACTCGTCCACCAGCAGATGGTCGATCCCGGCCACCACCTCGCGGCGAACACCCGGCGACGTCTTCAGCAAACGCTCCGCCCTCCGCAGCAGATCCGAAAACGTGAGGATGCCGGCCGACATCCGGCGCCGCGCCATTTCGCCCAACAACGGACCGACAACCTCTCGAGCAGCCGCCAGCTGCTCGCGCGGCGGATCGATCAGGGGAGTGAGCACCGCCGCGAGGTGTCCGGCCGCCGCCCCCACCTCGTACGCAGAGTCTCCGAGACAGGAGGTTTCGCTGCCCGTCAGATCGAGCTTCGACCATTTCTTCAGACGCGAAACCACCCGGTCGTCGAGGCCCGAAACCACCGTGCACAGGTCGTCGAATGACGGCGGAGTCGACAGAGATTCGGTCCAATCGATCAGTCGAGCGACGGCGTCTCGGGTGACGATGCTCACCTCACCCTTGAGGGGCTCCAGTCGATCGCCCGCGGCGGCAATGAATGCACCGAGACCGTTTCGCAATCTCTCAGCGGTCACCCGGGCCGCGGCGTCGCCAAACGGGTCCTCCTCGAAGACCATAGGTTCGGCCCCGGCTTCGGTGAGATCGCAGAGGGCGCTGACGACCTCGGGCGGTCCTACGCCCTCGATGGCCAACCGTTCCCAGCTCGGTCGGCTCGGGTCCTCGGCAAGGCCCCGCAGCCTGTTTTCGACCAGCTCCTCCGCAAGCGACTCGAGGCGGGTGCCCTCGGGATCCACCTCGAAGCGCGGGTGGAGACCGGCCTCCAGCGGGTAGGTGGAGAGCATTCGCTGGCAGAAGGCATGGATTGTCGACACGACCAGCCGGTGGCTCTCCTCGGACAACGCCCGTGCACGTGCGTGGACCTCGCCCTCGTCGGTCGGCAGCAGTCCGGGCTCGGGGTTCCAGCCGATCGGGCTTTTGCCACCGGCGAGATCGATCAAAGCGGTGCCGATCTTCCTGGCCATCTCGGCTGCCGCTGCCTCGGTGAAGGTGATGGCGACAACCCTTTCGATGACCCGCCGTGCGATCGAACCACGATCTACCTCGTCACCCGCGTGACGTTCCCACCCCGGACCGACACACCACACCACGACCCGCGATACCAACAACGCGGTTTTGCCCGTCCCGGCGCCGGCGACGACCACTACCGGCCTGCCGAACTCGCTTTGAGCGAGGCGGCGGAAGGCCTGGTCGGCAGCGAGGCGGTCTGCAGGATCGGTCACTCTTCGCCTCCGTCGCGCTCGACGCCAAGCCACCACAGCGTCCGCGACGCTGCCACATCCCGATCTTCAGTCTCGAGGTCCTCCTGCATCCATTGAACGAGGCGCCGGCGAAACCCGGAATCGTCGCGACGGCACGCCTCGGCCACACGGCAAAAGCGGCAGTGCTCAGCATTCTTGCCGTCCGCCTCCTCCACTCGAGGAAACACGATGCCGCGGGCGCGGCCGGCGGCAATGGCCCGGACGGCTCCCTCGAAACGTTCCACGATCTCTTCGTTGTCACCTCGAACAACCACAGTGCGCATCTCGTCATCCCAGCGCTCGTCGGGTTTGAGGAAGAGATACCTTCCACTGCCGTTCAAGGCACCCACCGCTCCCGCATAGGCTGCAGCCTGGAGCAGACGCCCCCTGGCGACTCTGTCGAGCAGGTGGGTTTCACGGATCTCGGCTGTCTTGGCGGTGGACAACGGCTTCGCCGATTTGTAGTCCACCAGCTCCGGTCCAACCGCTCCGAGGTCCACGCGGTCGGCGCGAAAGGCCAACGGCTGGTCGATCCCCCTGACCTCGACCGCTCCCTCCACTTCAGCCGCGAGAACGCCGGCCAGTGGACCTTCCGCACCCCACTCGATGGCACGCGCCGTGTCGAGGAACTGGCGGGCCCGAGCTTCGAGCAACGGCGCCATCCCGATGGTGGCCAAACCCTCCCTCATCGCGACTCTCTGCGCCTCCCTTCGGAGGAGCTCGTCGAATCGATCCGGAGGCGGCCACGATACGTGCACGGGTAGGCGTGCAAGGGCGCTCCCAAGATCACTGGGCGGGTCCTCGACAACAGAGAGAACGATGCGCTCGAGCACTCGGTGCACGACCTGGCCGACCAGCATGCCGTCAACACCCGGAAGTCCCAGGTGGGGATCCGGCAGCGGAAAGATCCCGAGGCGTTGCTGCACGAACGCCCGCCAGGGACAGGTCCCGGTCGCCTCGAGACGGGTAACCCACATCGGATCGTCGAGGTGCCTCCCTGGAGCCCCGACAAAGCCGAACCACGGTCCGGGTCCGTCCTTTCCGGGGCCTGGTTCGACCGAAGCGAGGACATCAGTTCGCGCGGCAGCGAGCTCATCGGCACCGACGACCGCGGTCCCTTCGGCGTCACCCACCAGGTCCTCTGCGATGGCCGCGCCAAGCAGAGTCCGGAACCCATCTTGATCCACCCTTGGCGCCGCCAACACCGCGAGCTCATATGCCGGGCGCGGCCGCGCCGTGGAGTCCTCGACCGGCCACAGCTGCGGCACCGGCTCCGGATCGCCCACTTCCTCACGCAGGCGCAGACGATCGACGAAGGGTGACGGGGTGAGCGTCCCGTCCGGGCCGTAGAGATGCCAGGACAACTCGACCGATGGCGAGCTCGAAAGCAGCTGCGCGAAGAGATAGCGCTCCTCGTCGGCGCTCCGCGCCTTGACCGGCATCTCCGGCAGCACATCAGCGGCGAGCCGGGCGCGGACGGCCTCCGGGAGCATCGGGTCCTCGTGGACGACCCGTGGAAAGGCGCCGCGGCTGACACCGCCCACGAGAAGCCTTTTGAAGGTGCGGGCGCGGGCCTCCACCACGGTCAGGACCTGAACACCGGCGCCGCGCCCACCGAGCGCGACCTCACCCGCGCCCTGCAGCCGATCTGCAACCAGTTTCAGCCATTCGCTCCGTGCGATCTCGAGATCCGAGGGCAGCTCGCGGCAGAGCGCATCGAGACACTCGACGGCCCGCTCACGTTCCGGTGAGTCCTCAATCCAATTGATCGCATCGAGAACCTCAATGGCGTGGTGCCGGTGCAGCCGCGGGTGCGCGGTATCGGGCCACCGCCTGAACGCCACCAACAGTTGACCGGCGTCGGCCGCAGCACGCTCGAGGGCGCTCGCCGGGAGGATGCTGCGCTCGCTCTCACCGTTGCTCTCGTCGTCCTCGGAAAAAGCGATCGGCAGGGTCACGCCGTTCGTGGGCACACCGTCGACCCCAAGCTTCGCGACATCCGCTACCCGCAGAAGACCGAGCACCCGGAGACCGAGCAGCAGCTCGGCTCGGCCCGTTGTTTCACCCCGCGCCTCGATCCACAGATCCACATCGGTCGCGTCAGCCATTCGAAGGAGATCGGCCAGCCGCCTCAGACGGCGCCTCACGCCGGCCCCGGGGACAGTCGCGCCAGAGCCCGAAAACGGGATTCCGAGGCGGCGGAAGTGGCGTCGGAGGGGAAGCACTAGCCCCTCGAGTCCTCTACTCACGACTCCGATGTCCTCGGGATCGATGCCAGAATCGATCAGCTCACGAACTCGGTCCGCGATCGACCGCGCCTCCGACTCAAGATCCGGCGCCTCGATCAGCCGAATCTCTGGAGGTTCGTCACCGTTTGCATCCGCCTCATGATCGAGGTGGGCCAGCCGCTCGTCGATGCGGCTGAGGAAGGCACCGCCCAGATCCTCCTTGGCCGGTTCAGCTGGATCCGGCGGCCGGTCGAGAATGACCACGCCACCGTGAAGCTGGACCAGGGCCAGGAGGAGATCCGCTGCGACCCCGGTGACATCGGCGAACCCGTGGACCAGGAGGGACCGTGTCGGTAGTGTTTCTGGGCCCTGGATGCGAATGTGGTCTTCGGCGATCTGGAGCGCCTGGGTCGATCGCCAGACGCCCAGCGCGTCGGTGTGCTCGAGAACCTCCGCCGCCAGCCTGACCAACGCGCGAGCCCGTTCGACGCGTTCTGACGCGATCTCCTCCGCAACCTCGTCCAGACGCTCGATCACTCCCTCCTCGTTGCCGGGCTGGAACCCCGCGTCGAGCAGATCACGAACCGCACCAATCACCGCGTCGTAGCCGTCGTCGAGGCCACCTAAGGCCATTCGCAAGGAAGGCTGCGCGGCGGCGAGACGCCGCACCAGCACCTCGAATCCGGCATCTCCTCCGGGGGCTCGTATGTCCGCCCTTGCCAGGACCTCCATCGCGAGGCCATACAAGGTCTGGATTTGCAGCCCGGCGACTCCGCCGCGGCGGCGGGCGATCATTCGCATCAGATGATGCCGCAGGCTGCGCGACGGTACGACGACGCGCACCGGCGTCGCCAGATCCTCCGCCATCGAGGTCAACAGGCGATCGATCTCGTCGAGCAGTCGACGCTCCGCAGCACGGGCGCCCGAGCAGGTGATGACGCGGGATCGGGTTTCGGCAGGTCGATGCATCGCGATGGATCCATGGGAGCACGAGAGATGGTGGCTGTCAACGAAAGCACGTTGTCCGTCGCCGAGGGCTCGCGTAGCATGCTCAGGGAGGCGGCATGCCCGGACCTGAAAGCATCGTCATGGAAAAGTGGAAGCGAGCCAGGGGATCGAACCTCGGCCGCTGGCTCTTCAGCCGGGCAGTGGGCCGGTTCGCGCCGTACACAGGCACCATCGGTGCACGGATCGAGGAGCTCGAGCCGGGGCGTTCGTTGGTAACCATGCGCGATCGCAAGGCGGTTCGCAACCATCTCGACTCGATACATGCCGTGGCGTTGGCCAATGTGACCGAGTTGACCGGGAGCCTCGCCATCATCGCCTCCATGCAGCCGAACACCCGCATGATTCCGGTGAAGCTCGAGACCGAGTACCTCAAGAAGGCGCGCGGCACCTTGACTGCCGAAGGCAGCTGCGAGATCCCCGGGTCCGGATTCCAGGGTGAGTTTCAGGGCAATGTGATCATTCGCGATGCCGGCGGTGATGAAGTGGCTCGGGGCAAGGTGACTGTCGTGATCGGCCTCAGGGATTGAGAGTCGCCCAACCGCCCGACACACGATGCCTGATAAACGATTCTCGATCCTTGACTTGTCACGGCTAACTGCGGCGCACGAATCCGGATCCGCGCCCACCCTTTCACTTCACCACCAAAGCACAAAATTCACCAAGAGACCTACGACAGACAATTCTGACCAAACACCCGGAAGAAGCGATGGAGACTCTGGTGCCAGGTTAAAACACTCCCTCCTCTCAGAAATTCGCGGCGAGAGAGTGGGTGGGTGGCGGCA
>CAYRFI010000093.1:0-6087 GCA_964423595.1 uncultured Thermoanaerobaculia bacterium | reverse complement strand
CGCCGCGGCCCGGGCCGCCCCGCGGCGCCCCCGGGATGAATGCGAGTCGAGGTTGAATCCTCCCCCGACTTCGCGAAAGTCCTTCGACTCGCCTCGCTCGATCAGGATGGCAGCGGAACGATCCGCCCGCGCGCCAAAGGCGCGCAGCGGTCGAGGGACGACGGATAGACGAGAACGTGCTCTCGGAGAGCCGGCGGACCGAGAACGCATGGCCGCGAACCGAAGGGACGCGGCGGGGGCGGACGTTCGGTTGCGATAGCAATAGCGATCTCGAACCCGATTCTTATTGAATAGTGATCGGAGGCATCCAGACGACACCCGGAGTGGCGAGGGTCCCGGTCGCGAGCCACTGTTCGAGCGCCTCGAGGCGTTTGCCGATGGCGGCTTCGTCACCCGATCGATGCTTCGCCAGCTGCTGCCACCACGGCAACACCCGTGGGAACTCGACCAGCTGGACCTCGGCGTCGACGTCGATATCGGCCAGCTTCTTCGCCTCGATCAGTGCCTCGTCAAAACCGCCGACGACATCGACGAGCCCGTTCTCCCAACCCTGGACGCCGGTGAAGACCCGCCCGCGGCCGATCGCGTCGACCGCCTCCGGGGTCATCTCCCGTGCCGCCGAGACCCGCTCGACGAAATCGTCGTAGATGCGGTCGAGCATCCGATCGATCACTGCCCGCTGCTCGTCTGTCCAGTCTTCCAGCTCGCCGTAGATATTGGCGTTGACGCCCCGATCCATTCGTCCAAAGGTCACACCGAGCTTGTTTTTGTAGAACCCGGAAGTATTGAGGTGGCCCGCGAAGACACCGATCGACCCGGTGATCGTCCCCGGGTCGGCGACGATCCGTTGCGCTCCACAGCTGATCCAGTAGCCGCCGGACCCCGCGACGTTCGACATCGACACCACAACCGGAATCTCCTCGGCTGTCCGCACCATTTCCTGGCGGATGATCTCCGACGCCACGGCGCTGCCTCCGGGAGAATCGACCCGGAAGACCACCGCCTCGATCCCGCTGGTCTTGCGCACATCCCTGAAGGCCTTGGAAATCGTGTCGGAGCCCATCACCTGACCACCGAAGAGCGGGTTGAAGCTCTCGCCGCTGGATCCGCGCAGAATCGTCCCGACGGCGGTCACGACTGCGATCTTCGGCCCGCGCTTCGCCTTGCCGCTGCGCTTGAGGTAGGAATGGACGGTGACGGCCTTGGCCTTCGTGCGTTCTTCCTCGAGACGATCGACAAACGACGTCCAGTCCTCCATCCGGTCGACGAGACCGACCTCCACCGACTTTTCGCCGATAAACGGTGCCTGATCGATCAAGCTCCGGACCTCCTCGGCCTGGAGGCCGCGGCTGTCGGCGACATCTTGCACGATCTGGGCCATGATTGAGTCCAGGAGCCAGCCCGTCATCTCCCGATCGGCGGGGGTGAAATCTTTCTGGGTATACATAAAGCGTGCAGTCTTGTAATCACCGCGGCCCGGAAACTCGGCGCGGATATCCAGCTTGTCAAAGGTGCCCCGGATGAACGGCGAGGCCGCCGACAAACCGATCAGGTTGAGGTCGCCCTGTGGATTGATTACGACCTGGTCGCACGCCGATGCGACGTAGTAGACAAGGTTGCCGGAGGAGAACTCGCCGGCCGTGTCCATATAGGCCGCAGTCCACTTGCCGGCGGCACTGACGCGGGTGAGGAGTGAACGAATCTCCTGGGCGGTGGCGAAACCGCCACCGATGCTGTCCACTCTCAGCCGAACCCCCTGCACGCGTTCGTCCTCCTCCGCTTTCACCAGCGCCTCACGCAGTTTGCGCAGGCTCGTGGCCTGCTCGCCCATGAGATCGGCCAGGGGATCCTCGGCCGTCACCTCGGCAATCGGTCCCGCCAGCCGAATCGACAGCACCATCTCATGGGGTAAGGACGGGGCCGCGAGCCCCCGAACCACGAGCGCGAGGATCACCGTACCGAACACGATCAATAGACAACCGGCGCCTATGAAATACCTGTGAGCCTTGGCCATTGGACACCTCCTTGAGGGGATTTCATCCTAGCAGAGGAATAGTGGACGTTATGGCATCCAACGGATGCCGGAAGCCAGATACGATTTACAAGATGCAAGATACAAGATGCAAGACACAAGATGTGGGAAAACTCGTGGGTTTCCGCGGTACCTAGTGAGGTCACCGGATCCGGGGAAACCTGGGTTTGGCTGGGCCGTACCTCATCATGAACGCGGTAAGGTTCAGCGAGAAGTAGACCGGACATCGGGGGAGTCATGTCGCCATTCATCCGTTGGACAGTTGTCGTCCTTGGAACACTGTCGTCCGTCGCCCTGGTTTGGACCCTGACAACCAACGAGCCGCCCGCGGACCCGGAGCGGCGGCTAGTCGGCCCTTTGAACCGTCCGCCGTTGCCCAGTGAGCGCTTCGACGAACCCGACCAGGCCGCCGTCTACGAGCGAATGAAGCGGCAGGGTCCGTCGCCTGAGTTCGACACCGCGGCGGCATACGGGGCGGCCCGTGCCCACCGCGATGCGATGCCTCGCTACTCGACGAGGCTGGGCGCGCCTCTCCCCAGGATGAAATCGACCGGCGCGCCACCCGAAAAGGACTTCGTGGCGGCGCGCGCACTCGGGCATTGGGAGGCTCTGGGGCCGGGAAATATCGGCGGCCGCACGCGAACGCTCGTGATCCATCCCGCGCAACCCGACATCATGTACGCGGGTGGCGTGTCGGGCGGGGTATGGAAAACAACCGACGGTGGTCAATCCTGGACTCCCCTCGCCGACCGGATCGCCAACATCGCGGTCAACTCGATGGCCATCCACCCGGAGAACCCGGACATACTCTACGTCGGCACCGGTGAGGGTTACTTCCGCGAGATCGTCCGCGGCACCTGGCTGCCGCTGCGGGGCGCAGGGATCTTCAAGACCGAAGATGGCGGTGCCACCTGGTCTCAGCTCCCAACGACCGACAACCCCGCCTTTTATTGGGTCAACGACCTGATCATCAGTCCCGGAGACCCGGACCGGCTGTATGCCGCGACCCGCACCGGAGTGCATGTATCCGAAAACGGCGGCCGGAGCTGGACGCGTTCGCTCGATCCCGAGGTCAACGGCGGCTGCCTCGATCTGGCCTTGCGCACAGACCTCAGCGTGGACTGGCTCTTCGCGTCGTGCGGCACATTCGAACAGGCCACCGTGTATCGGCGAAGGATGGCGGCCGACGAAGAGTGGGAGGCTGTACTCTCCGAGCCGGGCATGGGCCGCACCAGCCTCGCTATCGCACCATCCCGCCAGAACATCATCTATGCTCTTTCCGCCTCCAACCTCCCCGGACCGAACGGCCGCTTCGAGCAGGCCCTTCACGCGGTCTATCGATCCTCCGCCAGCGGCGCAGCGGGGACCTGGACAGAACGTGTGACCAACGAGGATCCGCAAAAGGTCAATACCCTCATCTTGACCAACCCGGTGGGGTCTTCATACGTGGCCTGCGGCTGGGAGGACCAGGACTCCTGGGTCCCCATGGGCTGGTACTGCAACGTGATCGCGGTCGACCCTGTCGACCCGAATGTGGTGTGGGCGGCGGGCGTGGATCTCTTTCGTTCTGACGACGGCGGTAGAAATTGGGGCCTCGCATCATACTGGTGGGGCGATTACCAACCCGGTATTACGAGCTTCGTTCACGCCGACCAACATGCCATCGTGTTTCACCCGGGCTATGACGGTGTTGACGTGAGGACGATGTTCTCGGCCAGCGACGGCGGGATCTTCCGAACCGACAATCCGAATGAGTGGATCGGACAGGATGAGGCCGCGATCTGTGATCCCTCGCGGTCCGGCGTGATGTTTCAAGATCTCAACAACGGCCTCGGAATCACCCAGTTCTACCATGGGGCTCCATACCCCGGTGGCGACGGCTACCTCGGCGGTACCCAGGACAACGGTACTCTTCTGGGATTTGACGCGTGGGGTCGAAACGGTTGGCGTTATGTCAACGGCGGCGACGGTGGCTACGTGGCCATTGATCCCCAGAATCCGAGTAACCTCTACGTTGAAAGCCAGTGGTTTGGCTTCAGACGGTCGACTGATGGTGGCCACACCTTCGAGGACGCGGTGGACGGCGTCGCCGACAACTTCCTCTTCATCACACCCTTTGTGATGGATCCGAACGACGGCTCGCGTCTGTGGACGGGGGGGAATCGCCTGTGGCGCACCAACAGCGGGGCTACCAACTGGACAGCGGTTAGTTCATACCCCCTCGGGTCAGGCCAGGTCAGCGCCCTCGCCGTGGCGCCCGGCAACTCACAGTTCGTCATCATCGGCACCACCGACGGCTTCATCTACCGCAACCACAACGCCCTTCAAGCCGGTGGTGCCACGGTTTGGCCGTCCTCTCGTCCGCGTGACGAGTTCGTGTCCTCGCTGGCGTTCGATCCATCATCGCCGGGCGTCGTCTATGCGACCTATGCAGGTTTCGGTGGAAACCACGTGTGGCGATCGGGCGACGACGGCGAAACCTGGGAATCCATAGACGGCTCGGGCACCACCGCCATACCGGATATTCCCGTTCATTCGATCGTGGTCGATCCGGCGAACCCGGGGCGTCTCTTTCTCGGTACCGACCTCGGCGTCATGACCAGCATCAACAACGGCCGCACCTGGTCGGTGGAGAACACCGGGTTCGCGAATGCCGTGACCGAGTGGCTTGCCCTGGGCGCGGACAACGACAACAATCCGTTGCTCTTCGCCTTTACTCACGGTCGTGGTGCCTGGCGCGTCCCGCTGAATCCCCTGCCTTCAGAACCCCGCAGACCCACCGGCCGCCGAGGTCCTTGAGGCGAGACTCGTTCCTCGTCTCGCGATGCCAGACACCGGTGCCACTCGTCGCATTGTCATCATCGCCTTGCCATCCGCATCGCGCAGGTGACAATGCGACGAGTGGCACCTGACACACCGAAGTGAGTAGCGCTTTCCGGGTTTGAGCATCGAGTATCGAGTATCGAGATTCAAGCTTTGGACGGGCGTCGAAGCCGTTTTTGATTCTCCAGGCTGCAGTAGCGGAAGAGACCCACCGAGCTTTCTTTGACCGGGCACAATCGTCGGTACCGCTCAGCCGCTTCAGGTGACACACCTGATTCCCTCATTTCCTCTTCGTCGATCTTCTCCAGTTCGACGCCAAGGGCCTTATTGTCGCCTCCGTTTGAAACCACTCGACGGGCAACGTCGGTCCACCGCTCGAGCCGTTCCTCGAGCTCGTCGATGTGGCGGACGGGGTCGTCGAAGGCGCCGAAGTGGGTCAACAGCAGCCGGCTCGGAGCGAGGCGTCGCAACGCGGCGAGGCTCTGATGCCACTTCTCGACATCGATGTCCGGCGGCGGCATCGGCGGCAGGACGTGGGTGGCGCCGGGAAAGCGAACGCCGGCGACGTCACCGGTCGCCACGGCATCACCGATCTGCCACGCTACGTGGTGGTTTGCGTGACCGGGTGTGTGCCAACCGATGATCTCGAGCCCGTCCATCGTCACTTTCTCACCGTCGTCGACCGTCCGGAGCTGGGCTTCGGGAACACCAGCCGTGGTTCCCCACAACGGCTCCATCATGTCGCCGTAGAGGCGCTCGGCCGACGGCAGCAGCTTGGCCGCCGGATCTTCCAGATGGGGGGCGCCAACCGGATGGCAGAAAACGGCGCAGCCCGTCCTGCGTGCGAGGACGCCCGCACCGCCGGCGTGGTCGAGGTGGACGTGGGTCGCAAACACCGCTCGGAGATCCTCCAGCCGATAGCCCGCCTCCCCCACCCGACGCTCGATGGTTTCTACTGCGCTCCCTGGACCGGGGTCGAAGAGCACGAAGCCCCTACCCACCGGCGCAAGAAAGGATGCGATCAACCCGGTGGTCCCGAAAAATTCCAGGTCGAGGGTTTGGATCTCGATCATTCCATCCTCCGCTGAGAGAGTCTATCCGAGTGTCGGTCGGGTCCGAAGGTCTTATTCTGGATAGAGAGGGCGGGCGATCGTCATCCGGTTCTGAGAATCCGCGCGACACGTCCGCCGAGCAAGGGAGGCATCGATGGATCAGGACAGACTCGCTCGGGT
>CAYRFI010000092.1:0-17198 GCA_964423595.1 uncultured Thermoanaerobaculia bacterium | reverse complement strand
CACATCGAGGTCGGGACCGTCACCCCTGAACCGCAGCCCGGAAACCGGAGACCGAGGGTCTTCCGCCTGGTCGAGGAGCGCTCGGTCATCAACCGGATGGGCTTCCCTGGACGGGGCGCCGAGTACGTCGCGGCGCAGCTTCGCGGGAGAAAACCGGCTGGCCCGGTCATCGGAGTCAACATCGGCAAGCAGAAGACCACCGCGCTCGAGGACGCGGCCGACGATTATGAAGAGCTGGTCGACGTCTTCGCGCCGCTCGCCGACTACCTGGCGGTCAACATTTCCTCGCCCAACCCGCCGGGTCTCCGCAAGCTCCAGGAGCGCGGTTTTCTGAGCGCCCTGTTGGGGCGGGTGGCGGCGCGCCGCGACCAGGCGGCCGATGACATCGGTCGCAGGGTCCCGGTGCTGGTCAAGCTCGCGCCGGACCTCGACGACGAGCAGCTGCTGACCGCGGTGGATGTGATCTCCGAGTCGGGCCTCGACGGCATCATCGCCACCAACACGACCATCAGCCGTGACGGCCTCGATCACCCGAGGGCAGGAGAGGAGGGTGGTCTGTCGGGCGCCGCGCTGACCGACATGAGCACCCGGATCATCGCCCGGATCTCCGAACATACCGGTGGGGCGATCCCGATCGTCGGCGTCGGCGGCATCATGGGCCCGGAGGATGCGCGCGCCAAGCTCAACGCCGGCGCCACCCTGGTCCAGCTCTACACCGGCCTCATCTACGAAGGCCCGGGTTTGGTCAAGCGGGTTTTGAAAGGTCTTGGCTAGGAGCGTCGGCGCGGTCGCATGAGCGGCCCGCACGTGGCGGCCGGAATGCCTTTGTCAACGCAAAGGCGCAAAGACGTCGCAAAGGATTTTATTGGGTGTCTTTGCGCTCTTGGCGTTTTACTCGCGGCCTTCGGCCGCGGTGACCCGCCGGGATGCGCGGGCGGCCGTGGGCTTCCCTCCCGCCCTCGAGACGACCCCCTCGGCCACGGCCACTCGCCGCTCTCTCCGGCGTGTTGCGGGTCCAACGCTGTTGCAGTCTGCGATCCATTTTGGCTTGGGCTGACGGACCCTACCGTACCCAGCTCGGAGGATCCTTGCGCCAGGGCTCGGATGAGAGGGCGATCGCACGGCCGAGCTCGAAGAGCCGTCGCATGTCGACCGGATCGAAGGTGCCGGCGGGCGTCTCGGAGTCCTCGGGCGGGATGCCGATGTAGTTGAAGTCGACGCCGTCGCGTTCGGCCAGCGTCCAGACGCGGATCAGATCACCCATGGCGACCGCCTTGAGGACGCTGATCATCGAGCGCGAGGCGATATCGATGAGATTGGGTTTGACCAGCTCGGGCGCGGCGTCGATCTGGCTGTTGCGGATGATGTAGATCGAGGCCGGGCCGGGCTGATTGCGATCGCTCAGGAACTCGCGCCTCGCATCAGCGATGTTCACCATTGCTCCCCAGAGGAAGAACTCGGCAATCACTCCGCCATCGACGTGCATCTCGTCGAAGCGTTTGCCGTCCACCTCGACCTGGATGTAGACCGGAGGGAAGGCGACGGGGATCGACGCCGAGGCGAGCAGGACCTTGCGAAAGAGATCGATCGATCCGGGTTGGCCGCTCGTCGCGATCGCACCCATGTTCCAGACCACGAGCCGCTGCGCGTCGAGGTTGGTGGTGCCGACGAAAAGCCTCCGACCGCGACGGTGTTCAGCCGCGATGGCTTGCAGTACCTCGTCGTCGATCACCTCCTCGAGCTTGTGAGCCAGAGGATCGGTGCGGGCGAACGAGTCCTTCTTGAGTACGGTGAACGGGCTCCTGAACTCGTACACGTCCTTGTTGGTGACGGTGGTGAAGACCTCCTCGAGCCTGGCGTCGTAGTCCGGACCGAGAAAGGCGTAGGGCGCGATCAGGGCGCCGGTCGAAATACCGGTCACGAGCTTGAAGGAGGGGCGATTGCCGGTTTCGGTCCAGCCTTTGAGGTAGCCGGCGCCGAAGGCGCCGTTCGAGCCGCCGCCCGAGAGGACGAGGGCATACATGGGCTGACCGTCCGGGTCGGAACCGGTTGCCTCCCACGCGTCGCGCACCGACTGGATGAGATCTTCCTGGAAATGAGGGCTGGGCTCGTCGCCCCAGTCTCGAATGTCGGGCATTCCGTGGATGATCGCCCGGTCGATGTCCTCGATCGGCACCGGCTGACGTTTGATGCTGGCGCAGCCGACGAGGAGCAGCGGCAGGATCGCCGCGACCGCAAATCTCGTAGTGGCTGCCAATCGTCCGTTCATGAGTTCAGCGCCACGATACCGGAGATTGCGCGGGGATAAAACCCACGCCTCAAGAAGGGTTTTGGAATCGTAGGGTAGGCAGGTGGTCAGAAAATCCGAAATCCGAAATCCGAAATTCGAATTATGGGGGGTTGGGATCACCAACGAACCAGCGAACTTTGAGATATCCTCATAGTGGTATGTCTGAGCCCTTGGTCTCCGTCCTCCTGCCGGTCCGTGATCCGGGTCCATACCTGAAGGACTGCATCGCCAGCCTCGAACGCCAGACGCTCGAGGAGTACGAGGTGGTGGCGGTGGACGACGGCTCGACCGACGGCTCGGCGGATGCGCTCGACGAGTGGGCCGTCAGGGACGATCGCGTCAGGGTCGTTCACCGATCCGAGTCAGGTCTGGTGGAAACCCTCAACGCCGGTCTCGAGCTGTGCACGGCGCCGTTCGTGGCGCGCATGGATGCCGACGACATCAGCCACCCGAAGCGCTTCGAGCTGCAGGTGGCCGAGTTCGACGAGCTGCCGTGGGTGGGAGTGGTCTCGAGCCTGGTCCGGCACTTTCCGTGGCACGGCGTGGGGGAGGGGTACCGCGTATACGAGGAGTGGCTCAACTCGCTGTTGACCCCCGAGCAGATCTCCCGCGAGCGCTTCGTCGAGTCCCCTGTGCCGCACCCGTCGGCGATGGTCCGCCGAGAGGTCTTCGAAAGCGCCGGGGGCTACCGGGACGAGAACTGGGCCGAGGACTTCGACCTCTGGCTTCGTCTTTTCGAGGCGGGGGTGACGTTCACGAAGGTCGAGAAATATCTCTATTTCTGGCGCGAGCACGCCGAGCGCCTGACCCGGGTGGACAGCCGCTACTCGGTCGAGAACTTCCTGCGTTGCAAGGCGAAGTACCTGCTCAGCGGCCCCCTCGCTGGGCGGCAGCGTGTCGTGATCTGGGGCGCGGGCCAGACCGGGCGGCGCATCTCGAAGCATCTGCTGCGCGACGGCGCGCCGGTCGAGGCCTTCGTCGACATCGACCCCGAGAAGATCGGCAGCACCCTGCGCGAAAAACCGATCATCGATTTCGATGAGCTGCGGGCGATGATGGGCCCGGGAACGGTGGTGTTGGCGGCGGTCGGTTCGCGCGGCGCGCGCGAGTTGATCCGGGAACAGCTCAACAATATCGGGTTGCGGGAGGGATTGAACTATTGGTGCGTGGCGTGACCCGAACCCGTGCTCGAATGGCCTCTTGAGTCCAGGAAATTCCGCCCGCTGAATCTGCTTTGAAAACGCAAAGGCGCAAAGGCGCAAAGAAGACGCAAAGAAAACCCTTCGAGTTTTCCCGGCGATGGTCTTTGCGTTCTGAGCGTCTTTGCGGTTTCAACGGGGCTGGGGTCAGGAGACCATCGCTACCCGGTTTGAGTGAATGAGAGCCGGATCAACCGTTTTCCTTGACCTCGACAGGCTGCAGATTCCACACCTTCTCCGCGTACTCCCGGATCGCCCGGTCGGAGGAGAAATAACCCATCGCGGCGACGTTGCGGATAGCTGCCGCAGCCCAGGCGCGGGTGTCCTGGTAGCGCGCGGCGGCCTGCTCGTGGGCTTCGACGTACGAAGCGTAGTCGGCCAAAACCATGTAGCGATCACCGTGCTCCATCAGCGCCGACCAGATCTCGCGCAGCGCCGCGGCGTCCGAACCGGCATAGACGCCGTCGCGCAGATCGTCCATCACGCCCGCGAGATCGGGGTCCGATTCGTAGAGCTTCCGCGGCCGGTGGGCGCCGGTGGCGAGGCGGGATTCCACCTCCTCGGCGGTGAGGCCGAAGATGAAGATGTTGTCGTCGCCGACCAGCTCTTTGATCTCGATGTTGGCGCCGTCGAGGGTGCCGATGGTGACCGCGCCGTTGAGCGCCATCTTCATGTTGCCGGTGCCCGAGGCCTCCATGCCGGCGGTCGAGATCTGCTCGGAAAGGTCGGCCGCGGGAATGATCTTTTCGGCCAGGGTGACCCGGTAATCGGGCACGAATGCAACTCGGATGCGGCCGTCCACCTGGCGATCGTTGTTGACAACATCGGCGACGCCGTTGATGAGGCGGATGATGAGCTTGGCCATATGATACGAGGGTGCCGCTTTGGCGCCGAAGATGAGGCTGCGTGGCAGCATGTCGCGGGTGGGGTCGGATTTGATCAACCGGTGGAGGTGAATGACGTGCATGATGTTGAGGAGCTGGCGCTTATACTCGTGCAGGCGTTTGATCTGGACGTCGTACATCGAGGAGGGATCGAGCCGCACCCCACACAGGTTGTGGACGGTGGCCGCCAGGTCCCGTTTGTTGGCGGTCTTGATGGCCAGGAACTCGTCCTGGAACCCGTGATCGTCGGCGAGCGCCTCGAGCTCTCGCAATCGGTCGAGATCGCGCGGCCAGGCGTCGCCGATGCGGTCGGAGATCAATTTCGCGAGGCGAGGATTACAGGCCAGCAGCCAGCGGCGAGGCGTGACCCCGTTTGTGATCGGCAGGAACTTCTCCGGCCACAGATCGGCGAATTCCTTGACGACCCGCGTGCGCAGCAGCTCGGTGTGGAGCTTGGCGACGCCGTTGACCCGGTGGCTGCCGATAATCGCGAGGTTGGCCATGCGCAACCTCTTGTCGCCATTCTCCTCGACGATCGACATTCGGCGCAACGCTTCGGGTCGGCCGACAAAAATGCTCTTGACGGAGTCCATGAAGCGGCGGTTGATCTCGTAGATGATCTGGAGGTGGCGTGGAATCAGCGGTTCCATGAGCGACACCGGCCATGTCTCGAGGGCCTCGGGCAGCAGGGTGTGGTTGGTGAAGGAACAGATGGCCTTGGTGAGCTCCCACGACGGCGACCAGCTCAGACCGGCCTCGTCCAACAGAAAACGCATCAGCTCGGCCACGGTCAACGCGGGGTGGGTGTCGTTGAGCTGCAGCGAGACCTTGTCCGGCAGCATCTCCCAGACCTCGCCGTGACGGTGGCGGAATCGTTCCATGATATCTCGCACGGAGCACGCGACCAGAAAGTACTCTTGGGTCAGGCGCAGCCCGCGACCCGCCTCGACGTCATCGGCCGGGTAGAGCACCCGGTTGACCGCCTCCACGCGCTCGCGCTCCGCGACCGCCTGGACAAAACCGCCGCGGGAGAAGATGTGAAAATCGAACTCCGACGCGGCCCGGGCGTCCCATAGACGCAGGATCAACGCGGTGTTGGTGCCATATCCGGCGACCAGCACATCGTGGGGTATGCCGTAGACCTGGCGCCAGCCGGTCCATGCGGGACGGTGGGTACTGCTGTCCGCGCCCGGGCTCCAGTCGACCTGGCCGCCAAAGCGGACCGGAACCGTGCGGTCGTTGCGCTCGACCTCCCACGGGAAGCCGTCCTCGAGCCAGGTGTCGGCGTGCTCGATCTGCCAACCATTCTCGAAGTCCTGGCGAAACATCCCATAGTCGTAGCGCAGGCCGTAGCCGTAGGCGGGGTAGTCGAGGGTTGCCAGCGAGTCGAGGAAGCAGGCCGCGAGCCGCCCGAGACCGCCGTTGCCGAGACCCGGTTCCGATTCCTCCTCGACGATGGCGTCGAGGTTGAGGCCGAGCATCTGCATCGCCTCGCGGGCAGTATCGAGCAACCCGGTGGCAATGAGATTGTTGCGCATCAACCGGCCGAGGAGGTACTCCATCGACAGGTAATTGACGAACTTCGGCTTGACGTTGTCGTAGGTGCGGCGGGTGAGGATCTCGCGGTCGATGATCGTCTCCCGCACCGAACGGCCGAGCGCCATCAGGTTGTCGGCGGCTCGCGCCTGGCGCAGCTCGAGGCCGCAGATGTAGCGGAGGTAGTAGAGAAAACGGTCGCGGAACTCTTCAGCGGTCGGCTGTTTGAGTCTGACTTCCGGAAGCATGGACCTCCTTCGCAACGATGAACGGTAGCACAACGATCAGAATTAGGAATGAGGAATTCGGAATGAGGAATGCCGTCCAACCGCTCGCGACGGTTGTATTCTCAGTTCTCAATTCTCAATTCCCGCCCGCGCCCCCCGGCGTCACCGAATGAGTGGGTGGAAATTCCTCATTCCTCATTCCTCATTCCTCTTTCCTCATTCTTCATTTTTCATTATTCAATGCGCTACCATGGACTTCAATGAAGCACAATCGAACCGCTGGGGTCATCCTCCACCCAACGAGTTTGCCGTCCCGCTTCGGGATCGGTGACCTCGGACCGACCGCCGCGGCCTACGTGGAGTGGCTGGCCGGCGCCGGTGCGTCCTGGTGGCAGGTGCTCCCTCTGCACCCGCCGGGGCCCGGGAATTCGCCGTACTCAGCGATCTCTACCTTTGCCGGCAACGAGATCCTTATCAGTCCCGATCTGCTTGCCGAGGACGGTGTCCTCACCGAAGCCGAAGTGGTCGAGGTTCCCGACCTGCCCGCGGAGTGGGTCGAGTACGACGACGTCAAACCGTTCAAGATTGGTTTGTTGCGGCGCGCTTACATCCGTTTTCGCGATGCCCAGCCCGCCAAACTGGTGAGGCAGCTCGCCGCCTTTCGAGAACAACAGAGTCACTGGCTGTCGGACTACGCGCTCTTTCGAGCGATTCGGGACAGCTATGACGGCGCGCCGTGGTACGAGTGGCCGCGGCCGCTGGCGATGCGCGAATCAAAGGCCCTGATCGGGTGGATGCAGGAGCATCGGCAGGAGATCGACTTCGTCGAGTTCTGTCAGTTCTTCTTCTTCCGGCAGTGGACCGCGCTGCACGACTGGGCGCGCGAGATGGGTGTCGGCGTCTTCGGTGATGTGCCGATTTTTGTCGCCGGGGATTCTGCCGAGGTGTGGGCCCATCCCGAGCTCTTCCTGCTCGACAAAGAATGCCGCCCGACGGTGGTGGCCGGCGTTCCGCCCGACTACTTTTCAGAGACCGGTCAGCTCTGGGGCAATCCGCTTTACGACTGGGACCGAATGGCGTCGGATGGGTATTCGTGGTGGATCGCGCGTCTCCGCCACACCCTCGAGCTGGTGGATCTGGTGCGCCTCGATCATTTCCGAGGCTTCGCCTCTTATTGGGAGGTGCCCGCGGACGCCGAGACCGCGATCCACGGCCGCTGGATGCCGGGCCCCGGACGGCCTTTCTTCGATGCCCTGCGAGAGGCCCTCGGCGATCTTCCACTGGTGGCAGAGGACCTCGGCGAGATCACGCCCGACGTGGTGGCGTTGCGCGAAGAGCTCGGTCTACCCGGCATGGCGATCCTGCACTTCGCGTTCACGCCCGAACCGCGGTCGACGTACATCCCGTATGCTGTCGACCGCAACATGGTGATCTATACCGGCACCCACGACAACAACACCACCGTCGGCTGGTATCTCGAGGACGCCTCCGACGAGGAGAAGGACCTGGTACGGCGGTACGCGGCGAGCTCCGGCCGCGAGATCCACTGGGACCTGATCCGGCTCGCTCTGGCGTCGGTCGCCGACACCGCCATCGTGCCGCATCAGGACCTCGCCGGTCTCGGCGCCGACTGCCGGATGAACACACCGGCCGTCGGCGACGGCAACTGGCGCTTCCGGATCACTCCCCGGATGCTCGGGGAAGGTATCCAGGCGAGGCTCTGGGACATGGTCGAGGCCTACGGGCGGGAACCCGCCGAACCGGCCAGTTTTTCCGCTGGGGAGTGATATTTCTACCACGTCGGAATGACTTTTCGTCACGGCTTTGTTGAAAGCTTTGTTAAAAGGCCCCGGATAGTGACGCTTCTCACGGGTCCCGTATTGATGCTCGACCCGTGTATACGGATACTGGTAGGTATGAGAAGGCATGCACTCTCGTTCATCGTTTCGCTGCTGTTGACCCTGGGGGCGGGGTCTGCAGGGGCGACGACTATCATTCCGCCCGCGGATCCGGGTGAGCTCGCTGTTAACAGCGAGGCCGTGTTGGTGCTGAGAGCCGGTCCGAGTCAAGCGGAAGAACGCGGTGACCTGATCGTTACCGTGACATCAGCCGAGGTCCTCGATTGTCTGAAGGGATGCTCGCTGGTTGGCTATACGGTGGACATTGAGGTGCCCGGAGGCAGCTCAGGTAATCGGGGCTTCATGGTCGCGGGTTCGCCGCGCTTCACCCCGGATGAGGTCTATCTGATCTTTGCTGATCTCGGCGCAAATGGTCGGTGGCAGCCTCGGCTCCTCGCCGATAGCGTGCTGCGGGAATCCAAGGATCTCGAGGGCGTAACTGTTTTGTTGCCGGTGGAGGAATCTGCTGGGATCGTGCGTGTTCCCAAGCGTGGTGGCCACACTGAGCCGTTTCTCGGGCCCGTATACGAGGCGGCCTTTCTCGCTCAATTGCGCGAGGTCGTGACATCAGGGGTTTCGTGGAGTGACAGCGGCATCGAGGTTCCCGCGTACCGGTTGCCTGCACCCGCGAAGGCGGCGCCCTCGGGTTGCGTATTCATGCCGTATACCTCCGGATCTACAACGAATAACATGAGATGGTTCACTCAGCCCGATACGATGAACTGGAGCAGCACACTCGACGCAGACCTCCCCGGGGGCGGTGATGCGGAGGTCGTTGCTGCGGTCAGCAATTGGGAAAATGTCGGAACCACAAGTCTGAACACGAGCTCCGGAGGACCAACATCCGTCGGCACGAGCTGGTGTCCCAATTTCCCGCAGAACGCAGTCGCGTTCAACGACCCGTGCGACGCGATTGCTGATCTGTCGGGTTGTTCAGGTACCTTGGCTTGGGGCGGCTCATGGTTCAATTTGAGCCCAATGTCGTTTGACGGTCAGGACTGGTGGCCGTCGACCGCGTGGGGCGTCCTGGTGAACAACGGCACTGGGGCCTGTCTCGACTCGGCCAACTACGAGCTCTTGATGACCCACGAACTCGGCCATGGCTTGGGATTCGGGCATCCGGCCTCGTCCGGCCACCTGATGTCCGCAACCTGCTGTCATGACTTCACTACCCTCGATATTGATTGTGCAGAGTACCTGTATCCGGTGGCCGGGCCGACCAACACGCCGACCCCGACTTGGACGCCATCCCCGACCTGGACGCCGGGCGGACCGACAAACACCCCGACACCGACCTTCACCCCTTCTTGGACACCGACTTCGACTTCGACCCCGACTCCGACCTGGACCCCGGGCGGGCCGACCGCGACTCCGACGCCGACCGCAACCCCGGGTGGACCGACGGACACGCCGACACCGACCCCGACCCGAACTCCGACCTCAGCGCCGGCAACGCCAACTGACGGGCCGTCCAAGGTAACAGTGCCCGTGGTCGTCCACAACGAGGGCGTGGGCGGCACATCCTGGCGCTCTGATGTGGTCGTCAGCAACCAGAACAGCGCCTCTCAGACGGTCCGTCTCACCTACCAGACTGCCGCGAAAGCGGCCTTCAGCAAGGATCGCACCCTCGTCGGATTTGCGACCCTGCTTCTCGAAGATCTCGTTGTCGATCTCTTCCGCGCCGGTGACGGGCGCGGGCCGCTCGATGTCGAGGTCCTGAATGGCGCAACGAAGGCACCCGTCGTGGTCTCCCGCGCCTACTCGGAGAACTCCTTCGGAAACCTGGGCTCGGGGCTGCCGGCCGATGTCATGCCGTCGACCGACGCCGTGTCCCTGCCGGGCCTCCTCCACGACGATGATTTCCGGAGCAGCGTCGCGGTCACGGCGGGTGACGAGGCCGTGTGGGCGACCTTCGAGCTCTTCCGGGGCGACGACGGCCTGGTGGCGGGTGGGGTGAGACGCAAGGTGGAGGCCGGAGAGCAAGACCAGTGGTCGATCAACAAGCTCTTCGACGGTCTCGCGCAGCAGGGCGTACCGATGACGGTTCGCGTCTCCTTGAACAAACCGGGCATTGTCTACGCCTCGCTGGTCGACAACGACTCCACCGATTCGGCGGTGTTCCTCGGCAAGCAAAGTGCGACCGAGTGGATCGTGCCGGCGGTCGCGCGCATCCCCGGATCAGGCGGGACCTTCTGGAGCTCTTCGGTGTCGCTGTGGAACACCACCGGAAACACGGCGTGGGTGGATCTCGAGTATCTGCCGGAGAAGACCGACAACTCGCGGGGCGGCCTGTTTGCAGCGAGGTTCAAACTCAACCCATACGAATCCCGCATCATTGCCGACGTGCTCCTCGAGAAGTTTCACATCGACAATGGCAAGGGGACCCTCGTCATCGAGTCAACGAGGCCGACCACGGTGACCTCAAGAGTGTTCACTGCCTGCGAAGCCTGCCCCGATGGTGGGACCTCGGGCAACGGCGTGCGGACGGCGCCGTCGTTGGCGCTCGCTTCGGGTGAGACCGTGCTTCCGGGAGTCCGTGTCCTCGACGGATTCCGCACCAACATCGGTGTGGTCACCGGCAACCAGGGTGTCTCGTTCACCTTCGACCTGCGCGATGAGGGCGGAACTCTGCGCTCGACCGCTTTCAAGACAGTGCCTCCACGGTCCATGCAGCAGTGGGGTATCGGCAAGCTGTTCGGAAACAACTTCGTTCAACCCGATCCGGCGGGCTCCATTATTGTCAGCGCTGACCGTCCGTATCTGACGTATATGACGGTCATTGACGGCAGCTCGCAGGACCCGGTCTTCGTCATGCCGCAATAATTTCTCGGCCGTCCCCGGCCGAGAAACTATGGCGGCCTTCGGCCGGTTGTGGTGCGGGCGTCCCGCCCGCACGATTCCACTTTCGTTGAAGAAGTGCGGCCGAGACGGCCGCACCACCACGCTCGGCGCATTTCAGGCTACCCCGAAATCGCCTCCAACTGCTCCTTCATCAAGCCTTCGAAAAGAGCCACTTTGTAACCGTTCTGCGAGAGCGGTTCGGCGCCCTCGACTGTTGCCGCGGCGGCACTGTTGATTGTGGCGGTGTCGAGGGTCGTGCCAACGATCGCCTCTTCGGCTGCCTTCGATCGCCACGGCACCGGCGCTGCACCGGAGAGGAAGATCCTGGCGGAACGGACAGTGTCGCCGTCGAAGACGATCGCGAGGGCGACGCCGGCGAGGGCGAAATCCCAGGCGCCGCGCGTCCGCACCTTGCGGTAGGACGAACGCAGCCCTGGCGACGGCGCCGGGAGGACGATCTCGGTGACGATCTCGTCGGGGGCGAGCACCGTCTCACGCTGTGGGTCCTCGGTCGGTGGCACGTGGAAAGACTCGACCGCTACCGAGCGGCTGGCAGCCGGTCCGGAAACGCGGCAGACCGCCCCGAGCGCAGCCAGCGCCGGCGCGGTGTCCGACGGGTGGACGATGTAGCACATATCGCCACCGAAGATGCAGTGGTATTGGTTTTCGCCCTCGAAGGCGTAGCAAAGATCGCCGCCCTTGCGGAGGCAATCGAAGTGGCCCCGGTAGTACCAGCAGCGTGGCTTCTGGCAGAGGTTGCCGCCGATGGTGCCCTGGTTGCGGAGCTGCGGGCTGGCGACCGCGGATGCCGCCTCGGTGAGGGCTGTGTACCGCGATGCGACCGCTTCGGAGGTCGCGATTTCGGCCACCGTTGCGAGGGCGCCGATCCGGAGGCCACCGTCCGTCGCCTGCCGGATGCCCTTGAGCTCGTTGATCGACGAGAGGGAGACCAGAGTGTCGGCGCTGAAGACGCCTTCGCGGAGGCAGCCGAGGAGATCGGTGCCGCCGCCGTGGACCAGGGCCGGTCGGTCGTTGAGGACAGCAAGGGCCTCGTTGACCGTGGTTGGGCGCACATAGGTGAATTTGGGAAGCATCTCAGGCCTCCTTTTGCTGTTCGGCGATCAGGCGCGCCAGCTGAATCGGGTTGAGCGGAGTATCGGTCACCCGGATGCCGATGGCATCGCACACCGCGTTGGCGATCGCGGCAGCCGTCGGGATCGTTGCCGGTTCACCGAGACCCTTGGTGCCGGTGGTGTTGAACTCGTTGTCTGGGATGTCGATCGGAACACACGTGTGCTCAATTGCGACGTCCTTCATGGTCGGGATCTTGTAGTCGTGGAAGTTGGCGTTGGTCATCTTCCCGGTCTGGGGGTCGAGCACACGCTCTTCGGTCATGCCCAGGCCCACGCCCATCACGATGCCGCCAAAGACCTGATTGTCGTAGGTCAGGCGGTTGAGGACCCGGCCCGAATCGTGGGCGCCGAGAAAGCGCAGAAGCCGAACCTCGCCCGTGCGCGTATTGACTTCAACCTCGCAGAACTGCGCACCGAACGGGAAGGTGACCATGCCTTCGGGGTTGGGGTCACGATAGCCGGTGCCGATGACGACGCCCTGCCGGTCGAGCTTCTCGAGCTCGGTCACCCTTACCTTCTTTTCTTGATCCGACCGGCTTGACACTGTCAGATCGCGGAACTCGAGATCGGACACATCCACCTCGAGCTGTTCGGCGGCCATTCGCATCAGCTGCACTTTGACGGCGTAGGCCGCGGCGCGCACCGCGGGGGAGTCGGACGGCACTGTCTTGCTCCCGCCGGACGAGGTTGCATACTGCGTCGTGGCGGTGTCCGCGTGCTCGATCTGGATCTTATCGACCGCCACCCCGAGCTCCTCGGCGACGATCATCGCGGCCCAGGTCTTGGTGCCGGTCCCGATGTCGGAGGCGCCCATGTTGAGGTTGACGCTGCCGTCCGCGAAGAGCTTGACGATCACAGTCGAAGGCGGCCCTCCGGCGTAGCCCCAGAAGCAGGCTGCAACGCCGACGCCGCGACGGAGATGACCGTCGGTTTTGTCACGCGCCCACGCCTCGGACCAACCGAATTCCATCGCCCCTTTGCGGAGGCATTCGGCGAGTTGATTCGAGGTGAACGGCCTGCCCTCCTCGACCTGCAAGACGTCGGCGATATTTTTCAGACGAAGCTCGACCGGATCGGCCCCGAGCTTTTGCGCGAGCTCGTCCATGGCCTGCTCGAGGGCCCAGGCGCCCTGCGGAAAGCCCGGCGCGCGCATCGGCCGCGCCTTGCCCGCGTTGGTATAGACCGTGGTGTCTTCGGTACGAAGATTCGGGCACGTGTAAAGGTATGCGGCCAACGTGCTGGAGTCGGCACCGTACGCATAGGCGCCGCTCGAGCCCAGGCTCCTGTAATCGATGGCGGTCAGGGTGCCGTCTTTCTTGGCCCCGATCTTGACCGTCATTGTGTTGCCGGGCCGGTTGCCGGTGACCAGGAAGCAGTCCTCCCGCGGCAGAAAGATCTTCACCGGCCGACCGGTCGTTTTCGCCAGCAACGCGGCGTAGACCGTGTACTTGCCGACCTCGAGCTTGGAGCCGAAGCCACCACCCATGTAGTGGCCGATCACGCGCACATTTGCCAGGGGCAGACGCATTGCGCGAGCGACGGCCTCCTGGACGCTGAACACGCCCTGGGTGGTGTCCCAGATGGTGAGCCTGTTGCCGTCCCACCTGGCTACCGAGCCGTGCGGTTCCATTGGCGCGTGAATCTCACACTTCGTGCGATAGGTGCGCTCGACCACCACGTCGGCCTCGGCGAAACCGGCTTCGAGGTCGCCGCGTTCCCGTACCCGCGGCTCCCCGACGACGTTTCCACCCTCGTGGATCGCAGGCGCAGAGGGGTCGAGGGCGGCCTCGTCATCGATGACGAACGGCAGGACCTCGTACTCGACCTCGATCGCCCGGATGGCGTCGGAGGCCTGGAGGGGCGTCTCCGCTGCGATAACCGCCACTTCCTCGCCTTCGTGCCGGCAGTGGGTGTCGAAGAGCCGGCCGGAGAACTTGCCGCCCCGCGGGTACCACGGCATGTCGGCGCCCGGAGAATTGCCGGTCAGCACTGCCCGGACGCCCGGCATCTTCTCGGCCTTGCTGGTGTCGATCTTGAGCACATTGGCATGGGCGTACGGACAACGCAGGATGGCGCCGTGCAGCATCTCCGGAAGGGAGATATCGTGGGGGTAGACGGCGGTCCCGCTGACGCGCTCATAGGCGTCGACCTTCGGCACCCGCGTGCCGACGATCTCGGTCGTCTTCCAGGGATCCGGATACTCGCCGGTTCCCGGCGTCTCGGGGACGGATCCATCGATCCAAT
This sequence comes from uncultured Thermoanaerobaculia bacterium, assembly GCA_964423595.1. Lineage (GTDB taxonomy): Bacteria > Acidobacteriota > Thermoanaerobaculia > Thermoanaerobaculales > Sulfomarinibacteraceae > Sulfomarinibacter. Next base: position 2,946 of record CAYRFI010000092.1, on the reverse strand, counting down.
AGGGAGATTCCTGATCCATCACCGGCCTCCCTTCTTGTTCTCGGCGGCCGCGGTGACCGCGTTCACGATGTGCGGGTAGGCGCCGCAGCGGCAAAGGTTGCCGCTCATGCCACAGCGGATCTCATCGAAAGAAGGGGAGGGGTTGGCACGCAGCAGGCCTTCGGCGGCCATGATCTGGCCGGGCGTGCAGTACCCGCACTGAAATGCATCCTCCTCGACAAAGGCCCTCTGAACTGTGCCCAGTTCCTCGCCGTCGAGAAGGCCTTCCACCGTCGTGATCTCGGTGCCCTCGGCCTCCACCGCCAGGGTCATGCACGCGTAGCGTGGCCGTCCATCGATCAGGACGGTACAGCTGCCGCATTCCCCGCGCTCACAGCCGGCCTTGGTTCCGGTGATGGCGAGCCGCTCGCGCAGGACGAAAAGGAGGGTCCATCTGGGCTCCACCAACAGCCGGTGGATGCGGCCGTTGATCAAGAGGGCGACCTGCACCATCTCTTCCGGTGAGGTGATCTCGGGGATGGCCTCGCCCGGACGAGCGACTCCGGTGGCTGCGACCACCGCGCCGGCGCCCACCGAGCCGAGGAATCCGCGTCTGGTGACCCCTCCCTCCGGACGCTTCGTGGGATCCTTTTTGTTGCTCATACATCCCTCCTCGAGAGCGATCGAAGGTCAATTCATATTGAGACTAAGTTGCTATAATTGAAACACATCCGGATTATACGACGGTTTTTGGAGAGTTCGCAGCGCCTGATAGAGTTGCGGCTATGGACAACGCTCGATCCGACGCCGGAGTCTTTGTCGATGCGGTGCTCGAGGCGGCTGCCGAGGCGCCCCCAGCCGACCTGGTCGATCTTCGGGTCGGCCCCTACTGGGTGGTTGTGCACTCGAGCCTGGGCGCCGGAATGTCCTCAACCCTGCGTTCGGAGGACCACATCCATGGATCGCAACCGGTCAAAGCCGCAGGCCAGCTTCACCGGCGGACGCCGCTGGAACTCACCGGTCTCCTCCGGTCGGACTCTCCTCCGGAGTGTGCGATCGGCCTCGCGGCAGCCAACGCCCTCCTCGGCCCTACGGCGGTAAACCTTCTTGACGAGAAGGCGGTGGCCATCCTGCGTGAGCGGGGGCGCGGCCAGAAGGTCGCGATGATCGGCCGGTTTCCTTTTGCGGAATCGCTGCGCGAGGACTGCGGCCAGCTCTGGGTCTTTGAGCGTGGCCTCAATCGGCGACAGGAAGATCTCGGCCAGGAAGCCATGGAGCAACTGCTGCCCGAGGCCGATGTGGTGGCGGTGACCGCGACAACGCTGCTCAACCAAACCCTGCCGACCGTTCTCGCCAGGATTCGTTCGGACGCCTTCGTGATGCTCCTCGGGCCGAGCACGCCGCTGACACCGGTTCTGTTCCAATTCGGCTTCGATGTCCTCTGCGGCACCGTGGTCGAAAACCCGGACGCGGTCCTTCGCGCCGTCGAGCAGGGCGCGGTGACGTCACAAATCACCGGCGTGCGACGAGTCTGTCTATGGCCATCCTGAAAAAAAACGCAGAGACGCAGAGCCGCAGAGTTTTTCATTTGAGTTTGTGACCGCTATCGTGGACCACATTATGGAACTCAACGACATCAGTGGACAAATCGTTGATGCAGCGATCGAGGTCCATCGGAAACTTGGGGGGCCTGGATTGCTTGACAGCATTTACGAAGAGGCGTTGGCTGTTGAGTTGTCACAGAGAGGGCTGAAAGTCGAACGTCAGAAGACGGTTCCAGTCTTGTACAAGGGACGACGTTTGGCAACTGATTTCCGAATGGACCTACTCGTTGAGCGAAGAGTTGTTGTTGAGGGTAAAGCAACATCAATTACACACCCAGTTTATGAATCGCAAATTCTGACCTACCTCCGGCTCCTCGATCTGAAACTCGGATTGGTGGTCAACTTCGGGAAACCGCGCGTCGTTGACGGAGTTCGACGAGTCGCGAACGGATTATGAAAAAAAATCCCTCTGCGCCTCTGCGTCTCTGCGCCTCTGCGTTGAAAGCCGGACACCTCGCCGGATTGATCCTCGCGGGGGGAGAAGGCAGGCGATTCGGGGGGCGGAAGGCGTTTGCGAGGCTTCCCAACGGGGGAACGTTTCTCGAGGCGTGCGCGGCGACGCTCAATGACGCTGGTGCTTCGCCCGTGGTGGCGACGCTTCCGCCAGGGACCGACGACCCACAGATCGATGGGCTGGAGCCGATCGCCCTCCCAGAGCCTGGCATGGACATGTTCGCGTCGCTGGTGACAGGTCTCAGCCGCCTCGTCGAGTACCTGGAATGGCGCGCCGTCGCGATACTGCCGGTGGATCACCCGTTGGTGAACCCAGCGGCCGTGGTTGCTCTCGCAAACGCCACGGGACGAGCCGCCATCCCGTCATACAGAGGCAAGCACGGGCACCCCGTGTGCGTAGTGCGATCGGTCGTTGAGAACATCGTGGGAGGGCAGCTGGCCGGACCTACACTTCGAGAGATCTTGCGGTCCGTCGAAGCCGTCGACGTGCCGGTGGACGACGTCGGCGTCATCACCAACTGCAACACCCCCGCCGCTCTGCGCGCGGCGCTCAGAGCAGCAAATTCCGAATTCTGAGTTTGGAATTCTCAGTTCCCTTCCCTCCAACCGCGGCCCACGGGAGGAAGGGGGACAATTCCGATTTCCGAATTCAGAGTCCGATAGGCGTTCGCATCGTGACGAACTCTTCGGCCGCGGTCGGGTGGATACCGACGGTTGAGTCAAAGGTCGCCTTGGTGGCGCCGGCCTTGAGGGCCACGGCCATGCCCTGAATGATCTCGCCGGCGTCGTGCCCGACCATGTGGACGCCGAGCACTCTGTCGGTTTTCCGGTCAACCACGAGCTTCATCATGGTTCGTTCGTCCCGGCCCGACAGAGTGTGAACCATCGGCCGGAAGGTAGTGCGGAAGAT
>CAYRFI010000091.1:0-17593 GCA_964423595.1 uncultured Thermoanaerobaculia bacterium | reverse complement strand
GCACCCCGATGGGAGCAAACGCCGCAGATTGCTGCAGATTTCCGGCCGCAGCAGATAGTTGGTGAGATATGCAGGCTAGAGCAGCCGTCCGAGCTGCCCGAGGATCCGGGCCTCGATGGGGGCCAGTGTGCTCGTGCCATCGTCCTCGGCGTACGGGTCGAAGGCGGATCCGGTGAGAGCGAAGATGACGGCATCACCGGTCTCAGGGTCCGCCCAGACCCCGGCCAGGAGCCCGTACGCTTCGCCGAAATGCCCCACCCAGCGCCGGTCATCGCCGGCAGAGAGCCGGTCGCCCTCGGTCTCACCGGTGATGATCCGGAGGCCCGTCGCCCAGGCGTTGAGCGTGCCGTCGTAGTCCTCGATATTCTGTGCTTCAGGATCGTAACGCCAGACCGGACGCCGGAGCTCGGTCATGCTCTCGGGACTCAGCAGCCGGATATCGCCCACGCTACCGTCGCCGGAAAAAAGCCTCGCCAAGGTTTCGAGCCCCCGCAGCGACACCCGCGATCCGCCCTGCGGGCTGAACTGAGCCCCGTTCTTCCCAGGTACGTAGTCGGCATCTGCGGGCAGGGCCGTCGGGATGCCCTCGCTCAGATCGTCGACCTGGGCCACCCACGGACCCTCGGGATGCCAGATTTCCTCCCGGTCACGCTTGCGATAGAGCGTCGCCAGGCTCTCCTGCTCGGACTCTGGAAGCCCGGCGACGTTGAACCCTCCCGGCAGTCTCAAAGGTTCGAAGAACCGCTGATGCATCAACACGTCGAAGCGAACGCCGGTCACCTTTTCGAGAACGGTGCCAACGACCCCGTAGTTCAGGTTGCAGTATTCGAAAAAGACGCCCGGTCCCCGATCCCTGCCCTCTTCGGCGATCTGGAACCGCTCGCCGAAATCGGGGTCGGAGGGATCGAACGCCTCCTGAAGGGCGCGTGGGTATCGAATGATGTACGACTCGCCCGCGTCGCGAATCGAGGAGACATGGGCGAGAAGGTAGCGGAGAGTGATGGCGCGATCCGGGTAGTGCGGGTTGCGGAGCTCCCAGCCCAGGTAATCCGAGACGTCGCGATCCAGCTCCAGTTTTCCCTCCTCGGCGAGCTGCATGACGACGATGGCGGAAAGGGTCTTCGAGATCGAAGCGATCCGCATCAGGCTATCAGGTGTCAGATCGCGGTCGTTTTCGCCCGCCGGATCGATGAAGGCCCGACCGAAGGTGGCCTCGAAGCTGAGCTCGCCGCCGTGGAGAACCGCCACGGCGAGCCCGGCGAGGGCCCGTGTCGGATCGCCGCCGCCGTCCGTGAGATCAGCCAGATTGCCGCGTACTTCGTCTTCTATTCGCATGGAGGATCCCGGATCCGCTGTCTCGTTTCCACCGCAAGCGGAGATCGAGAGTACCAACACTGTGACGAGCAGCCCAGTTTGAATGTGTTTCATGCCGGGTACTATGCCATATCTCCGGCCCGAAACGAGGGGCGTTCGTGCCGCCGCAGCGATCGGGAGCGTAGGGTAGACTTGCCGCCGAAGGGACTGTCCATGCATTCACGTCGTTTGCTCATTGTGGCTCTCGCATCGCTGCTGGCGCTTTCCGGCTGCGCGCATGGACTCAAAATCCACGACCGCCCGATCTCTTTCTCCGCCGATCGCGTGAGCGGCACCTTGCAATACATCGCGGACCACTATGGTGAGAGCCCCGAGGATATTTCGATCGTCCCCAGCATCATTATCCTGCATTGGACGGCCATCGATGGATTCGAGGATTCGTTTGCCGCCTTCGACCCCGAGGAGTTGGGCGGGTCCCGACCTGGCCTTGCCGCCGCCGGAGAGGTCAACGTCTCGATCCAATTTCTCGTCGATCGAGACGGTACGGTCTACCGGCTCATGCCCGAGACCTGGATGGCCAGGCATTGCATCGGTCTCAACTACTCGGCCATCGGGGTCGAGAACGTGGGTGGCGGCGCCGGCATCGACAATCTCACCGATGCGCAGCTTGCGGCTAACATCCGGCTGGTGCGCTATCTGGTGCGAAAGTACCCCACCATCCGCTACCTCATCGGCCACATGGAGTACCGGGAGTTCGAAGGCGACCCGCTGTGGTTGGAGCTGGACGAGAATTACAGGACGGAGAAGGTCGACCCGGGGGATCGTCTCATGACCGCCGTCCGCGAGGGCGTCGCCAATCTCGGGCTCGAGGGTCCGCCGTGAGGAGACACATGTGATTGCCGACCCAACAGCCATCTTCGTCTACCTCGCCGGTCTCCTCGGCGCCATCTTCTGGCTCACCGGCCTGCCGCGGCTGCAACCCCTGTTCCGGGTCACACCGGCGGTCATCTACGCCTACTTCCTGCCGGCGTTGAGCACCAGCTTGGGGATCACCCCCGGCAGTTCGGGGGCTTACGGCTGGATGGTGCGCTATCTGCTGCCGGTGAGCCTCTTGTTGCTGATGGTGACGGTCGATGTTCGTGCGATCGTGCGCCTCGGCGGCAAGGCGCTGATCATGATGTTGGCGGGATCGCTGGGGATCATCGTCGGCGGACCGGTGGCGCTCGCCCTGTTCGGTGTGTTCCTGCCGGCGGACACCTGGACGGGTTTGGCGGCTTTGTCGGGTTCCTGGATCGGCGGCGCGCCGAACATGATGGCGATCAAGGAGAGTGTGGGCACGCCGGATTCGCTGATGGGTCCCATCATCGTCGTCGACACGGTGGTCGCCTACGGTTGGATGGGAGTGCTGCTTTTCATGAGCAGCTGGCAGGAGAAGTTCGACGCCTGGTTGCATGCCGACACCCGGGACATCGATGCCCTGGAAAGTCGCCTGGTGACGGCGGAGGGCGAGCGGCGCCCGATGGATGTCCGGGACATGGCAATGATCCTCGGGCTGGGATTCGGCGCCGCGTCGGTCTGCATCTGGGTTGGGGACCGGCTACCCCTGCTGGGCGATCCGACCATCATCAGCCACACGACCTGGACCGTTGTCCTTGTGACATCGCTCGGCCTGGCGTTGTCTTTCACGCCGGTTCGGCGGCTCGAGCGTGTGGGCGCCTCACGCGCAGGCTACGTGGCGCTCTACCTCATGTTGACCGCCATCGGCGCCCAGGCCGACCTCAAAAAGGTCGTCGAGGTGCCGCTCTACCTGGCGGTGGGCCTGATCTGGCTCGGCATTCACATCTCGGTGCTGTTCGCGGTGGCACGCCTCCTGCGCGCGCCGTTGTTCTTCGTCGCCACCGGGAGCATGGCGAATGTCGGTGGTGTCGTCTCGGCGCCAATTGTGGCGTCGGTCTACCGGCGTTCCCTGGCTCCGGTCGGCGTTCTCATGGGGATTTCGGGGTATTTGATCGGAATCTACGGCGCCCTGCTCTGCGCGTGGCTGTTGTCTCTCGTTGCCGGCGCTATGGGCTTTATTCCTTGACGGAGGTACGGGAATGACCATTCGAGTGATCCAGGTGGGCCTCGGTCCGATCGGCGTCGGAGTGCTGCGGCAGCTCATGGATCGTCCCGGCTTCGAGGTCACGGCGGCGGTGGACATCGATCCGAACAAGGAGGGCCGGGATCTGGGCGAAATATGTGGTCTGGACAGCGATGCCGGGACGGCGGTGGAGTCCGATCTGGAATCGGTGCTGGCGCGGGGCGGAGCGGACATTGTGGCTCATTGCACGAGCTCGTCGCTGGCGGTGATCCTGCCGCAGCTGAAAGCGATCCTCGGCGCCGGCCTGCCGGTTGTCTCGACCACCGAGGAGCTGTCGTACCCGTTCTACTCCCAGGGGCCGCTGGCCAGGGAGATCGACGAGGCGGCGCGAGCCGCGGGGGTGGCTGTCGTCGGCACCGGAGTCAACCCGGGCTTCGCCATGGATACGCTGCCGATCGTGCTCAGCGCCGCGTGCGAAAGGGTCGACTCGATCACCGTCGACCGCGTGCAGGATGCCTCGCACCGGCGTCTGCCGTTTCAGCAGAAAATAGGCGCCGGAATGGAGCTCGATGCATTCCGCGAAAAGGTCGAACGGAAGGAGATCCGGCACGTCGGCTTGACCGAGTCGATAGCCATGATCGGCGCCGCCTTCGGCTGGGAACTCGAGCGCATCACCGATGTGATCGAGCCCAAGATCGCGGAAGAGCCGGTAGCTAGCCGGTTCATTTCGGTCGAGACCGGCCAGGCCGCGGGACTGATTCAGGATGGCGTCGGCTACCGGAACGGGGAGCCGATCGTGACGTTGCACATGGAGGCCTATCTGGGGGCGCCGAAATCGTACGACGCGGTGCGAATCGAAGGCTCTCCGCCGCTGTACTCGAAAGTGGAGGGCGGACTTCATGGCGATACCACCACCGCATCGGTGACCGTCAACACCCTCCCACGGGCGCTGGCAGCCCCGGCGGGTCTGCAGACCATGCGCGACCTCCCCATCCCGTCGTGGTGGTCCGGAGGGTAGTACGCTGGGGTGCCACGTTCCTCGTTGTTGCATTGCGGCAATGGCAACGGTGCTTGGTGTGCTGATTCTCGCGCCAATGCAATGCAACAATGAGGGATGTGGTACTCCGAGGAGGGAGACATCATGAAGATCGGATCGAGAGCGCTCCTGCTGGTCGTATCGGGGATTGGGGCCGCCCTCTACGTTGGATGTACGAACGCCGTTGACGAGCCGCCGGTCCTGTCGATCGTGGACGTCGTCTCTGGTGGCGGCTCGGACGTGTTTTCGGTGCCGTTCGAGCGGTTTCAGACACTAAACGCGGACCTTCCGATCGGGATCTTTGATTCGGGAATCGGGGGGCTCACCGTATTGAACGAGATCGTGACGATCGATCAATTCGACAACGTGACACACGAACACGGTGCGGATGGTCAACCCGATTTTCAAAACGAATCCTTCGTCTATTTGGGGGACCAGGCGAACATGCCCTACGGGAATTACCCGTCGGAAGACAAGGTCGGCTTCCTCAAGGAGCTGGTCCTCAAGGACGTCGTCTTCATCCTCGGGGACCGGTATTGGACATCGAGATCCTCCCAGCTCCCGCACAGGGATAAGCCCCCTGTGAAAGCCATCGTCGTCGCGTGCAACACGGCGACATCCTATGGCCTCGATGATATCCACCGCGCGCTGCACGAATGGAACCTGCCGGTGTATACGGTCGGGGTCGTCGCGGCGGGCGCCGACGGTGCCGTCGAAGCCCTGCGGGGTGCCGCCGCTCCGGGTGCGGTGGCGGTCATGGCCACCGTCGGCACCTGCGCCAGCGGCGGCTACCCGCGGGAGATCGCGCGCTCATCCGAAGAGGCCGGGATGAAAGTTCCCGAGATCACACAGCAGGGATCCGTCGGGCTTGCCGGCGCGATCGAGGGGGACCCGGGTTTCATCGTGCCTGCGGACTCTGGCGTTGTCGCGGACTACCGGGGGCCGGCGGTGGGCAATTCGGCCGCACCGATCGAGCCGACATTGATCGAGGAGTACGGCTTCGAGCCTGATGGAATCCTTGGCGATCCCGACCGCCCCGAAACCTGGCGCCTGAACTCGATCGAAAACTACATCCGCTACGAGACGACCACCCTCGTTGAGGCCTACCGACGCGGCGGCTCGAGCGAGCCGATCACCACGGTCGTCCTGGGTTGCACCCATTTCCCGTTCCACCAGGAGGCGATCGAGGCGTCGTTCGACCGGCTGCGCAGCGTGCGCGATGAACAGGGGGAGGCGCCCTACGAGCGCCTCATTGCCGAGGACGTCGTCTTCGTCGACCCCGCGCGCCTGACCGCCGTCCAGCTGTATGAGGCGCTGGTATCGCTCGGGTTGCTCAACGATGACGAGATGACCGGGCCGGAAGCGACCGATGAGTTTTATATTTCGGTGCCGAACGCCGCGTGCCCGGGGGTTGTGCTGCGGCCCGACGGTCTCTCCTTCACCTACGACTACAAGTACGGGCGGTCGCCGGGTGAGCTCGACAAGGAGTATGTGAAACGTGTGCCGATGAGCCGTGAGAATTTGGGCGAAAACGTCATCGAGACCATCCGCACCACGATGCCCGGCGTTTGGGATCGTCTCGTCTCTTTCAGCTCCCGAAGTCCGCGGTGCGTCGATCTTCCGATGACAGCGCGGATCCAACCGGCGAATTGACGAAGATACCCGACCAGAGCAGCCGAGCTGACGTCGGACAGCTATTCCGTCGCTTCAATCTCGAACGGGATATCCACTCGACTTTCCTCGAGCTCGATCAACAGCCTCCACCGCCCGGGCTGGATACCACCAGCGACCCTGAACACCAGTGGTCCCGAGCACAGCTGGAAGGTGTTGACCGGGACTTCGTCGTAGGCAAACCCTCCGAACGGATCGCGGAGGAACCAGCGGTCGCACGGCATCTCGCTGGGATCGTACCTGCCGAGGATGGGCAGGGATCGGAGAGCCCGCTCGACCGCGACGCGCACCGCGCCGTAGTTCTCGCGGAACTCCTCCTGACTGATCAGGGCGAGACGGCGGCCGTCGGGGGTGAGGACCGAGATATCGGCCCGCTTGACCACGATCGGCCCGCCTCGAGACGAAGCCGTGAATTCGACGGCGACGATCAGCCACTCGTCGCCGATGCTCCTCGTGGCCTGGTGGAATCCCAGCGCCACGTCCAGCTCGGGCCCCTCGCAAATTACGGCGTATCGACTGACTTCGCGAATACCCGGCTCGACCGTGCCGGGCCCCGACGAGGTCGTGCACGCTGCGACAACGAGAAGGATCGACGGTAGGATTCGTTTCATCATGTTCATCATCGTAGACCATTTACTGGAGGTCCGCCGAGCATCAGGGGTGGACCCGACCTGGTGCCGCGCCCTTGAGTATGCGGAGAAGTTGGAGCGGGCGATCGATGATGTGGTCGGCTCCGTGAGCCACGAGCTCGTCGGCGTCGCGGAATCCCCACGTGACACCGACGGTGAGCAGGCCTGCACTGGTCCCGGTCGCCATGTCAACCGCGGTATCACCGACAAAGACTGACCGCTGGGGTGAGTGACCGAGATCGGAGACGATGCCGAGCACGGAGATAGGATCTGGTTTGAGTGGTACGCCATCGAGAGCGCCTCGAACGACTTCGAACGCATTTCCCGTGAACAGTTCGTCGACGATCTCTCGAGTCGCATGATCGGGCTTGTTGGAAAGCACTGCGGTGTGGATACCTCGAGCCCGGAGCGCAATCAGAAGCTCCTGAATCTCCGGGAACGGTCGCGTGGTGGCCGTCCATCGCGCCGAGTACTCCCGGCGCATCTGGCGGACCACATCCGGGACATTCGTTTCTTCAACGACGTGTTCCGGGAGCGCGCGGCGGACGAGCATCTCGAGACCATCTCCGACCAAAAAACGGTAGGCGTCTCGCGGGTGGGTGGGGTGACCTCGATCCTTCAGCACCGCATTCATCGCGTCGGCGATATCACCGAGGCTGTTGATGAGAGTGCCGTCGAGGTCGAAAATCACCAACTCGGCAGTCAACAGAAATACCCTCTCGCATCTGAACACCCGTTCAGCGCCAGTCTCATGCTCGCGCGGTCGAGCTCGCGCGAGACGCTTCGTGCGATACCACTGAGCGCGTAGGTGATAATCGCGACACGATCGTCGAGGTTCATGTCTGCCTCCTTTCGAGGGCTGTTACGATACCAAAACGAGTGTCGGGCCCTGTCGACCGCACGCTTGATTGGGATTCGATGTAGGATGCACTTTGAAGAGGAGGAGGCTGAATGTCCAGTCAAACGTTTCACGTCGGAATGCGAGTGTTGATGATCACAATCTCAACCTTGGGGTTCATTGTGAACCCCGTCTCTGCAAACGATCCACCGGTGGCAGCGGGAGAGCAGGAAGGAACCGAGGCTGCAGGCGAGGTTGGGGTCAGCGAGGCGCGCCAGGAAGCGATCCCGGTCTTCAACGAGGGGGTCACAGCCCTTCAGGCGAAAGATCTGCCGACCGCTCTCGAACACTTTTTGCAGGCGTCCAAGATCGACCCGGACTTCCCAGAGGCATGGAATGCGACCGCGGCGATTGCGCTGGAACTGAAGAATTTCGAGGTTGCGGCCGATGCCGCCGAGGAGATCCTCCGACTCCAGCCGGATAACACGAACGCCATGGGCACCGCGTATTTCGCGGAGCTCATGATCGGCGACATCGACAGATTGATTCCTTCGGCACAAAGACTCGCCGACGCCAGTCCAGAGTTGGTGTCCAACGAAATGTTGCAGCACGCCCGGGTCCTTTTCGATACCAACGAGCTGGTTGGTTCGCGGGCGCTGCTCGGAGTCATCCTCGAACGTGAACCGGAGCTCGCCCCGGCGTATTTCCAGCTCGGCCTGACCTGCAACATGCAGGGCGACGTGGAGTGCGCGAAACAGGCGTTGGCGAAGTTCCTCGAGCTTGCTCCCGATGATCCTGACGCCGCGACTGCACAGTCTCTGCTCGACTATTTGTAGGCGCCGGATTCGTCACTTGCCCACCCGGTTGCGCGAGGCTATTCTCGATCGACGCATGAATCGCCAAGATCAAGAGCTCCGCGGCTGAGTATGAACCGGCCGGAATCAGCTCGACCGGACCGTCTGTCAGAGCTGATCGGCCTGCTCCATGAAAGCGTTTCGTTTGACCGGTCCGAGGCGTTCCTCGTCGAAGCCCCGCTCCGGATCTGTCCTCTCGGCGCACATGTCGACCATCAGGGCGGTGTGGTGACAGGGATGACCGTCGATCGCCAGGTCCTGATGGTCGCCGTCCCCGAGACGGATGCGGTCGTCAGGGTGGTGAGTCTGGGTTTTCCCGGCGAGGTCGTCGTGGAGCTCGACGATCATGTGCCGACACGAGCGGGCGATTGGGGCGACTATGTTCGCGCGGCAATTGCGGTCCTTTCAAATGAGCACCGCCTCCGGAGCGGCTTCCGAGGGGTGATCGGCGGAGATCTGCCGGGCGCGGGATTGAGCTCGTCCGCCGCCGTTCTCGTTGCCTACCTGTTTGCTCTGACACGGGTGAACGAGATCGACATCGGTCGAGACGAGATATCCGGCCTGGTCCAGAGGGCGGAGAACGAGTATGTGGGCGTGGCGAGCGGCCGCCTCGACCAGAGCATCATCCTCTTCGCCGAGCACGGACATCTGACGCGGGTCGACTGCTCAGATCTGAGCATCGAGCAGGTTCCGCTCCCCGCTGGTTCGAGAGACTTTCGTGTGCTTGTGGCCTTTTCCGGCGTCGGTCGGGCCCTGGCCGGGTCCCGATTCAACAGCCGTGTCGACGAGTGCCGCGAGGCTGCCAGGCTCTTGCTGGAGCTCGGGCGCGAGGCGCCGCGCGAAAACCCGGTGCTGTCTGATGTGCAGCCCGAGATCTTCGAGCAGTTTGCCGCCGATCTGCCACAGGCCGAACGGCGGCGGGCCGCGCACTACTTCGGCGAGCAGAGGCGGGTTCTGAAAGGGGTGGAGGCGTGGCGCCAGGGCGACCTCGATCGATTCGGAGCCCTGATGACAGCATCGGGCGCCAGCTCGATCCACAACTACGAGTGTGGTACGGCGGAGATCATCACGCTTTACGAATTGTTGCGAGAAACTCGGGGAGTGTTTGGAACACGGTTTTCCGGAGGCGGCTTCGGTGGCAGCTGTGTCGCCCTTATTGAACCCGAAGCCGGCGAGTCAATCACCGAAACGGTGATACGAAAATACGAGACAGCCTATCCCGAAGCCGCAGCCGCGGCATCTTTTCACATCTGCCACCCCGGAGGTCCGGCGCAGGTGTTGGAACTGGAGGGTTGATGCAGCTCGTGGTCCTTGCCGCGGGACTGGGAACCAGGATGCGGCCGGTGACAGCGAACCGCAGCAAGGCCATGGTTCCGGTGCTCGGGCGACCGCTCGTCGAAAGGGCGTTGATGCCATTTTTTGAAAACGGAGTGCGCGACTTCGTGTTCGTCATCTCTCCTGATGATGATGAGATCACCAAGCATTTCAGCAAATGCACGTCGCTCGATATCAGCGCTCGTTTCGTCATCCAGGAACAACGGCTCGGTGCGGCTCATGCGCTCGGAATCGCGGCCCCATTTCTCAGCGGCCGTTTTGCGGTTTCTGCGTGTGACAGCCTGGTGGATCCTTCGCACGTTCGCGAGCTCCTGGCAGCAGGCGATGTCCCAGATGCGGTTCTCAGCCTGCTCGACGTCGAGCCCGAGCTGGTATCGCGGAGTGCGGCGGTGAGGCTCGACGGTCACTCCGTGCGCCGAATCGTGGAAAAACCGGCTCCAGAGAATACGCCGTCATTTACGGTGAGTCTCCCGCACTACCTCTTTTCTCCGCGGTTGCTGGACCTCCTGCCTCAAATTGAAGCGTCGCCGCGCGGGGAGTACGAGATCCCGGATGCGATCCAGGCGTTGATCGACGCTGGGCATCACGTCGTGGGAGTGTATGCGAAGGAGCGTGACCAGGTTTCGACTCCGCAGGATCTTCTGGGGCTGACGCGGCAGTTGTTCGCGGGCGGCTCGGAACCAATGCGGATCGATCCGGCTCGGGCCGGTCGCGGCACAAAGTTGGTCAAGCCACTTCTGGTGGAGCATGGCGTCATGCTCGGTGACGGCTGTGAGGTCGGGCCCGAAGTCTTCCTCGAGTCCGGCTGCACCATCGGTCACGGAGCGGTGGTTCGGAGATCGATCGTCCTCCGGGGGGCCCGTGTTGGGGACGGAGAGACGATCGATGGTCGCGTCGTCACCTGAACACGGTCTGAACCGTCTGTCCCGTCGGTTTTTGACTCGCAAAATTGGACTGACCATTAATGACGGTGAGTCGTCAGGACAAAATCCTGAGAGGAGCGATCCCGAGTTCCTGAGGCTTTTTGACGCATATCATTCTCAATCATAAAAACTGGCGACAATTGCATTTGAGAATCGAGTTCTATTGTTCATGAACACCTTCACCATGCATTGTTGATGATGCTAGACTCTTCATTGTGGTCAGACCAATGAATGAAATGCAGTCGAAAACCCTGGATTCAAACGAGGCGTCGGTGAGTCCCGATCCACCGCTGGCCGCCAAGCTGGTTGTGGCATACATACGGCGACTGATAGAGAGCGGTGAGTATAGAGCCGGTGATCGACTGCCACCGGAACGGGAGCTCGCTCTACTGATTGGTGTCAGCCGAGCAACTGTGCGCGCCGGCCTGCAATCGCTCGCCACCGTCGGTGTCGTCGACACGCGACGAGGCGCGGGAACCTTTGTAGCCGATGGTCCGCCGCTTCTGGACGTGAATCCGCTGTCGCTCTTCTCCGCCCTGCACGGCATTCCTCAGGCCGAGCTCTTCGAGACCCGAAGGGTCATCGAAATCGATCTCGCCGGGTTGGCCGCCGAACGTGCCCGCGGCGACGAATTGGCGGTGATCTCAGAGGAAGTGATGGAGATGTTCGCTTCGATCGATGATGTGCACGGATTCCTGGTCCACGATATTCGCTTCCATCGAGCGGTCGCGTCTGCGGCGCGAAATCCCCTGCTGGCGGCAATCATGGAGATGGTAGCCGACCTTTTTTACGACCATCGAAAAAAGACGGTCGACCGCTGGCGGCGAGCCCCCGAAGCCGCGGAACAACACCGCCGCATCTACCAGGCGATCAAGGTTCGAAACGTGGCAAAGGCGCGGTTCGAGATGGGCGAACACCTGAGGTGGGCGCAGCAAGACCAGCAGGAGGAGTGAGTCGTGAAAGTTGTGGTCGCCACCGATAGCTTCAAGGGCAGCATGCGGAGTGACGAGGCGGGCGCGATCATCGCCACGGGGCTTCGCGAGAGCCTTGAATCAGCCGAGATCATGGTCATTCCGGTGGCTGACGGCGGAGAGGGCACCACCGACGCGGTGGTGCGCGCGACTGGCGGCGAGCTCAAGGGGGTAGAGGTGACCGGACCCTTGGGAGATCCCGTGACCGCGCACTACGGTCTCCTGCCCGACGGTGAGACGGCGGTGATGGAGATGGCTTCGGCAAGCGGCATTGAGCTCGTGGCAGCCGATCGGTTGGACCCGATGAGGGCCACCACCTTCGGGACCGGAGAAATGATCGGGGCAGCCCTGGAAGGGGGGGCCCGCGAGATCATCCTCGGGATCGGCGGCAGCGCGACGGTTGACGGCGGTACGGGGATGGCTCAGGCGCTCGGATACCGTCTGCTCACCGCCGCCGGATCAGAATGCGGAAGAGGCGGGGAGGCGCTGTCGACGATCGCCACCATCGAGTCCGGCGCCGTCCTTCCGGCCCTTCGCGAGTGCCGGATTCGTGTCGCCTGCGACGTCACCAACCCGCTGTTGGGGGAGCGGGGCGCGGCCAGCGTCTTCGGGCCCCAGAAGGGGGCGACACCGGAAATGGTCGAACTGCTGGAAGAGGGTCTCGGCAGTCTCGCGAAGGTCTGGATACGTGAAGGTTTGCTCGAGGACGTCGACCGGCCGGGAGATGGAGCCGCAGGCGGTCTCGGCGCCGGTCTTCGCGCCTTTTGCCGCGCAGAGATGTCGTCCGGTGCTGATCTCGTCGCCGACATTACCGGTTTTGATGAAGAGATCCTTGACGCCGATTTTCTCGTGACCGGCGAGGGGAGGACCGACGAGCAGACTGCGGGCGGCAAGCTGTGTGCGGTGCTCGCTGCCAAGGCACGAAACGCCGGTGCGAGTACAATCCTGATCTCGGGCGCCCTTCACGGCGATCTCGAGGAATTGAGCGGTCTCTTCGACGCTGTCTTTTCCGCAGTCCAGGATGTGTGCACGCTCGAGAAAGCCATCGAGCGAGGCCGAAAAAATCTGTCAATAACAGCCCGAAACGTAGGACGGATCCTGGCGCTGGGCAGGGGTCTGATGGAGGCGGAATGAAGGTGCGTGGTCAACTCGATGCTCTGCGGATGACCGAACCCGGTGGCGATGGCGCCACCGCGCATTTTGAACTTGGTCCCGACCGCACCGTCGAGGTTGTGCGACGGTCGGTTCGCTGGGTCGAGGGAGGGGCGTTGATGGTGGCGCGGGACCGGGGTCGGCGACAGGTCGTCGCGGTCGATCTGGAGGAAGCAGGTGTGGCCGTGCACTTCTCCGGTGAACGCCGACAGGTGGAACCGGACATCGAGGTCTGTTTGGGAGCGCTCGACCACGCGAACGCGGTTGCGGTGCGCGATCTCTGCGCGAGCGCCCGACCGCAACCACTGGGCCTCGACGATTCCTTCGGTCTCGGTGATCGGCTCGGCATCGCCGGGCCGGCGCATCTGCGCGCCATGGTGGGCAGCGGTTTCAAGGTGGTCCTCGCCCAGCAGTCGATCCGCGAGCTCGAGCGCACCGAGCGGACCCCCGACGAGGTCATGGACGCCGCGACCTGGGCGGTGCTCGAGGAGGGGTGGACCGACGCCTGGGGTGCGGACGCCGACCACCTCAAGGCCCCGGTCGACGTCGAGTTGATGGCTGCCGCCGGTTTTACGATGTTCACCATCGACCCCGGAGATCACGTGGTCGACGCGGCCGACACGATGTCGATCGAGGAGCTCCAGGAAGCAGCGGCTGCCCTGCCCTGGTCAGAGCTCGAGGACACGCTGGGGTCGGCCCTTCGTCGGTATTCCGATTCGGAAATTCAGGTCGGGTCCGATCTGACGCTCGAACCATCCGCCGAAGACGTGCTGCGGGCATGGGTCAAGTGCGGCGCGTCGCTGGCCCACACCGCGAAGATGTACCGCCACATCGCGTCGACGATGGGGCACAGGCCTTTCGAGGTCGAGGTCTCGGTCGATGAGACCGCATCGGTGACGACGCCCTTCGAGCACTGGCTGGTGGCCTCGGAGCTGCGCCGGCTTGGCGTCGAGTGGGTAGGTCTCGCGCCCCGCTTTGTCGGTGATTTCGAGAAGGGCATCGATTACCGCGGTGACCTCGAGATTTTTCGAGCCGAGTACCTCAAGCACCTGGCGGTGGCCAAGGCCCTCGGGCCGTACAAGATCAGCATCCATTCGGGCAGCGACAAGTTCGGCGTGTACCGGGTGATCGGCGAGATCGGCAGGGGAGGTGTCCACGTCAAGACGGCCGGGACGAGCTACCTCGAGGCCCTGCGCACTATCGCCGCCTGCAAGCCGCAGCTCTTCCGCGAAATCCTCGATTTCTCGCGTTCGCTCTACGAGCACGAGCGGCGCACCTACCACGTCTCGGCCGAGCTCGACAGGGTGCCGGCGGCGGCGGACGTGAAGGCCCGCGATCTGCCGGCTCTCTTCGACGACGACGACGCGAGGCAGGTCCTGCACGTGACCTTCGGGAGGGTGTTGACCGAGAGGGACAGAAGCGGAGGGTATCTGTTCAAGGATCGCCTGTTGGCCGCCCTCGAGGAGCATGAGGCGGCACACTACAACAACCTGGTGGCGCACTTCCGGCGCCACACGGCGCCATTCAGCGGTGCCGGGGGAGAGCAGTGATGGGCTATCTCGACGATTTGTTTTCGCTCGACGGTAAGGTGGTGGTGGCGATCGGCGCCGGCGGCGTGCTCGCCGGCGCGATGGCCGACGCCCTCGGTGGGGCTGGGGCGCGGGTGGCGGTGCTGGATCTGAACGGCGAGGCGGCGGACGAACGGGCCGATGCGATCCGCAAGGCTGCCGGGGTCGAGACGCTCGGCATGGCGATCGACGCCACCAGCGAAAAGGACCTTCGCAAGGCTCTCGGTCAGGTTCTGAGCCTGTGGGGGCGGGTCGACATCCTGCTCAACGCCCCCGGCATCAACTCGGGGACTCCCTTTTTCGAGATCACCGAGGAGGAGTGGGACCGGATCCTGACGGTCAACCTCAAAAGCATGTTCCTGGCGTGCCAGATCTTCGGGCAAGAGATGGTGGATCGCGGCGAGGGGGGTTCGGTCATCAACATTTCGTCGGCCTCGTCGGGCCCACCGCTGTCGAAGGTTTTCACCTACTCGATCACCAAGGCCGGGGTCAACAATCTGACCCAGTTCCTGGCGCGGGAGTGGGCGCCGCACTCGGTGCGCGTCAACGCCGTCGCACCGGGTTTCTTTCCGGCCGAGCAGAACCGCAAGCTCCTGACCGAGGAACGCACCGCGGCCATCATGGGACACACGCCGATGGCCCGTTTCGGTGAGGCCGACGAGCTCGCCGGAGCCGTCGTGTGGCTGGCGTCGGCGAACGCGTCGAGCTTCGTGACTGGTGCGGTGATCCGTGTCGATGGCGGCTTCACCGCGATGACGATCTGAAGGGCGAAAACGTGGTTGACACGATCATCAACACCGAGCGAGGCCTCAGCGACACCGAGATCCGTGAGCTGCTGGCCGAGGGCCTCGGCCGCCTCGATCTCGAGGGACGCCGGGTGCTGGTGGTGATCCCGGACGGAACCCGGACGGCGCCGATCGGGCTCTTCTTCGGCCTCCTTGGAGATTTGCTCGGTTCGAAAGCGGAGGCCCTCGACTATCTCATCGCTCTCGGCACCCACCCGCCGATGGACGACGCCGCCAAGAGCCGCCTCCTGGAGACAACGGTTGTAGACGGCATGGCTGGTTCGTCGCAGGTCTTCAACCACCGCTGGGAGGCGCCGGATACTTTTGCGACCCTCGGCACGATTCCGGCCGAAGAAGTTGCGGCCGCGACCGACGGCAAGCTCGAGATCGACATCGATGTGCGACTCAATCAGCTGGTCGGCGATGCTGACGGGAATATGCCGTACGACCATATTCTGGTCTGCGGACCGGTCTTTCCACACGAGGTGGCCGGGTTTTCCGGCGGCAACAAGTACTTCGTGCCCGGAGTCGCCGGCCAGGAGGTGATCGACGCCACCCACTGGGTGGGAGCGCTGGTGACCAGCCGCGACATCATTGGTGTTCGCGAGACGCCGGTGCGGCGCCTGATCGAACGGGCGGCTTCTTTCATTCCGACGCCGAGGAGTCTCATCGCCCTCGTCATGCACGGTCACGACCTGCACGGGGTCTTCATCGGCGGCATGGAAGACGCGTGGCGTGAGGCGACCGAGCTCTCGGCCGAGCTCGATATCGTCTGGGTCGAGCGGCCGCTCAAGCGGGTGCTGTCGGTCATGCCGGAGATGTACGACGACCTCTGGACTGGCGCCAAGGGGATGTACAAGCTCGAGCCGGCGGTCGCCGACGGTGGCGAGGTCGTGATCTACGCGCCGCACATCACCGAGGTATCGTACGTCCACGGTCATTACCTCGACCAGATCGGCTACCACGTGCGCGACTACTTTGTCGCCCAGTGGCAGAAATTCGAGCACATCCCATGGGGAGTGTTGGCCCACTCCACCCATTTACGTGGAGACGGCACCTACATCAATGGTGTCGAGGAACCGCGGATCCGGGTGACCCTGGCGACCGGCATCCCGCGCGAGCGGTGCGAGGCGATCGGTCTTGGTTATGCAGACCCCGCGACAGTCGACCTCGAATCGTGGGCTGACCGCGAGGACGAGGGGATTTTGCTGGTGAGACGGGCGGGCGAACAGCTGTATCGGGTCAAGGGTTACGATCACGTATCGGAGGAAGCGAGATGACGGAGAAGGCGGACATCGGTCTCATCGGACTGGCGGTGATGGGCCAGAACCTGGTTCTCAACATGAACGACCACGGCTTCAAGGTGGCGGTCTACAACCGCACCGTCGCAACGGTCGACGAGTTCCTCGAGGGCAACGCGGCCGGCACCAAAGTCGTCGGCGCGCACTCGCTCGAGGAGCTGGTCGAGGCGCTCGAGAAGCCGCGGCGGGTGATGCTACTGGTCAAGGCGGGACAGCCGGTGGACGATTTCATCGAGCGTTTGATCCCGCTCCTCGAGCGGGACGACATCATCATCGATGGCGGCAACTCTAACTACAACGACACCATCCGCCGCGCCGAGTGGGTCGAGTCGAGGGGACTCTACTATATCGGCACCGGCGTATCGGGCGGTGAGGAGGGGGCCCGCCACGGGCCGTCGATCATGCCCGGTGGGTCGCCCGAAGCGTGGCCGTGGGTCCAGCCTATCTTCCAGGCGATATCGGCAGAAGTGGAGGACGGGAGCCCGTGCTGCGAATGGGTGGGGGAGAACGGCGCCGGCCACTTCGTCAAGATGGTCCACAACGGCATCGAGTATGGCGACATGCAGCTGATCTGCGAGGCCTACCAGATCATGCATGAGGGCCTCGGTCTCGGCTACAACCGCATGCACGAGATCTTTACCGAGTGGAATCGAGGCGTCCTCGACTCCTATCTGATCGAGATCACCCGCGACATCCTCGGTTTCCGTGACGAGGACGGTCAACCGGTGCTCGAGAAGATCCTCGATACTGCGGGTCAGAAGGGCACCGGTAAGTGGACGGCATTGTCGGCCCTCGACATGGGCATTCCGCTGACCCTCATCGCGGAGGCAGTGCTGGCACGCTTCCTTTCGGCCCTCAAGGAGGAACGAGTGGTGGCAGAGAAGGTGCTCGGCGGCCCGGAGGCGACCTTTGGGGGCAATGTCGATGCCTTCATCGACGATCTCCGGCAGGCGCTTTACGCCTCCAAAATTGTCTCCTACGCCCAGGGCTACATGCTGATGCGCGCCGCGGCGGGGGAGTATGGCTGGAAACTGAACAACGGCGGTATCGCCCTCATGTGGCGCGGCGGCTGCATCATCCGCTCCATGTTCCTGGGCAAGATCAAGGAAGCCTTTGACAAAAAGCCGGACCTGGCC
>CAYRFI010000090.1:8629-17721 GCA_964423595.1 uncultured Thermoanaerobaculia bacterium | reverse complement strand
GGGGGTCGTGGCCGATCTCTGCGTTGCTCGTCGTCGACGATGCTCGGGCATCGACTTCCTCCTCGCGCCTTGATCTCGACTCACGAGCCCCATCGGCGGACGGCACTGGGGACCCCGGCCGGACCTCTACGTCGCAAACCCCACTGGGTATGGTACCTCGCCGCCCTCGCCGCGACACCTCATGAATAACGCGGGCTAGAACGATGTTGCCAAGGCGTCAACGGGAGTGATCGCACAACCGGGCCGCTGCGGCTGAGTTAGGATGAACCGACCGCACCAGGACGAGCACCACCGGGAGGAGTGATGAAACCCCTGCCACCACTAATCGGACCAGTGAAGAGGCGTTGGCGAAAGACCCGCCTCATTCTGTGGACACTATTCTTCGCGGTGGTTGTTGTGGTCGTCGTCAGCGTCCTCTTCTTGGCTGGTCGAATCCTGCTCTACCGGCAGGTCGACGATGAGCAGCACCTCGCGATCAAACGCTCCTACCTGGAGAAAATCTGGGAAACCACGAGCAAACTCCCTGCAGGTCCGAATCTCGTCGTGATTCTCTTTGATGACCTCGGGCACGGGGATCTCGGCGTCTACGGTGGCGAGGCCATCGCCACTCCGAACCTTGACCGGCTGGCTGCACAGGGTCTGCTCTTCACAAACGCCTACTCGCCGTCACCCTACTGCTCGGCGTCCCGTGCGGGGCTGATGACCGGTCGCTACGCCGTGCGTTCGGGGCTCGACCACGTGGTGCAGGCGCCGGGGTCGTGGCAGGACGCGATGTTGCGGATTGGCGGGCTCAACCGCCGCCTGCCTGCCGAGGAGATCACGCTCGCGGAGGTTCTGCGGGCCGCGGGTTACGCGACCGCAATCGTTGGCAAGTGGCACCTCGGCGACGAGTCGCCGTCCCTGCCCAACGACATGGGTTTTGATTCCTTTTACGGATTGTTGTTTTCCAACGATCAGGGCGAGCCGGTTGTCTGGGAAGACCGCGAGATCGTCGAAAAACATCCGATCGACCAGTCGACGCTGACCCGGCGTTACACCGGCCGGGCGGTGTCGTTCATCGAGAAGAACAGTGATCGACCGTTCTTCCTCTATCTGCCGCACACCTTTCCGCACATTCCACTGCACGTGGGTGAGGGTCGCCTCGGGACGTCGGCGGGCGGCCTCTACGGCGATGTCGTCGAGGAGCTCGACTGGAGCACCGGTGAGGTGCTCGACGCGCTCGAGCGGACCGGTGTCGCCGACAACACCCTGGTCGTCGTCAGCTCGGACAACGGGCCGTGGTTCCAAGGCAGTCCGGGAGGGGTGAGGGGCCGCAAGTTCGATGTCTTCGAGGGCGGTATGCGGGTGCCGTTCTTCCTCCGCTGGCCGGATCGGGTATCTCCCGGCGGTGTCGACGAGGATCTGGTGGTTGCAGTCGATCTCTTCCCGACGATTTTGGAGCTGCTTGGTGTACCGGCACCACCGGACCGGGTGATCGACGGCACGAGCCTCGTCCGGAGATTCGGAGAAGGGGAGAGTGCGCCGCGGGGCCCGGTCTGGTTTCACCAGGTCGGCCACCTGCGCGCGGTCCGCGAGGGGCGGTTCAAGTACCACGACCGCCACCGCGTGCCGTTCGGCAACCCGCCCGACTTCGCGCTTGGCATCTGGGTCCACCGAGGGCCGTGGGTCTTCGATCTCGAGCTCGATCCCAACGAGTCCTACGACGTGTCGGAGCGTCACCCGGAAACCTTCGCGCGCCTGCGCCAGATGCTGGAGGCGCGCCGCCAGGAGATGGAGGACAACCCCCACGGCTGGCAATAACCGGATTCCCCCAAGGCCCGGACCGGTCGATCATCGATCGCGTGGTACGATGGATTCAGGCCGCCAAAAATGTCTCTGAAGAAGAGAAAGATCACTGTATCCAATGACGATCACGGGACTGCCTCGTCGCATTCCGTTTTGCCTCGGCATTGGACAGAAAGCCGGGAAACCCGTTCACCAAGGGAGCGGCGTGCCTCCCGCAATCCTCCGATGCTCGTTGAAGGGAGTTCATCATGAACCGTCGCCTGCTCGCATCGATGTGTGTCGTCCTTGCAGTGATTGCCGCCGGTGCCGCCCATGCCGGGTTTCCAGCCACCGACTGCTATCTGCCGTCGGTCGGCCGAGGACCGGGGAATCAGGGCTCCCAGTGGTACACCACGGCGTGGGTCTACAACCCGCAGACCGTATCGGTCAACGTCCAGTTCTTCTTCCTCGAGCGCGACCAGCCGAATCCCAGCCCACTGGTCTACAACGACACCATCGCGCCGGGTGAGGTGCGCAAGTACGACAACATCGTCTTCACCCTCTTCGGGGTGAACGGCTTTGGCGCGGTGCGCGTGACCTCGAACGAACGGCTGATCGTCAACGCACGTGCGTATTCATTGCCGCCCGAGGGCGAGGCCGAGAGCGTTGGCTCGTTCATGTCGGCAGTCCCCGAATCGTTTGCCATCGGCCTCGGACAAAAAACTGAGGTGTTGGGTGTCTACCAGACAACCCCACAGAGCACCTCCACCTACCGCTACAACTACGGGTTTGTCGAAACCACCGGGTCGCCCGCGACCGTCGTGGTGCGCGCCTTCAGTGAGAATGCCGGTCTCCTCGCCCAGGACACGTTGACCCTCGGCGGGCGCGAGGCCCGCCAATACAACGTCAAGACCCGGCTGCTCCCGAATCCCGCGGTCAACAACGCGCGCATCGAGGTCGAAGTGACCGGAGGCAGTGGCCGGGTCATCGCCTTCGGAACCGGGCTCGCCAACGAATCGAACGACTCGATGGTCTTCGAAATGCAGTTTGAGGATTCGCTGTTGGCGGCGAACTCGTCGGGGAGCGGGGATATCACGGCCGTGATCGCAGGTGACGGCCTCGAAGGCGGCGGGACCTCGGGTGACGTGACCCTGGGGATCGCCGACGGCGCTGTCGTTCGATCTCTCAACGGCATAGCTGATTCGCTGAGCCTGATACCCGGTTCGAATATCACGATCACATCGAGTCCGGCCAACCAAGAGATCACCATTGCGGCCTCTGGCGGTGGTTTTTCGCTGCCCTTTGATGGTTCGTCGGGTGCAGCCACGACGGCGTTCCACGTTGAAAATACGTCGACGCACGGGGGAGCCATCGGCATCCGGGGTCTCGCGAGTAATTCAAACGCCCAGAACTTTGGTGTTTTCGGTGTAACGACATCCGACTCGAACGGCTCGGCAGGTGTCAGGGGAGAGGGATATTGGGCCGGAGTCGTGGGGGTTGGGTTTGACTCCTCGACCTCCTTTGGGCTCCACGGCGTTACCCAGGCGCCAAGCGGGGCGGGCGTTTACGGTCAGGCTTCTCGAGGGTCCGGAACGGTTTACGGTGTGTGGGGCATCACGGGTTCAAACGACAGCGGTGTCGCCGGCGTCCGTGGCGAGGGACCGATGGCCGGGGTCTCCGGTCGCACCACATCTACGAGGAGCGAAGCCCACGGTGTGATCGGAGAAACCGACGGCAATTTCGGGTGGGCCTCCGGCGTCTATGGATTGGCTCACCAGGGCTCCGCCGTCGGCGTCACCGGCTGGAACGACGGCGCGGGTCCGGGTCTTTACGGCTGGAGCGAAACCGGCACCGGTCTCACGGTGAAGGGCGGTGGCAGCGTGCTGATGGAGGTCTACGACCATGTCTCCGGCCAGCGCCGATTCCGCGTCGACCAGAACGGCCAGGTCTATGCCGACGGGTCCTTCAATTCGACTGGCGCGGACTTCGCCGAGCTTTATCCAGCCTCGGTCGAGCTCGAGCCCGGTACGGTCGTCGGCATCGGCGAGGACGGCCGCCTCGAACCCGCGTCTTCTCTACGGCCGCAGATGGTGATGGGCGTGGTGCCGACGAAGTCGACGATCATCGGCAACTCACCCGATGACCCGAAGGCTCGCGAAGGAATGGCGCCGGTTGCCATCCTCGGCATCGTCGATGTCAAGGCCTCGACGGCCTCCGGCGCGATTCGCATCGGAGATCTGCTGACCGCGGGTTCTGAACCCGGCACCGCAGAACGGGCGATTTGGGCGCACCCGGGGACCGTCATCGGCAAGGCTCTCGAACCGCTCGAGGAGGGCAATGGCGTGATTCGGATGCTGGTGATGCTGCGCTGAGTCCAGAACAGTTCGCGGTATTGCGAAAACTTCGTTTCGAGTAGATACTGGCGATGAAACTATCCAGCAATCATGTATCGAAACATCTGGGAATGCCGGATAGGAGGCACACCATGCGGCTGAAGGTCTGTCTGATTACGGTGTTGGCTTTTGGGATCGTCGCCCCGGGGGCGGCACAGATCGTCAACGAAACGCAGTTTTTCCCGGTTGTCGCCCACACCTCGGGAGCCGGTGACCCACCGACCTCATGGCGCTCGGACCTCACAGTCCACAACGTCATGGATGCCGAGCTCACGGTCGGTGTCATGTTCTTTCGGTCTGGTCAGCTTACCGCCTGGGACGGGACGTATACGGTGACGCTCAGGTTGCAGGCACGGGAGACGCGCACGGTCGAGGACGTCGTTGCAACTCTCTTCGGAATCAACTCGAATTCCAAAGGTTCACTGCTTCTCGAATGTGACGACAGCATCTTCCCTTCCAATCCGCAGGACTCACGGATGCTGGCCACGACCCGGACGTACAACGTCGGCAGCGAAGTCGGCACCTTTGGGACTTCGGTGCCCACCGTGCAGTACTCGGATGCCTTTCTCAACGGCGGCCAGTCGGCCTCGGTGATCACCGGCGTCCGCAACGACAGCGACTACCGGTCGAACCTGGGCATCGTCAATTTCTCGTTTGCTGGAGTCCCGATCACCGTCCACTACCGTTTTCTTGATGAAGACGGAACCCAGATAGCCAGCGGCAGCAAGGATCTTGACGGGTATGACATGAACCAGTGGTCGTTCAGGAGTCTCGGCGTCCCGAGCGTGATCGAAGGACCGCTGACCGTCGAGCTGTGGCTCGATCCCGAAGATATCCCGGGCGATCCTTGCCAGCTCGAGGAGGACGACCTCGTTATCTTTGTGGCCTACGCCACCAAAGTGGACGGCAACCCAACCGGTTCGGGCGATGGGGAGTTCATCTACGCGACACCGCTCGAGCGGCTCGAGTGTGACTGACGAGTCCGCTCTAACCCGCATATCTCACCGGGTTTCGTCGCGAGGGCGGCGAGGTGCCGTGCACAGTGGAGTTTTCGACCCGAGGGGCGCGGAGCGCGTACTTGCAGTACGTCGAGCACCCCGAGGCGAGAAAACATCGCTGGGTGCGATGCATCGACGGCCGCAGCAGAAAGTTGGTGAGATATGCGGGCTAAGTACAATGCGCCATCCACGATGACGGAGGTTGCGGAGTATGGACGCCCAATCGATCGATGCCCTGGCGATGGTCCACCTCATCGTGCTCTCGCTGTGGGGCGGGGTCGTCGCCACCGAGGCGGTGATCGAGGTCTATCCATTTCGACAGCGGGAACTGCACGCCTCCACGATCCGGTTTCACTATTGGATCGATCTCCTGGTCGAACTGCCGCTGGTGCTGGCTGTGATCGCGACCGGGGTGGCGCTGGTTTTTCTGACCGATCCGGTGACCCCCCTCCACCTCGTCAAGATTGGTTTCGGCGGCGCCGCTGTCGCAGTCAATCTTTTCTGCATCGTGGTCGTGGTCAGGCGCGGCCGGCAGTTGGTTGACGATGCCGATGAAGAGAAGCTGTGGCGCGCCTCGCGCACGGTGCTGGCGTGCTTCGCTGTCGGGCTCCTGTGCGCCGCCGGCGCGGCCATCCTGGGCTTTCGCTTCGCCCTCGAGCGGTTGAGTTGAAGGTCGCCCAGATTCGCCGATTGCTCACCACGATACCTGGCGATCCCTGAGGTACCGCCACCGCAGCAGGTGCCAGCACGCCCCCGCGCCGGCGAGCACCAGCAGACCGGCGATGGACGAGACCATGCCCTCTGCGGAGCCGATCCAGACTGCACGCGGGTTGACCAGACCGTGGGCTACCATTGAGGCTATGGCCTTGTTGTAACCGACCGCCGAGCCGAGAACGCCGATCACGACTGCAAACCCGCCCCAGAACAAGAGCCCGTCGAGACAGCTTTGAATCACCACTGAATCGGATCCACCGCGGACGAACAGGTGCCATAGGGTGCGCAGGACGATCCCGAACAGCACCAGGGCGATGAGGAGCAGCGGAAACATGAGAATTCCGCCCTCCATGAATACGTGCAAAGCTCTGGTCAGGAACATCACTTCACCTCCATGAAGGTGTGCGCGACGCTATCTTCGAGCCGCGCGACCCTGCCGGCGAGAACAAACCAGGCGACACCGGCCGCGAGCGTGACGAGCAGGGCGATCGCCAGGGTCGCTGTGGTCCCGAGAACGGCTCTCGCGAAGAGGGGAGCGGCGTGCTCTGGATCGGCCGCCATCCTCGTCAATGTCCGGTACAGCTCGATGCCGGTTCCGGCAAAACCGACCACCAGGCTCGCGGCGCCGAGAAAGAGTGGCGTCGCCAGGCTGTCGTGGAGTCGTCGCGGGCTCGGGTGATCCGACAGCCGCACCATCTGGACGGAGAAGAAAACAACGAGAGCGAGAAGGATGGCGATGATCGGCCAGATGAACCCGGTCAGGTGCGCCAGGGGACGCACGTCGTGCTCGAGAGTCGAGGCGGCGATGAAGAAGAGTACGATCAACGCCATCGCGAGCCGTTCCAAAAACGGTTGCGCCCGCCGCGCGACGCGGTCTGTCCACCCGCGCGCGTCGGAGTGGATCCGAACCAGCTCGGCCAGTGCTTCGTCGGACATGTCGACCTTTTCCTCGGCGCGGGTGACAGCCTCCTCCTCGGTCATGCCCTATTGGACGTAGTGGTTGAAGAGATCCTCGAGGTCGGACGCGATCTCGACCAGGATCAGGCTCCGAGTAGCCTTCGGCAGGGCCAGGCGCTCACCTGTTTGATGCAGGAAGACGTCGAATCGACTCATGGCTCACTCCTCCCGATGACATTGAAAAGTGATTCGAAGTACGCAGACCACGCACTGCGAAGTTGTTTCAGGTGTTTTCGGCCGGTGGAGGTCAGCGCGTACTGTCGACGTTTTCTCTTGCCGGCCGGTTCCGCCCATGATCCGTCGATCAAGCCCTGGGACTCCAGCTTGTGCAGGATCGGGTAGAGGGTGCCGTGGTTGAATCGGAACGAACCTTGGCTGCGGTCCTCGATTTCGAGGGCGAGCTGGTAGCCGTGCCGTGGGCCGTCGGCCAGGGTCGCCAGGATCAGCGCCTCATGGCAGCTGCGGGCGAGGTTCTGCGTTTCGAGCTCAAAATCCGTCATGGTTCCTCTTTCGACGCAGGCTTTTGAGATATCAATTGTCGATATATCGAGATCCTATATATCGACTCCCTATATAATGTGGATTCATATGGCGCGGTTGTCAAGAGTAACTGAAAGAATTGCGCCCTCCTCATCCATCAACCCGATTCCAGTCTTCGATATGATCGCCCCACCGAATACTCGTGTGACGGAGGTGGCCGATGGCGAAGTACCGGATCCTGTCGATCGACGGTGGCGGCATCCGCGGGATCGTGACCACGGTACTGATGCAGCGTTTGAAAGCTACGCCGGGGCTGGAGGGATATCTCGACAGCGTTGACCTTGTTGCCGGAACCTCGACCGGGGGACTGCTGGCACTCGGCATCGCGCGTCGACTCGGTCTCGAAGAGATCCGCGATCTCTATGTGAACGACGGGCCCGAGATCTTCGACGACTCATGGCTCGACGATCTCCTCGATCTGGGAAAGCTCCGCGGCGCGGACTACAAGACTGCGCCGATGCGCCGCGTTTTCAAGAGGGTCCTGGGCGAGGAGACGACGCTCGGGCAGCTCCAAAAGAGGGTCCTCATCACCGCCTTCGACATGGACAACGAAGACGAGGACGAATCGCGGCGGAGTTGGAAGCCGAAGCTCTTCCACAACTTCCACGGGGACGGCAACGACCGCCATGAGCTCGCCTACAAGGTCGGGATGTACACCGCCGCCGCTCCGACCTACTTCCCGTCGGTCGACGGCTACATCGACGGCGGCGTCTTCGCCAACAACCCGGCGATGTGCGCGTTGGCCCAGACCCAGGACACGCGCTACCGACCGACGCCCGTGCTCGACGACGTCAAGCTGCTCTCGCTCGGCACCGGAACCAGCCTCTTCTATATCCGCGGGAAGACGTTGGACTGGGGTTACGCGCAGTGGATCAAACCTCTGATCAGCCTGATGCTCGACGGCATCTCCGGGATCGCCGACTACCAGTGCCACCAGATGCTGCGCGATCGATACCACCGCCTCGCGCCGGTTTTCCCACCGGATGTGTCGATCCCGATGGACGGCGTCAAGAAGATCCCCTACATGATCCAGTTCGCCGAGGGGCTCGACCTCCACCCGACCATTCGTTGGATGAGGCGCCACTGGGTTTAGCCCCGGACGGACCAACGCTCGGTCGGCTCGCTGGAGTTGATCGAGAATCCAAATCATGTTCATCGGGAATTAAATCATGTTTATCATGATTTTTTTATTGACAAACACGATTTCAGGATTTAGGTTGTGTTTGAGTGAAGCGAACACGGCAGAGCCGGAGGTCCAAGAAAGGGATGCGATCATGAACCACAACCGAATCACCGAACCATTGGCCAAGGCGCTTCGCTTCTACGCGGTGCTGGCGGCAGCCATCGTCATCTTCCAGGCGATCGGGCTCTTGATGTACCTGGTCAACGTGTGGCCGAGCGCCAGGTTGATGGGCCCCGGAGGCCAGCCGATCTCGACGGCGGTCACCGTCGTTCTCGTCGTGGCCGTCGTCATGGGATTCACCCGATCATTCGTGTGGATCAAGATCTACTGGAACGGCTCGAAGGCGCTCTCGCTCCTTCAGACCGAGGGAAGCTCGCCGGGAGTAGCGGATCGCCTGGCCCCGGTCCTCGCGAGCCTGACCCGGCTCCTGGTCCTGACCTGCCTCCTCGACATTCTCTTTTTGCCGGCATACTTTTTGAGCGGCGCCATCCTGCCGTTTCCGATCGCCGGTTGGCGTCTCGGCGCCGTCGAGGTCGCGCGCGT
>CAYRFI010000090.1:0-8619 GCA_964423595.1 uncultured Thermoanaerobaculia bacterium | reverse complement strand
CGTGTTCTTTCCTCAGGCCTTCGGTTTCGCGGCGCTGATACTGGCGTTTCTGACCCACCAGTACGGCCAGCTTTTGAAGGAAAGCGGTCGTATGAAGAACGAGCTCGAGCTCACGATCTGAGGTGTGACATGGCTATTGTCGTCAATCTCGACGTGCAGCTCGCAAAACGCAAGATGAAGCTCAACGAGCTCTCGGAGCTCGTCGATATCTCGGTCCAGAACCTGTCGGTGCTGAAGACCGGCAAGGCCAAGGCGATCCGATTTTCGACTCTGGACAAGCTCTGCCACGCTCTGGAGTGCACCCCTGGTGATCTCCTCGAGTACCGACCGCCAGGATGAATCGTTGTGGGTCAGAAATCCTGCGGTATCCGCATCTCAGCCCGCGGCCGGTGCGTCCCGAGGAAGCTCTGTCTCGAGT
This sequence comes from uncultured Thermoanaerobaculia bacterium, assembly GCA_964423595.1. GTDB lineage: Bacteria > Acidobacteriota > Thermoanaerobaculia > Thermoanaerobaculales > Sulfomarinibacteraceae > Sulfomarinibacter. The sequence goes on along the minus strand of CAYRFI010000090.1, from coordinate 8,201 downwards.
GTGCGTCACTTGAACGACGCCAGCGCCTCGCTCTCGTTGTCGAAGACATCGAAGACCGACACGATTTGTGTCATCCCGAGAACCCCGTGAAGCTTCGGCGGTAGATTCATCAATTTGATGACGCCGTCCGCCTCGGTCACCGAGTTGTGGGCGGCGATGAGCTCGCCGAGACCGGAGGAGTCCATCTTCTTGACCCCCTTGAGATCGACGAGGATTTTCGGCGCGGTACGTTGAATGATCTCCTCCAGGGCGCCGCGAAGCGCCACATCGCCGGCTCCGATCGTGATCTTTCCCTTGGGCTCCAGGATTGTCACACCGCCAATTTCTCGTTTTGAAATCTTCATCTTCGTCACTCCCTTGTCGAAAAGCGTCAATGTCGTTTGGCCGAAAACTCCTCCGAGATTCGACGGCCTCCGGTAAATAGATATACGGAATCATAATCAATTCGGTTCCGGAGGCAAGCGTTTTTGTGTTTGCCGCCCGATGCCAGGTCCGATTCGGGTGCGCTAATATCGAGCCTGCATATCTCACCGGCGTTCCGGTCGTTGGTGAGAAGGCCGTGCTAGGCACTACCTCGAAATGCCGACGATCGGAGGATATTTGAACGACGCCAGGATCTCGTTGTATCGCCAGGCGGCGGAGGCACTTCGGAAGGGCCAGTTCGACATCGATATCCCGATCGGGGCATCAGATGAAGTGTCGGAGCTCGGTGTGGCCCTGCGGGCGCTGGCCGAGACCCTGAAGGCGCAGTCCGAGCAATCCGCCATGCTGGCGAGAATCACCCAGCGGATCAATGAGGGTCTGCTCATCGACGAAGTCCTGGACCATATTTACGAGAATTTCTTTTCTTTGATTCCATACGATCGGATCGGGCTCGCATTGCTCGATGAGGGGCAGGCTGTCGTGAGGGCATACTGGGCACGCTCCGAGGCCGCCGAGATCAAGCTGCCGCTGGGCTATAGCGCCGGCCTCGCGGGGAGCAGCCTCGAAGGCATCATCCGCACCGGTCGGCCGCGGATCCTCAACGATCTCCCCAACTACCTCGAGAATCATCCCGACTCGGACTCGACCCGTCGTATCGTTGAGGAGGGTATGCGTTCGAGTCTGACCTGTCCCCTGGTCGTCAAGAGGCAGCCGGTCGGTTTCCTTTTTTTCTCGAGCATGAAGACAAACACCTATTCGGAGGCCCACCAGGAGCTCTTCTTGAAGATCACCGACCAGTTGGCCTTGACCCTCGAGAAGGGCAGGATCTACCAGGAGCTGCTGGAGATCACCGAGGAGCTTCGAGAAGCCCGAGACGCTCTGCAGACTGAGGCGACCCGCGACAGCCTTACCGGGTTGTGGAACCGGCGTTCGATCCTCGAGTTGTTGAGGCGCGACATGGCCCGTGCGCAGCGCGAAGAGAGACCGCTCTCCCTCGTGATGATCGACGTCGACAGATTCAAACGCATCAATGACCGGATCGGGCACCTGGCGGGGGATGAGGTGCTGAGGGAGATATCGAATCGAGTGGCGACCACCCTCCGCACGGCCGATATCCTCGGACGGATCGGGGGCGAGGAGTTTCTGATCATCCTCTTGCCGGCGGACGGGCACACCGCGATCGAGGTCATGGAGAGGGCGCGACGAGCCTGTGAGTCAAGGCCGGTGGTCACAGAGGTGGGAGAGTTCGATGTGACGATCAGCCTCGGCGCCGCCGTGGTCGAGGATTTCGAGGATGTCGATCTCTCGGTCGTCCTCAAGGCGGCGGACCACGCGCTGTATCGCGCGAAAGAGGGCGGCCGGAATCGGTCGGAGGTCGAATCGATCTGACCATCGTGCGATAGGAGTACCATGGCGACCATACATATCAATGCGGACCCGGGTGAGTTCGCCGAGACGGTTTTGATGCCGGGCGATCCACTGCGGGCGAAGTACATCGCAGAGACCTTTCTCGACGATGCCCGTCAGGTCACCGATGTTCGCAACATGCTGGGCTTCACGGGAGAGTACGGGGGGCGAGCCGTCTCCGTCATGGCCCACGGCATGGGGATCCCGTCCGCATCGATTTACTGCACCGAGCTGATCAAGGACTACGGCGTCAAACGCATCCTTCGCGTCGGCAGCTGCGGCACCGTCCATCCGGACGTTCAGCTCCGTGACATCGTGATCGCGATGGGCGCCTCCACCGACTCCGGAGTCAACAGGATGCGATTCGGCGGGTACGACCTGGCCGCGATCGCCAGCTTCGATCTCCTGCGAAATGCCGTGCGGGTGGCCGAGAAGAAAGATCTCAGGTTCCATGTCGGCAATGTGTTGTCGGCGGATCTCTTCTACGCAGCAGATGCCACGCAACTCGATCTGATGAAGAAAAACAACATCCTCGGCGTCGAGATGGAAACCGCGGGGATCTATGCGATCGCCGCCGAGCTCGGTGCCGAGGCCCTGGCGATCTGTACCGTCAGCGACGACATCAAAAGCGGCGAGGCACTGTCGCCGGCCGAGCGTCAGACCACCTTCGATGGGATGATCGAGCTCGCTCTCGAGGCGGCGTTTCCCAGCTGACGAGCGCCAGCGACAGCTACTTCATGCGGGATGCAGGTTAGGATGGAGTTGTGACTGCTCCTTGCCTCGTGTTCGCAACGGTCTGCTACGGCTACCTCCAGGAAAGCCTGTGCGCCTATCCACACTGTGAGGCCGGCGAGCTGGAGACACGGCATTTCCCGGACGGTGAGCGGTACCTGCGCATTCTGACGGACAGTGACAGCCGGGATGTCGTGGTTCTCGGTGGGACTATCTCCGATGCCGATACGCTCACCCTCTACGATCTTGCGTGCGCGACCGTCGGCGCGGGTGCGCGGACGTTGACCCTCGTGGTCCCGTTCTTCGGGTACCAGACCATGGAGCGGCGTGTCAAAGAGGGCGAGGTCGTGGTCGCGAAGACCCGAGCACGGTTGCTCTCCTCGATTCCTCCCGCCGGCCTTGGCAACCGGGTGGTGCTGATGGACCTCCACAGCGAGGGCATCCCGCATTACTTCTCAGGAGACGTGCGGCCGGTCCACCTTTCCGCGAGGTCGTTGATGCTCGGAGAGATCCGCCGCGTCGGCGGGGAGGAGTTCGTGCTCGGCGCAACCGACGCCGGGCGGGCGAAATGGGTCGAGTCGCTCGCCAACGACCTCGGCGTCGAAGGTGCATTCATTTTCAAGAGGCGTCACGAAGACGGCACGACCGAGGCGGCGTCGATGAACGCGGATGTGCGCGGACGCACGGTCGTCATCTACGACGACATGGTCCGCACTGGGGGCTCGTTGATCGGCGCGGCCAGAGCCTACCTCGACGCCGGTGCCATGTCGACGGCCGCAGTCGCCACGCACGGTGTCTTCCCCGGAGATGCTCTCCGCCGCCTTGCCGACAGCGGACTCTTCACCCACATCGTGTGCACCGACAGCCACCCCCGGGCGCACGAGCTCGCGGACCAACCCGAGATCGAGGTGGTTTCGATTGCGGGGCTCCTCGCCGATTTCCTCGCCCGATGAGATTTGCGGGCTAAGATTGTATCGCCTGCAACGAGGAGGAGAAGATGAAGGAAAGGCGCTCCAAAACCGACCGACGGAAACAGGGAGACAGACGCGGTCGAAAAGACCGGCGCCGGAAAGACGGTGGGACGGGCCCGAACGCCGAGGACCGTCGGAGCGGGGAAGACCGCCGTGTTGGTGAGCGGCGGAGCGGCACCGATCGCCGGCACACCGCGGTGTCCACTGACGAGACCTGACGTCAATCTGCGAGCCGGGTGTAGGCGTTGCCGGCGTCGCCGGCGCGCCGCAGTGTCACCTTGGCGACAGTACCGTCCTCTGCACGTCGAAACAGGATCTCCAGGCTTTCGCGTGGCAGGACGAAGAGGTCCGGTTCGGTGGTCGGGGTGAGCTCGAAGGGCGGGTAGTGATTGATCTGTCCGATCGCCCCATCGTTTTCCATCTTGACCGTAAACGTGATTTCGGGAGAGGCGTCGAGGCTGTAGACGCCGACCAGCTCGCGGAGCTGCTCTGGAGTCGCCGTACCGAGACTTCGACGCACAGGATAACCGGGCCACTGGTACTCGTTGGCGATGGCCGCGAGGAGTTCCTGGTTCAGCCAACGCCCTCCGTCCGAGCTTGCCATCACCACCGCTCCCTCACCCACGTTGGGGTAGAACACGAGGTGCGTCAGGAAACCGGTCATGCTGCCGGCGTGCCGTGCGCACAGCGTGGGTCCCTCGCCCTCGAGGTAGATTCCCAGACCCTCGTTGGCGACCTGGGGGTCAGGAAATGGCGGGCGAGTTCGGGAGAGAGAAGTCGATCACTTTCGCCACGCGCGGCGCGCATGACCTCCACCACCATCTGAGCGAGATCGGTTGGAGTGCTTCACAATCCACCGGTCGCGCCCGGTGCGATTTCAGCCCTTCCCTCAACCGGCAACGGCTCGGGTTTCGAGTCCCTGTTCGCCCGTTCCCTGATGTGCCCCGAAGCGGCAGTGGCGAGGAGGTCCGTTGAAAGCGGCTCGTCAAAGGTGCTGTGGTCCATTCCCAATGGACCGAACATTCGAGCAGACGCGAGCTCGTGAAGGCTGAGACCGGAGGAGTCCTCGAGAACCAGTTGGAGCACGCAATATCCGGCGTTGGAGTATGCGTGCTGTGAACCGGGCACGAACTCCACCGTCACCACCGGCCAGTCGTGAATTCCGCCCCGCAACAACTCGGCCATTCGCGGCGCCTGTGCCTCACTCCGCGCAATCAGGTAGCTGAAGGGCGTGAAACCGGCCTGATGGGTGAGGACGTGGCGCAGTGTTACCGGTGCCGCTTCGGTGAATTCGTTTGATCAGGGTCTACCGGTTTGGCGCCGCGCCGGCGATTGAGTGAGATGGTTTCACACATGAAAACGCCGCCCTCGAAAGGGCGGCTCCTCGCGTATTTCGGCGTGGTGAAGTGCTATTCCAGGACCACCTGGTCCTTGAGCGACACCAGAATGCAGACGAACTCGCTGATTTCGTTCTCGCCGTATCCCATGGTCTGCATGGCCTTGACGATGTCGCCACCGGCCGCCAGGAAGTCGGCGTCAGTGAGATGGAGGTGTTCGTGGGCCGCGGGCATCGAGCGTCCTGTATAGGTCTGCGGACCACCGGTGCCACTCGCTGTGAAATCGGCGACGCTCGTCGCCAATGCCTCTCCATCGACCCCGACCATGATTCGGTCCAGGGCTTCGTTCTCGAAGTGCAGACGAACCACTTCGGTGGTGAACTCGAGAATGCGGTCGTAGCCGCCGAGCCGGAAGTAGAGCGCTTCATCAGCCTGCCGCTCTGCGCGTGCAGGCGCGGTCTCGGCACACATCGCCTGCATTCCGGCGATCTGTTCAGCCACAGATGGTGCGGTGTTTGTGTCGTTGGCGCCCGCTATGCCTACGGCGAGCATTGCTGCCACGAATACTGGCAGGATCCACTCGGTGCGCGCTGCGTCTTTCATGATTTCCCCTTTTTCGTGTTGCGATCCGATGAGTCGATGGCAGGAGTATAAATAGAATGAGACGCAATTGCAATGTATTTTTTGACAGAGGCGATGGACAACCGCATCAATCAGACCTCCGACCAGGTCCAGGAGCACATGCTGAAGCCAACTCGCCCCACGAATCCAGGTGAGGAGGTATCATCGACTTTGACCGTATGGAGGGTGTCATGCGAAGGGTCCTGATGGTTGTGATTGGGGCGCTAGCGATTGGGTGCGTTCAGCCGGCGGCCCCCGATGTGAGGGTCGATGCGCTGGTGGATCGGGTCGCGGTCCAGGACGCGATCAACGAGCTCTTCCTCGCGACTGATCTCAAGGCCTGGGACCGCGTGAAGGAGACGTTTGCGGAAAAAGTTCTGTTCGACATGACGTCGCTCGTCGGTGGAGCCCCGATGGAAATAACACCACAGGCGATCGCGGACGCATGGGCGGAAGGGCTCGGTCCAGTCCAGGCGGTCCACCACCAGACCGGCAACTTCGTGATCGGCGTCGATGGTGACACCGCCACCGCAAGCTGTTATGGGACCGCAACCCATTTCAGACCGGATATGGAAAAGAATCTGACGTACTTCGTGGGGAGCTACGACTTCCACCTCATTCGCACGGATGACGGCTGGAAGATCGACCGATTCCGATTCAACGCGAAGTACGTCGAATAGCGCCGAGGCGCGACCTCGCTTCGAAACGGGAAGAAAAGCGCCCGATTACTTCTGCTGGATTCCCCTGGCGATTCTCTCGACCTCGGACCAGACGCGCAGCAGATTCTCGCCGCAGATCTTGCGGATGTCCTCCTCGCCGTAACCGCGTTTCAGCAGTTCCTCTATGAGGTTCGGGTAGGTGGAGACATCCTCGAGACCGGTCGGAGTCGAGGATATGCCGTCGAAATCCGATCCGATCCCGACATGGTCGATCCCGACCAGGTCGATCACGTGCTCGATGTGGTCCGCGACGTCGGCGACGCCGGTTTCGACCTTCGGGTTTTGCTCGTAATAGAGGGCAATCTGCTCTTCGACCTCCGGGCTGCTCATCGCGACGTCGTGCTCTTTCACGTACTGGCGCATCATCGCCCACAGCTCCGTCGACTGCTTCTCGGCGGCCTCCGAGAGGAAGCCGGGCGCGAAGGCGATCTGGATGACGCCGCCTCTTTCGGCGAGCTGGGTGATCATGTCGTCGGTCATGTTTCGTTCGAAGCCGGGCGTGAAATAACGGCAACACGAGTGAGATGCGATTAGCGGCGCCTTCGAGATCTCGATCACCTGGTAGAAGGTGTCGTCAGTGACGTGTGAGATGTCGACCATGATTCCGAGGCGGTTCATCTCGGCGACCACCTCGTGGCCGAACGGACTGAGGCCGCCAGAGGGCCGATCGGTGGAGTAGGACGAATCGCAGATCAAGTTCGGTTCCGAGTGGGCGAGAGTGATGTAGCGGATGCCGCGATCGTAGAAGTGCTGCAGGGCCGTCAGATCGTCCTCAATCGCGGCTCCGTTTTCGATGCCCATCGGGAGGGCGAAGGTCCCTCCGGCGAAGAGGGAACGCACGTCGTCGACCGAGCGGGCAATCGCACATGACTCTGGCGCCTGCGCGGCGATCCCCTCGACCAGGTCGATGAGCTCATCCGCCAGCTCCCGCGCGCCACCGGTTTCCTGCAGCGATGCGGGCACGTAGATCGACATGAATGCGGCGTCGAGACCACCCTCCCTGGCGCGCACCAGGTCGAAATGGCCGTCCTCGGTGCGCACGGTGACATCTTCGGGCTTTTCCTGGAGCGGGTAGGGGAGGTCGATATGGGTGTCGATGATCAGGGTCTCGTGCGCGAGGCGAATCGCCTCGGCACGGAAATCGGTTTCAGGCGCCGGTTGCTCCCGGGCTCGTTGGCACCCGGATGAGAGCAATGCGATCGGTATCAGAGCAATCAGAACGATGTGTTTCGGGTTCACGGTTCCTCCTCCGCCATCGGAGTGTACTCCTCCACGGCCAAAAAACCGGGATCGTTCGGATCGCGCGGGGTTGCGGTGCTAGGATATGCGTCCGGGAGGTCGTTTGGAAAACAGATTGATGCGGCATGCAAGACGATCCATCCAAATCGGATTGATGGTCACTCTCGTGGCGTCTGGAGCAGTGAAGCTGCAGGCGGCGCAACCGATCCCGACCGACAGCAAAGGACGCCCGCTGTATCAGGCCGGCATGGTGGCGGTGAAGCTCAGATCTGATGCTGCGCCGGTTGCCGCAAAGGCCCTGCCGCTTCGGTTCGGCACCTCCTCGCTGGATGCGGTCTCCGATCAGCTCGGTGTGCTGAGGGTCGAGCCGATGTTTCGATCGCGGTTCAGCAAGACGCGGCCCGATCTGCCGGATCTCTCCCGCATCTATCGCGTCACTCTGGCTGAAGAAGTGGACGTGCGACGTGCAGCGCTGCTGTTCGGACGCGATCCGTCGGTCGAATACGCGGAACCGATTCCGGTCTACTACCTCCATGAGACACCGAACGATCCCCTCTTCAGCATTCAGTGGTATCTCACCGCGATCGAAGCCGAGGGAGCGTGGGATGTTCACAAAGGAGAGGATGGCGCCGAGGTGGTGGTCGGTATCTCGGATACCGGCGTCGCCTGGCGGCACGAAGACCTAGTCGACAACATCTATCAGAATCTCGGTGAGGACGCGGATGGAGACGGTACGGTGATCGAGAAGTCTG
>CAYRFI010000089.1:0-17895 GCA_964423595.1 uncultured Thermoanaerobaculia bacterium | reverse complement strand
TCGGGGTGCTCCACGTACCGTCAAGTACGAGTCCGCGCCCCTCAGCTCGCAAACCCCACTGGGCACGGCACCTCGTCGCCCTCGCAACGAGATCCGGTGAGATGTGCGGGCTGATTACCCGAAGCCTGATGCCGTTTCTGGTCGCCTCGCTGATCGTGGCCCTGGCCGTGAGAGCCTTTGGCTTCGAGGGGGAAAAAGACTCGAACCCGATCTCGTGCGTGCACGAAACGGTGTACGAGCCTTTCTCTGGCCTGGTTCTGGTGTCGGTGACAATTGCCGACTCGCCGCCGTTGGATTTCGTGGTCGACTCCGGCGCAAATACGAGTTCCATCACCGACCCTTTTCTCGCGCTGGCGATCGGTCTCGAAGTCAAGGAGACGGGTCTTGCTCGTGGAGTGGGTTCGGGCGCGACTCGGGTTGTGGTGGCAGAAGACACCTGTATTCGAATCGACGGTGTCGAGGTGCTGCGGACGCAGCTCGTGGTTCATGACATCGGCGCTCGGCTGGCGGCTGCAGCAGGCCGCGAGATTGACGGTTTCCTCGGTGCCGATCTCTTCGAACGATATGTGGTCGAGATCGATCCGGTAGGTCAGCGTCTCTTGCTCCACGACCCCGAGACATTCAGATACCAGGGTCCCGGGTATGAGGTGCCGCTCGAAGTGGTGGACGGGCGCCCGGTGGTGCGCGGGACCGTTGTCGTCAAGGAGGGCGGCAAGGAAGTGCCGGTCAAGCTCGTTGCGGACACCGGTTCAGGTCGATTTCTGTCGCTGATTACCAAATCGCGGCGACATCTCAAACCTCCCGTGGAACAGAGGGAGGGCGCGAGCATCGGTGTGGTCGGGGACACCACGGTCGTCGTGGCCATGACGCAAAAGCTGCAGCTCGGCTCGATCGTTGCCAAGGGTTTCGAGACGGCATGGATGGAGGCCTTCGGCGTGCCGGCGGTGCGCAACATCGAAAATCTCAACGGCATTCTCGGGAATCAGATGTTGGGCAGGTTCCGGGCGTTTTTCGATTACCGTGGTGGCCGGCTCATCCTCGAGCCGTTGACTGGAGCGGCCGCTGAACCGATTTCGCGGGACAATCGTTAGCGCCTGAACACTATTTTTCGGGATGAACCGCAGTGCTGATGGTCCTATACGAAACCTGACGGGTCAGGGGGTCGAGCAAGGCCACCGCGATCCGATATCTTCCCGCCTCCATGAGCAGCTGGGTGTCGATACCGAAATTCTTGTTCCGCGCATCCTCATAATTGGCTGCGGGCACCCTGATTTCGTGCGTTTGGCGAACGAGATCGGAACGCTTGCCGTCGGTATCTCGAGCGGCGATGAACAAAACGATTCGCGCCACAAAATCGTCTCCCTCCGGGAGCATCGCAATGTTGTTGAGGGGAAACGAGAGGTGGGTAGGGAGGAGCCAGCGATTTTCGGTCGCTGCTGCCGGGGTTCCGGCCTCGACTTCGAGCCCCATCGGGTTTTCATCGATCTCAAAGACCAGGCTTGACACCACCCTGTCCTGGACCCTGGTTTCGAGAGATTTCTCCACGAAACGCGGACGGTAACGGATCTCATAGTCCGAGAACGCGGGATCGTCACGCAGCGTGACCTTCACCCGGTGCACTTTGTCCTGGCCGCTGGCTTGGAGGGGATAGCCGATGGAGTAGTAGGTGAACATGTCCTGGGTCACGAGCTCGAGTCGCGGCCCGATGTCATTGGTGTTGTAGATTGCGATCCCACCGGTCTCGTCGGCCAGGTATCGCAGAGAGTCGGTGTAGTTGTTGCGACCGATCGAAGAGATCATAGGATCCGCGGCGGTCGCGTACTCGGCTGAGCCCACGCCCTGCAGGCTCAGCCCCGACGCGTCAATGGTGTAAAGCGTCACATCCTGCGCGTTGGCGGTTGCGGCCAGCTGCTTGAAAATTCGCGATTGGTCGAACTCGAACATTCTCGTTAGGATGGTCGAGTCGTTCAAGCCCTTGCTTGCCTCGTAAAAGAGCTCCATGCCGGGAATCATGGGCAGGCCGTTTGAGACGTATATGACGCCCTTTTTGCCGGGGAGGCCGGTGAGGCTGCTGATGATCTGGCGGAGCGAGTCGAGAGTGAACTGGAGATCGTTGACCGACTCCTTGGCGTAGTTGTCGATCAGGCTGTAGATTTCGTTCCACTCGCGGTCATTCGAAGGATCGCCCAAGCTCGACCTGGACGAGCCCGCTTGCCGCTCAGACTGCAACCTCTGGATCCGTTCCACGATGTCCTTGCGAGAGCTGTCCCGTTCGGTACGGCCGCCGGTGTAGGTGCGCACCAGGCGCATCGCTTTCAAGACATCCGAGGGGTCGGATGTAAAGTCCTGCAGCACCTCAAACGAGCGCTGGTAGGCGACGACCATCATTTGAGCCGGCGGATGCAGGCTCGTATGGACGAAATTTCGGGTCTGGGACAGCACCCGGTTGCGATCGAGCGGGTCGAGATTCTGGTTATCGATGTAGAGAACAAGGTGGACCGGCTGCGGTCCCGGTGCGGCCATGGGGTCCGGAATCGGGGTTGGCTCGGGGACATCCAGTCCCGTTTTCACACCCAGTTCGGAGCGGACGACCTCGGAGGTGTAGAGCTTGAAATTGCTGATCTCCTTTGGATCACCGTCCTGGAAGACCTCGAAATCGTCCTTGGTCAGGTTGGTGACCGCCCGGCCCTTCTTGTCCGTGACGTAGACAATCAGGTTCGCGATCGTCAGTGAGATCTCATCGACAAAGGTCAATCCGCCGACGCGACGGAGACCCTCCTGCTCTTCCTCGTTGGCGGTGCAGGGCACTGCCGGCAGGGTCAACGAGGCAACGAGAAACCACACGATCAGGCGATGTTTGCCCACTGACACACCTCCGCGGCGAGTCTAGCAGAAGCCAGCACCGCCCACCCACCCGGATTGCGGGTACCAGATGCCAGATGTCGACCAGTGACGCGATTCTCGGGGGAGAGCGGGTGGATCCGGTGTCCGGTATCTGGCATCTTTCTCAACGAATCCTGCGTATTTCTCTACCGAGGTATGATCGGTGGCCGTGACGGGAAAGACCACGCAACTTGCGGACGAACGCCTCGTCGAGCTTTCCCTCGATGGTGATGAGGGTGCCTTCGGACTTCTCGTACGGCGTTACCAAAGGCGTCTGACCGCCTTTCTCAGTCAGTTGGTGGGGGACACCGAGCTGGCGCGTGAGCTCTCGCAGGAGGCGTTCGTTCGCGCCTGGTCGGCCCTCGAGCGGTTCGATCCGAAATATCGATTCTCGACCTGGTTGTTTCGCATCGCCCACAATCTCGGCATCGACCAGCTTCGCAGGCGGCGCCTCCAGACGACGCCGCTGTATCGCACCGACTCCGACGGTGGTGAGGTCGAAGTGGTCGTCCCCGATCTCGACAAAGATCCGCTCGGCCATCTCGAGAACCGGGCCCTCGCTTTGGAGTTGCGCCAGGTCATCGATGGCCTCCGGCCCGAGTATCGCGAGCTGGTGCTGCTGCGCCACTTTGGCGGCCTGAGCTATCAAGAGATTGCCGATTTCACGGAAATGCCGCTTGGCACGGTCAAGAACAAACTTTTTCGCGCCCACTCCGTATTACGTAAGGCATTGACCGATTTCCTTTGAGGAAAGCGGTATGATTCAAGGGGAGGCCCCAGTGGCAACGGACTGTCAGACAATCCAGGAGATCCTCACCGAGCACGGCGGTGAGCTCGAACGCCTCGACGGCGCGGAAAGCCAGCACCTCGAGGTGTGTCCGGATTGCCGGGAGGCGGCCGCTGCTGAAAGGGCGTTGCGACTGATCTTTGCGAGGGCAATCCCGCCCACTGATCCCGTCGTGGAAGAGCGCGTGCTCGCCGCACTTCGGCCGGTGCGGATTCGGCGCCGCATCGTGGCGTTTCTGCCGGTGGCCGCGTCGTTCCTGGTCGCGCTGGTGGGCGCCGTCATGGTTGGAGGGGTGCCTGGGAGCGGTATCCTCGGTCTGTTGCCAGAATTTTCGACACAGGGGTGGATGGCATTCGCCACCAGCGTTTCTGATTGGGGTACTGCGGTCGCCACAGGGGCGCGCGCAGCGGCAACCACCCTCGATCCCGCGCTCCTCGCCGGTGCCGGTCTGGTGAGCATCTTCGGCCTCGTTGGGGTGGTGGTGACCGCTCTGCGTTGGCGGAGGGTCTCGCTGTGGCGCGAAGATCGTTAACCCGCATATCTCACCAACTTTCTACTGCGGCCGGAGATGTGCAGCAATCTGCGGCGTTTGCTCCCGTCGGGCTGCTCAACGTACCGTCAAGTACGTTTCCGCGGCCCTCAGGTCGCAAACACCACATTTCACAACACCTCTCCGGCCTCGCAACGAAAGCTGGTGAGATATGCGGGTTGACCCGTATATCCCTTTTCCTGTTGCTCTTGCTGATCCCCTTCGGAGCATTTGCGGCCGATTCTGGGCGAACTTCGATTCTCTCCGATCTCAGGATTGATGACAGGGTTGTCGGCGATGTTGTGGTCTTCGGCGCCGATATCGAACTCGGGCCCGATGCGCGGGTCGAAGGTGATGCGGTGGCGGTCGGTGGCGATATACGCGTCGCAAAAGGCGCCGTCGTCACACGGCACGTGGTCGCGGTATTTGGTGGAGTCGAAGTGCCGAAGGATGCCGATATCGGCGGCAAGGTGCTCTGCTTCTCGTCGCTGGCCACTCTCCTCTCAACCTCTTCGGTGCGGGAGTCTTCGCTCCATACCAATGTCTCAATGCGTGTCTTGGCGGCCGGAGGATGGCTGCTGGTGACCACCGGTCTTGCGTTTCTCTTTCCGACGAGGATGCGCTACGGGTCGTGGGCGCTGCCCTCCCTCGGAATCAAGGTTCCGGCTCTCGGGATGATGGCCGGTTTGACGGTTTTTGCATCCCTGATCGCGGCTCTCGGTCTCGGCCCCGTCCTTGGCGTGCCGCTGGTTGGTGGTCTGATGGTGGTCTTCTTCGTAGCCAGGGCTGTGGGCCTCACGGTTCTCGGCGGCTGGATCGGGGTGATGGCGCTCAAACGTCGGGTCCGTCATCCGCTTCCCATCAGCCTCGAGGTCTTTGTTGGTGTCCTCGTTCTGCTAGCCGTGAGGTTTCTACCGGTGATCGGCGAAACCATCTGGACCCTGATCTCTCTGGTCGCACTCGGCGCCAGCATAGCTGTCCTGGGCGTTTCAACCGATCACTGGCGCGCCGAGCCTTCGAGCGCGATTCGATAGCCCATCCGCCCACCCACCCAGATTCCGGATACCAGATACCAGATCCACCCGTCCACCCCAACAACAGGTGAGAAATTTTGAATTTGGCGTATCTGGCATCTGGCATCTGGCAGCTGGAATCAGGGTGGGTGGGCGGTTACTGGAGTCAAACTGAGACCTTTGCTATACTTCCCGTCCCTTGCGGGGAGAGGTGCGGGTGAAGATCGATATTTCGAAAATCGAACACGAGCCGATTCGCTTCGACGAGGAGATTCTCTTGGAAGCCGAATGGCTGAGTCCCGACCAGGCGGCCGGCCCGATCACGGTTCGCCTCGAAGGTGAGGTGCGCCCGCGCGAAGGGGTGTTTTCGGTTGCCGGTCGTTGCACCGCCCAGGGGGCGCTGTTGTGCTCGCGGTGTCTGGAGCCGGTGCCGTGGAGCGTCGCGGAAGATTTTTCCGTCGAATACCAGATTCCCGAATCGGCGCCGCTCGAGGCCGAAATCGGACTCGAGAGAGAAGATCTCGACGTTTCCTTCCTACTGGGTGAGGAACTCGACCTCAAGGAGCTCGCGGCCGAGCAGACCCTTCTCGCGATGCCGATGCGGATTCTGTGTCAACCGAACTGTGCCGGGCTCTGCCCGCGCTGTGGAGCGAATTTGAACCACGTTGATGACTGCGGTTGCAAGCCCGAGACCGATCCGCGATGGGGAGCCCTCGCGGACCTCGCCGGCGGCGCCCGCGAGAGTTGATTCCAGAACTGGAGACTGACGATGGCTAATCCGAAACACAAGATATCGAGAACGCGCCGCGACAAGCGGCGCTCCCACCACGCCCTTCGGACCCCGGGCAAGAGCCTGTGCACATCGTGCTTTGAGCCGAAGCCACCCCATCAGGTTTGCCCGCATTGCGGAAGCTACAAGGGCCGCGAGGTCATCAGGGTCGAAGAGCTCGACTGAGAATCCATGGCTCGGCATGACGGGACCAGCCAGCTGATGGACGAACATGCAGGTTAAAGGACCGATCGCGGTCGACGCCATGGGCGGCGACGGCGCTCCGCAGACTATCATTCGCGGAGCCCTCGAGTCGGTCACTGATTCCGGGATTTCGGTTTGTCTCGTCGGTCCTCAGAAACGCCTGCGGCGCGAGCTTGGCCGGTTCCGTTTTCTTCCCTCCGGCATCGAGCTCGTGGATGCCCCCGAGGTGGTCGGTATGAACGACTCGGCCATCAGCGTCTTGCGCGGGAAAAAACAGTCGTCTCTCAACGTCTGTGCGGAGCTCGTGCGCGACGGTCGGGCCACCGCCATGGTGACCGCCGGCAACACCGGCGCCGCCTGGGTCGCCGCCAAGGCCGCTCTCGGGATGATCGATGGTGTCGACCGGCCGGCCTTGGCCGCGGTGGTGCCCAAGAAAGAGGGTCATACGCTGGTCCTCGATGTCGGCGCCAATATGGAATGCAAACCTCACCAGCTCGTGCAGTTCGCTGTCATGGGCTCATTCTACGCGGAGGCAGTGCTCGGTGTGGGTGCGCCCAAGGTGGGCCTGATGTCGGTTGGCGAAGAAGAGAGCAAGGGCGGCCCTCAGGCGCGCGAGCGCAACCGGGTCCTCAAGGCAGCCGGCATCAACTTCATCGGCAATGTTGAGGGCGGCGATGTATTCAATACCGATGTCGACGTCATCGTCTGCGATGGTTTCACCGGTAACGTGGTCCTCAAAGTCGCGGAGGGCTTTGGCGAGATGGTCGTAGGGATGCTTATGGACGAAGCACGGCAGTCGCCGATGTACGGCGCGGGTCTCTTGATGGCCAAGGGCGCTTTCCGCAATCTTCGCTCCCGGGTCGATTACTCGGAGTACGGTGGCGCGCCTTTGCTCGGTGTCGACGGCGCCTGTCTCATTGGCCATGGAAGATCAAGCGCCAAAGCGATCCGCAATGCGGTTCGCTTTGCCGCGTCGTACGCCTCATGTGGGGTCATCGAGCGCATCGGCGACAAAATCCGCGAAGTACTGGTGAACTCTCCCGTCGGCAGGAAAGGCTGAAGATGGTCGATCCGGCGAGAATCGCCGCAATTTTTCCGGGTCAGGGTTCGCAGGCGATCGGCATGGGCCGGGACCTCGCCGAGCACTGGCCGGCGGCGGCAGAGGTCTTCAAGACAATCGACGACGGTCTCGATAGCAAGCTCTCCGAGGTGTGCTGGAATGGTCCCGAAGACGATCTCAGGCTGACCGAGAACACCCAGCCGGCGCTCCTTGCCCATTCGGCCGCGGCCTGGACCGTACTATCCGCAGCTGGTCTCGAGGTTGGAGCGGTGGCTGGACACAGCCTCGGTGAGTACTCGGCGGTAGTTGCCGCCCGAGGTCTGGGTGTGGCGGATGCCGCGCGCACGGTCCGGCTGCGCGGTCGCCTCATGCAGCAGGCCGTCCCGGTCGGAGAAGGTGCGATGGCGGCGGTGATCGGCCTCGACGATGAGCAGGTGGAAGCAGCCTGTCATGAAGAAGAGGCGTCGGGCAGCGGCACCGTCAGGGCGGTCAACTTCAACTCTCCAGGACAGGTCGTGATCGCGGGATCAGCGGAAGCCGTGGCCGGTGCAAGCGAGCGCTTGAAGCAATCCGGTGCTCGGCGCGTTTTGCCGCTGCCGGTGTCGGCCCCATTTCACTCGCCGCTGATGGCACCCGCGCGCGAAGGCCTCGAGCCGACCCTGCGGGCGCTCGACATTCAGCCGCTGGCAGTGCCTCTGTATCGCAACGTCGACGCCGGCCGAGTGAACGAACCCGCCGAGGTCTGCGACGGCCTCATTCGCCAGGTAGACGCCCCGGTGCTGTGGTCCGAGACCGTTCGGCAGATGCGGGCTGACGGATTTGACACCTTTGTCGAGGTGGGAACGGGCAGCGTCCTGTCGGGCCTGGTGAAACGCATCGACCGTGAAGCCGTCTGCTACCAGGCGGGAACGGTGGAAACTGTCGAAAAGGTCATCGCCGAATTGATCGGCTGAGACTCACCACCAAGACACCAAGAACACAAAGGAAGAAAATTCGGGTTCGGAATAAAATGTCGGCACCCGGTACAATTTCGACCTGGCCGCTGAGAGCTTGATAAATTTCTTTGTGACCTCTTGGTGTCCTTGGTGCCTTTGTGGTTCAATACCAGGATTCAATGGACGAGCGCGAATACAGGAGTGAAATCGATGAAAGAGTTTGACGGGCAGGTGGTGGTGGTGACCGGCGGCGCGCGGGGAATCGGCGCCGAGATCGCCCGGCGTCTGGCGCGAGGCGGAGCGAAGGTGGTGTGTGCGGATGTCCTCGACACCACGGACATCGTCGATGAGATCAACGGTGCCGGCGGTTCGGCAGAGGGCCGCGAGCTCGACGTCACTGATGGCACGGCGGCGGCCGAGGCCATTGCCGCGATCCACGAGGCCCACGGCAGCATCGATATTCTCGTCAACAACGCGGGCATTACCCGCGATCAGCTGCTGGTTCGAATGAAGCCGGAGGACTGGGACCTCGTTCTCGGCGTCAACCTCGATGGAGTCTTCAAGGTCACACAGCCGGTGGCAAAGCTGATGATGCGCGCAAGAAGCGGTCGCATCGTCAACGTCGCCTCGGTGGTCGGGCTGATGGGCAACGCGGGGCAGGCGAACTACGCCGCCTCCAAAGCCGGCCTGATCGGATTCACCAAAAGCCTCGCCCGTGAGCTGGGCCCGCGCAATGTGACCGTCAACGCGGTCGCGCCCGGCTACATCCAGACGCCGATGACCGACAAGCTGACCGATGACCAGCGCGCGGCACTGATGAAGACCGTTTCCATCCCCCGCCTCGGAACGCCGGCCGACGTGGCCGAAGCTGTCGCATTCTTGGCCGGGCCGGGCGCGTCGTACATCACCGGCGTGGTTCTCAATATCTCTGGTGGGCTTTATATGTGACGGCTGATCTTCGACGATCCTATCCCGTCTCCGTGCCCGTATCCGTGTCTGTGCCCGACGGGGCGGGTTGGCGGTTTCCATGAGGCAGTCGGGCACGGAGACGGAGACAGAGACGGGCACGGGCAAGAGACTCACCAAATATCACCAACCTTCCGGGTTACACTGTGCTCAGGAGGTGGCCGATGCCGAGCGAGATGAGCGTGGCGGATCTCATGACCACCGATGTGGTCACCCTGATCGAAGATGAGACTCTCGCCCACGCTCAGCGTTGCATGGCCCGCGGCCGCATCCGCCACCTGCCGGTGGTTCGCGACGGAAAGCTGGTCGGTCTCATCACACACCGCGATCTCCTTGCGGCGTCGTTTTCGATCTTCGCCGAGGTCGACGCGAGCGAACAGCGACGGGTCTTCGATACCGTGCGGGTGGTCGAGGCCATGCACCGCGACGTGGTAACGGTGTCGCCCGGCCTCTCGGTCTCCAAAGCGGCGCGGATACTCCTCGAGAACAAGTATGGCTGTCTTCCCGTGGTGGACGACGATCTGCGGCTTCAAGGCATCGTTACCGAGGCCGACTTCCTCCGCTTGACGGTGCAGCTGCTCCCATGACGGTCGTCGATTGGGTACTGATTGTCGTGTGGCTCGGCCTCACGCTGGGAGGCTTCTGGAAGGGCGCGGTACGGATCATATTCGGTGGAGGAGGTCTGGCCGCGGGCGTGTGGCTGGCGGTCGTCGCCGGCTCCGACGCTCAGGCAGCGCTAGCGGGGGTCATTGCTACTCCCTGGCTGGCGGCGGTTCTCGGGCGCGTTCTCCTGGTCGTGCTGTGTACCGGACTCGCACTGCTCGCGGGGTGGGGCATCGAACACACGCTGAAAGCCCTGCATCTCGGCTGGGTGAACCGTCTGCTCGGCGCGGCCCTGGCCGGACTGGTGGCCGCGTTCCTCCTCGGTCTGATGGTCATCGTGGCGATCCAATTCTCGCCGGACCTCGCCAGACTCTGCCGCGAATCGCAGGTCGCGCAATATCTGCTGTGGCTTTCAGAAATGTTGTTGGGAGCTGTCGAAGCTGTCGACCTTTGAGAGAGCTTCAGAACGGGCAGCGAGTCCAGAGCCAAGCTATCAGCTATCAGTTTGAGTCGGGTAGATATTGGGTGGGAGGGGGAGCTGACACCTGACGGCTGAAAGCTGATTGCTCAGAAATCAGGCGACAACCGAAGCTTCTTTGATCGGACAGTAGAGCGTATCGCGGAGAACCGGCGTTCGTCCGGCTTCGGTGATCAGTCGTTCGAGCTTCTGCCGCGTCATGCCGCTGCCAGCCGTGCCACCGGCGGCGCGCGTGATGCGTTCGTCGAAGATGGTTCCGTCGAGGTCGTTGGCGCCGAAGTGAAGGGCGACCTGGGCGATCTTCTCACCCAGCATGATCCAGTAGGCCTTGAGGTGCGGGACGTTGTCGAGCACCAGACGAGAAACCGCAAGGGTCTGGAGGTCGAGCCGGCCGCCGGTCGGCGGGAGATGGTCGAGAGCAGTGTTGTCGGGGTGGAAGGCGAGCGGGATGAGGCACTGAAAGCCGCCGGTCTCATCCTGCAGTTCGCGAAGCGCGAGAAGATGATCGACCCGCTCCTCGGCGGTCTCGACATGACCGTAGAGCATCGTGCAGTTCGACGGGATCCCGGCCGCGTGGACCGCCCGTGCGGTGTCGAGCCAGCGTGCTCCATCGGTCTTGTGGTCGCAGATCTGGTCGCGGACCCGCTTGGCAAATATCTCCGCACCGCCGCCCGGACACGAGTCGAGCCCTGCGTCGCGCAATCGCCCGATGAGGTCCTCGAGGGTGATGCGCGACGCCTTCGCGATGAAGTCGAGCTCGACCATCGTCAGGGCTTTGAGGTGGATCCACGGGAAGCGCCGCTTGAGGGCGCGGAAGAGATCTTCGTAGTAGTCGACCAGGAGTTTGGGGTGGAGCCCACCGACGATGTGAAGCTCGGAGACCGATTCGTCGACGTCACGGGCTGCGATTTCCACCGCGTGGTCGACGGTATAGGTCCAGCCCTCGTCCTTCTCGCGCCAGGGGACGTAGAAGGCACAGAGCTTGCACGAGGCGACGCAGACATTCGTGGGATTGAGGTGGCGGTTGATGTTGTAGTAGGTGGTGTCCCCGTGCAGCCGCTCCCGCACCAGATTGGCGAGCCGCCCGACGCCGACGAGATCGTCAGTGGCTGCCGCGACCAGGCCGTCGTCGCGGTCCAGTCGCTCGCCGGCGAGCACCTTTTCGGCGATTGCCTCGATGGTCGGATCGCGAAGCCTGAGGTGGTGCGTTGTTGTCATCGCCCCGGCATTATGCCTGCGACAGGATCTCTTTTCAAGACAATCGGATTACTTGAGCTGCAGTGACGATAGAAACTGTGCGTTGGACGGGAACTCGCGCACCTTTTGCAGGAGGAGCTCCATGGCGGCCTCGGGCGACAGCGACGACAGCGCGCGCCGCATCAGGTAGAGCTTTTCAACCTGTTCCTTTGGGTAGAGCTTCTCCTCCTTGCGGGTCCCTGACTGGGGGATGTTGATGCAGGGGAAGATCCTCTTTTCGAAGAGCTTGCGGTCGAGCACCAGCTCCATATTACCGGTGCCTTTGAACTCCTGGAAAATAACCTCGTCCATCCGCGAGCCGGTGTCGACGAGGCAGGTGGCGACCACCGTCAGGCTGCCGCCGTCCTCGACATTGCGCGCCGAACCGAAGAACCGGCGCGGCTTCTCCATCGTGCGGGCGTCGATGCCGCCCGACAGGATTCGACCTGAGCCCTTTTGCAGGTTGTTGAATGCCCGCGACATGCGGGTCAGTGAGTCCATGAAGACGACCACGTCCTCGCCCATTTCCACCAGTCGGCGAGCGCGCTCGAAGACCATCTCTGAGACCTGGATGTGGGATTCCAGAGACTGGTCGGTGGAGGAAGCGAAGACCTCGCCGCGGGCGATGCTCCGCTTCCAGTCGGTAACCTCCTCGGGTCGTTCGTCTACCAGCAGCACGAAGACCATCGTGTTGGGGTGGTTGACTGCGATGGCGTGGGCCATCTGCTGCAAGAGGGTGGTCTTGCCGGCCTTTGGCGGCGACACGATCAGACAGCGCTGGCCCTTGCCAAGCGGTGCGATCAGCTCGGCCACACGTGGCTCGACGATTTCCGGATCAGTCTCGAGGTTGAACTTATCGAGCGGGTCGATGCTGATGAGCTCCGTAAACGGAATCGCGCTGGTCCGGTACGCCTCGGGTTCGAGCCCCTCGATTGTCTCGATCGCGGACATCCGCGGCCGGTCACCAGAGTGTGCCTGGCCGGTGAGGAGCAGGCCGCTCTCCAGGTGAAGGGGTCGCAAAAGCTCAACCGGGACTGTGGGGTCCGAACGGTCGGCGACAAAATTGCGCTGCGAAGCCACCAGCAGCGGACTGCCATTATCGCGGGCCCAGAGATAGCCCTCGACCTGGATCGGCGGCCCTTTCGGGCCTCCACGACGGCGCGGCCGGCGACGGCGCCGGCGGGAACCCGAATTGCGTTGCTGGGGGTTTTGTTGTTCTTGCTGGTCGTTCATTCCATTCCTCTTTCGGGAGAGCAGATCCGAACGGTATGGTGCGTGCGCCGAGGAGTGACCACAGACACACTCACGCCGTTGAACTCATCGAGCGAACCGGACGGTGCACTCGTTTCCTGTCGTGTGCTCGACCGTCCGGAGCGGGGCGGCCCGGGCGCCGACGCCTCATTCGAGGGGCGGGCGTCTTCCGCGGGCTTCCAACTCCACCCTACCCGGAAACCTCGCTGCGCGCAACACCCCTCACGATTTTTGTCGAACTGGAAGGAGTTCGTTCGCATATTTCAAGAACGATGATTGGTCGATCTCTGGCTGTCCGAGTGGATTCGTCAGGGAGAAGATCGAGCTGCAGATCGTCTTCCTGAGACTCTTCCAAGAGAGCTGAGTTTCGTCAGCCGCCGAAGAGAACCTCGAGATCGATCTCGCTGTCGCGAACCTTTTTCGGAGCCCGCGTGAGGTAATTGTTTTCTTTGCCGAAGGTCAGCAGGGCTCTCTCGATCTTGGTGCGGCCGCGGTAGAGCCGGGACATCACGGTACCGACCGGGACGGCCAGCATGTCGGCCACCTCCTGGTAGGTGTGGCCCTGAATGTCGACCAGCAGCAACGCCATCTTGTAGTCGTGGGGGAGGGCATTGATCGCGCGGGCGATATCGGCGTCCATTTCCTCGCCGGCCACACCGACCTCCGGACCCGCGTCGCCGAGCCGCAGCTCGGCCGCTGAAAGCTCGTTGCCCGAATCCCGCAGCTCGTCGAGCTCGACCTGCTGAGGCGCGGCTTTGCGTTTCCGGTAACTGTTGATGAAGTTGTTCTTCATGATCCGGAACAGCCACGCCTTGAGGTTGGTCCCCTCCTCGAAGCCCTCGTAGTAACGGTAGGCCTTGAGATAGGTCTCTTGAATCAGGTCCTCGGTGTCGGCAACAGACCGTGTCATGCGCAGTGCTGTCTTGTATAGCTGGTTGTAGTACGGCAACTGAGCCGATTCAAAGTCCCATGCAGTGATCTCGTTGGTTTCCATATCTGCCTCCTCGAGATTGAATATAAGTCTCGATAGAGATTTTGTCAAGAAAAAATCATGATAATATTGATTTTTTCTAGACTTTTCTGGAAACCAAACAAAAAAAGAGAGATACAGTCCACGACCGGAGGCTCATAACGATCGTGCTGGCTGGGAGTCGGTTCTATTGGTGCGTATGTCTGGAGACCACGTGGTGCGGGGAGGACGAGTTCGGCGTGCACAATCTGACAGCGGTGGATTTGCACGGTCGAGGCTGTTTGAAAACGAGCGCGTCAAGGCTCAGGCCCGGCTCGAGGCCCGTCGTCGCCGCCACCACGGGCTGCTCCCGAGAGGAAAGAAGGCCGGCGTCGAACGAATGTACTCGGCATAGCCCGGTCGCCGGTCAACCAGTGCCGCGTCGAGCATCGTGACCCCCGAGATCCTCAGGAGCAGGAATGTGATCATCAACGGGCTCAGGAGGGCGAGCCAGCCGCCCACTGGAAGTGCGAGCACGCCGATCCCCCACCACAGCACCGCCTCGCCAAAGTAGTTGGGATGTCGGGATAGCGACCACAGGCCGCCGCGCATGACCTGACCTTTGTTCTTCGGCTCACGCTTGAATCGAGCCAACTGCCAATCGGCCACGACCTCGAAAAAGAAACCGACAGCCCACAGGCCGATACCGATCGCTTCGAGCAGGCCGAGAAACGGGGCTACGGGCCCGAGCTGCGCGAGCAGCAGCGAAGACGAAACGATCCAGAGAAGGATGGCCTGGAGGAGGAAAACCTTGAAGAACGAAATCCACCAGAAGCGCGCTCCCGCTTCCTCACGCCATTTCGCGTAGCGATAGTCCTCGCCGGAGCCGGAATTTCGGATGCCGATGTGCAGTGCGAGCCGCAGCCCCCACACGGTCACCAAACCGCACACGAGCCATCCGCGTACGGTGGGCGTGTCGGAGCAGGAGTGAAGGTAGTACCAGCCGACGACGACGAATCCGAGGCCCCAGAAAACGTCGACGATACTTGCGTTTTTGAGCGCGAGGCTGACCAGCCACAGCAGGCTGAACGCAACAACCGCGACGAGCAGACCTGACGCGAACGGCTGACCACTGGTGAGCAAAAGAGCGCTGCCTACCAGCGTGGCAACGATGAAGATGAGCACGTCCCGATCCATGCCATGACCAAGTGTGTTACTGGGCGAAATCATTCCATAGGTTGCTCCTTTCGGGGGTGGAGCCACGACGGCAGCGGCGAGCAGGGATCGACACCGGCCGCCTTGACCGCGACTATTGCGATGCGAATTGGATGCTAGCGGAAGCTGAAGGTCAAACCGGTAGAGAGGTGATTGGTCCACGGCGCGAGCATCAGCGACCCGCCGCCGGTCAGATCCGCGCTCAGGTTGGCATAGTTGATGCGGTACTCGGCAAAGATCGAAAATCCCCATGCGATACGAAAGTCGAGTCCTCCCAGACCCTGCACCGTCGGTCCGGCGAGCTGGTACTCCGCAGTAACCGAGTCGCCTGTTTGCACCTCGACGTGCGGCACCGCGATGCCAATGCCAAAACCGACGTAGGGCGTCAGTCGGCGTGCACCTCGAGACCCGTTTCTTCCGAGCCACCGATAAACGGCGTTGACCGTCAGGGTGTTGAGGCCGTGCGACATTGCGAGCTCGGGAAAGGTGTTGCTGAGAGTCTCGAGGTCGTCGACGGGTTGGCCGTCTCGGGTTCCGGTGACTCTCACTGTCGCAGCGAGCTCGGCGTAGATCTTGGCGTGGGTGAAGTCGAGCATCAAGCCCCACCGCGGAGTACTCCTCTTCCAGTAAGCAAGCCGGAATCCGTAGTACTTCGGGTTGACCCACGACTCGTCGTACCAGCCCACGTCGTGAAACGTGAGGTCGGTGTCCCCTGGCTGGCGAAGCCGCACATCACTGTCGAGGGTCGAAGACCTCCCCAGGTAGACGCCGAATGCGAATTGCCCCTCGGCGGCGGCCGGCGTCAACGCCAGTGAAATCGTCGCCGCCGCGATCGCGAATGTGATACGCGAGAGGGAGACGCTCATGTTCGGCCTCCATCTGTTCGTTGTCGGGCAGATACTCTCTCAATCCAATATATGTCCTCAATGCGTCGGGTGGTTGGTGTAGGGCCACCCGATCATCTCGGCGGGACACCGCGGCCGCAGGCCGCGAGTAACCGAAGGTGAGATCCCGATCGCAATCGAGGATTGGCTTGCCCGGGCGAAGCTTTCGACCAGCTATCGACGTGGGTGAGGATGTCCGGCTTCGCCTACGGCTCCGCCGGGACAGGCTTCGTTCTCGACCCCTGGTCGGAAACGAAGCCTGGTGGAGCCGAACGGGATCGAACCGTCGACCTCCTGAATGCCATTCAGGCGCTCTCCCAACTGAGCTACGGCCCCACAGGGAGGCACTTTGTAGCAAAGGGCGGGGGTATGTGTCAATCGACCACCATCCTATCGACCGAGTGATCGGTGATCAGTCATCAATCATCAGTTCCGCCCCGAAGCCAAAACAGGCGGTCCGTCATCCGATCTGTAAACCAATTACTGATAACTGATTACTGACTACTGGGCGGGCGGGCGGAGTGCTAGAATTGCCTTTGCGAGGAAGCGCATGGGGCCTGGTGGCTTCCGCGGACTTCAAATCCGTTGGGCCGGCCTCAGTCGGGTCGGTCGGAGGGTTCGATTCCCTTGCGCTTCCGCCACCTGGGCCTAGTTGGCGGATGCGCACGCGATTGGATGATTCTGAGCAGAGGGTCGAGGTTGATGTCGAACGACGAATTCGTCTACAGGAGTGACCTCGAAAAGACGCCGTTGCCGGAGATTCTGGCAACCGTGAATCGGTACGGCGTTCCCGGCGTCCTCGAGGTCGTAAAGGACGAGGTCGTCAAACGAGTCTTCCTTCTCGAGGGCGACATCATTTTTGCCACCTCGACGGACCGGAGCGAATCGTTGGGGGACTACCTGGTGCGTGCGGGTGAGATCACCGAGGCCCAGCTCCAGGAGTCGTCGGAGAAGCTTGCCAACTCGCCCGGCGCTCGCCATGGCGAGATACTGGTGAACATGGGAATCCTTCATCGGGAAAAGCTCGGCGCCGCGATCCGAAAGCAGGTGCAGGCAATCCTGTGGAGCCTCTTCAACTGGAGCGAAGGACAGGTCTGCTTCAAGGTCGGCCGCGCCAAGGACGACGAGATCTTCAAGATCAAGATACCTACCGCGCGGGCGATCGTGGCCGGCTGCCGGCGGATCGAGGACCCGAAGGTGATCACCGCCAGGATGGGCGGCCGCGGCGCAATCTTGAAGAAGCTGCCGCGTCCTCCCCATCTCGAGAGGTTTCGCCTCGAGGCCGATGAACGTGAGCTGCTAGAACTGGTTGACGGCAAAAAAACGTTGTATGAGCTGTGCGAGAGCGGACCCGCGAGTGCAGGCGCCAACGCCAGAGTTCTCTATGCCTTCGCCGAGCTCCAAATGTTGACGGTCGATCCCTCGTCGAGCGGCAAGATCCTCATTCAGGTGCGGGGGTAAGGCGTTCCATGCCTCTGTACGAATACGAGTGTTTCCTTTGTGGGCACCGATTCGAACGGATTCGAAGGGTTGCCGATGCGTTGAACGTGAATTGTCCGGCGTGCGGCGGCAAGGTTCGGCGTCTCCTGGGTGCACCTGCTCTCCAGTTCAAGGGTAGTGGTTGGTATGTGACTGACTACGGTAAGGGCGACCGCGGCCGATCGAGCGCCCTCGCGAAAACGGAAGACACGGACACTCCCCCGCCGAAGACTGAAGACAAGCCGAAGAAGGAAGATTTCCCAAAGAAAACCGACTGAACCGGCAAGCGCGTCTCGCTTCGGCGTGCATGGTGCCACCCTTCGCATTGTTTGATTTCGACGCTTTGAAATTCAGTTTCGCTTCAGGGGCAAACAATGCGAAGAGTGGCACCTGTGTCGTCGACGCGGCAATGTGCTTTTCATTGGCGGAGTGGCACTTGCGTCGTCGCGGACGGGGGCGGAATCAGTTCCCGTCTAGCCCTTCCGTTTCAGCTTCCCTCACCGGATACCCCGGCACCCGCTCGAACTGAATGACCGCGCCGATCTCGAGTCCGTGCGCCGCGGCACTACCGGCACGGATTTCCAGGACCGCTTGGGAGGGGTTGGATGGCGGGTAGTTCGGGCAGGGATCGGCGGCACATGGTTGAACATCGGT
>CAYRFI010000088.1:0-18153 GCA_964423595.1 uncultured Thermoanaerobaculia bacterium | reverse complement strand
CATCGGTGATCACATCTACGACGGCGCCGGCTCCGTCCAGAAAAACCAGATCGAGCGGAATCAGCATGTTCTTCATCCAGAAGGCGGGCAGCCGCGGCTGATCGAAGAGAAACAACATCCCTCGATTCTCGCGCAATGAGGGACGGAACATGAGGCCGTTCGAGATTTCTTCCGGAGTCAGTGCGAGCTCGAGATCGACCGCGAAACCGTCGGGAAGTACAGCTTGTGGCAACGGGATGCGGTTTGGCGCTGGCGCTTCACCTGCGTCGGTCGTCGAGTTGTGCGCCGGTTGGGTGCATGCCGTCATGACGAACAGCCCCATGATAAATGATGCGAAACCAAGCTTCATGGACTCTCCTCCAGCCTGCACATCTCAACAGGTTTCGGTCGCGTTCGCAAACATGAAATATCTGCGCGGCGTCGCAGTCTCGCACCAAAAGCTGTTGAGATGTGCAGGCTTGGGCTCAGTCGTCGCGGGCCAAACCAAGCTTCTCCGCATGGTAACGGAACGCGCGATAGGACATGCGCAGGAGCTCCGACGCCTTCTTCTGATGACCCTCGGTCTTCTCCAACGCCTGGCGCATGAGTGATCTCCGTACATTGTCCAGGTACTCATCGATGTCCAGACCCTCTTCGGGGAGGCCCATCTGCTCGATGGCGGGTTCCTCCGGCTCGCCGCGGAGGTGCTCCGGCAGGCTGCCGGAGGAAATCATTTCGGTTGGCTCGAGGGCGACGGTACGCTCGATGACATTCTCGAGCTCGCGGACGTTGCCCGGCCACGAGTAGGCCTGCAAAACCCGTAACGCGTCTGGGGTCAATCTTTTCACGGGGGTTCCGAAGTTCTCGCAGGTCCGTTCGACGAAGTGGCGGGCGAGCTCAGAAAGATCTTCGTTGCGCTGGCGGAGCGGTGGAAGGTGGATGTGAAGGACATTGAGGCGGTAGTAGAGATCCTCGCGAAACTCGTTGTTCTTGACGGCCTGTTCGAGATTGCGGTTGGTGGCCGCCAGCACCCGGACGTTGACGCCGATCTCGTGGCTCGAACCGACCGGACGCACCCGGCGTTCCTGAAGGACTCGTAGCAGCTTGACCTGCATGAGCGGCGTCAGTTCGCCGACCTCGTCGAGGAGCAGGGTCCCGCCCTCGGCGTCGACAAACAGTCCCTTGTGGTCCCTGACCGCGCCCGTGAACGAGCCGCGGACATGGCCGAACAGCTCGGACTCGAGGAGGCCCTCCGGCAGAGCACCACAGTTGACGGACAGGAATGGGCCGTTGGCGACGGCGGAAAATGCGTGGATTGCCTGCGCCAGGAGCTCCTTTCCGGTTCCGCTTTCGCCGGTTATGAAGATCGTGGACGGAGTTGCCGCGAGACGTGGAACCATATCCAGGATGCGTCGAATGGCGGGGCTCGAACCGATGAAATTCGGAACATCCTGCGCATCCTCCTCGGTCTTCCCGGTCCCCAGCAGCTTGTCGAGGATGAGCTTGAGGTCCTCGACGTTGAAAGGCTTTGACAGGTACTCGGCGGCGCCGGCGCGCAACGCTTCGAGCGCATGCTGTGGTGTCGTGTGGGCGGTGATGATGATGAATGGGCTCGCGACCTGCTGTTTCCGTGCCTTTGCAAGGACCTCGAGGCCGCTGCCGTCGGGGAGCTTGAGGTCGCACATGACGAGGTCATAGCTGCCCGAGAGCACTGCCTCGATCCCAGACGCCACCGTGTCAGCGGTGGTGACCTCGTACCCCTCCTGTTCGAGGAGGATCGTCAGAAACTCGCGCAGCGATCGCTCATCGTCGATCACCAGGAGGCGTCCACGACTCATGCGGCCTCCTTGCTCATCGGGAGTTCCACCCTGACGGTCGTACCGGACCCTGGAATGCTGTCGATGGAAATTGTACCGTTGTGTTCGGCGACCGCGGCGTAGACCACCGCGAGACCGAGGCCGGTGCCGCCAGGTCGGGTGGTGACGAATGGTTCAAAAGCCTGACGCCTGATCTCTTCGGTCATGCCGACACCGTTATCTTGCCACTGCAGGACGACTCGACCATTCTGCTGACGGGCTGAGATCTCGAGCTCCCCGCCTTCGGGCATTGCCTGCAAGGCGTTTCGGGAGAGGTTCCAGAAGACCTGTCGGAGCAGATGCTCCTCTCCACGAAGCAAGAGCTCGTCGGGGACATTCAGACGCAGCCGGTGATGGTCTCGTTGCTCGTCGGATCGCGCGAGCAGATTCACGCAGTCCCGCAGCATGGCGCTCAGATCGCAGGGCCCGAAGGTCGCCGCACCGGG
Organism: uncultured Thermoanaerobaculia bacterium; assembly: GCA_964423595.1. Lineage (GTDB taxonomy): Bacteria > Acidobacteriota > Thermoanaerobaculia > Thermoanaerobaculales > Sulfomarinibacteraceae > Sulfomarinibacter. The sequence continues at coordinate 15,872 of CAYRFI010000088.1, read as the reverse complement.
TCTCGCATACTCGAGGAAGCCGTCGAGGATGCCGGACAGTCGGCGCGATTCGTCGATCAGAATGTGGAGCAGTCGTTGGCCGTTTTCGTTCAGGTTTCCTGCGGACGCCAGTACCTGCGCCGACCCTGAGATAGAGGCGAGAGGGTTTTTGATTTCGTGCGCCATGCGTGCGGCCATCTCCCCGACCGCAGCCATCCGCTCCTGCATCCGTTGACGCTCCGCTTCGACCTTGATCTCCGAAAGGTCCTGAAAGGTGACGATGAACCCCACGACATTGTTGTTTTCATCCGCGAGCGGACCGACCGTCATACCGAGCCTGAGAGCGGTGGATGACGCGGTGCCTTCGAGCCGCACAACGTTCCGATCTCGGGCCCGGGTCTTGAGCAGGCCCCATTCGTGGCCCTCCAGATGGATCAGGTCCTCGATATTGGAATCGAGGATTGCCTCGCCATCGGCTATTTCGAGGATCCGTGAGCCGGCAGGGTTGAGATGGAGCAACTTGCCTTCGAGATCGGTCGCCGCGATGCCAGCACCCACCGAGCGCACCACGTGGTCGGTGAGGGCGACGAAACGCATTGCTCGTTCGGTCTCTTCCTGCAACCGGCTGTGGGCGCTGCGCAGAGATTCGCCCAGATAGGACACGAGCACCGCGAGCAGTACGAAACCAACAACGTTCGTCAAGAGTTGAATGAGGACCCGCGAGGTTGGAATCGCGACTTGAATTCCCGTCAGGTTATCCGGAACCGGCAACACCTCGAAGACCATGAGGTCGACCAGGAGGCCGTACGCCACCGCCGACATGCCCGCGAAGATGAGCCCGCCGCCGCGCATCAGAGTTGCGGCGACTGCGATCACGATCAGGTAAAGGAACGAAAACGGTGAGTAGATGCCACCGGTGAAATAAACGAAGCCGGTGACAACCGCGATGTCGCCAACCAGCTGCGTCCACGATTGGACGCGCGGTGAGACCTTGCGTGCGTAGAGGATGAGGTAGAGCAAAGAGAGCCCGTAGCTGAAGAGGATGAGACCGTAAAAGTTCCTCAACGGCAGGATTCGCTGGCTGTTGACCTGGATCAGCAGAATGCCAATGAAGAGGGTGGAGATGACCACCAGTCGCAGGCCCATGAGCCAGCGCAGGGCCTTCTGCGACGGGACCTGAGGGGGTGTCGCCGCGGCCACGCCCCCGACGTTGGCGGTCTCGAGCGACCGCTCGTCCATCAGCCGATCTGGCTGATCAGCGAGAACATCGGCAGGTACATGGCGACCACGATGGTGCCGATCACGACGCCAAGGAATGCGATGATGACGGGCTCGATCAGCGCCATCATGCCATCGACGGCGGCATCGACCTCGTCCTCGTAGAAGTCTGCAATTTTCGAGAGCATTGTATCCATTGCACCGGTTTGCTCACCAACCGAGATCATCTGGCAGACCATTGGGGGGAACTGCTCTGATCGGGTCAGCGGTTCGGCGATGGTTTTGCCCTCCTCGACCTCCTTGCGGACTTGCATGAGAGCTTCTTCGATGACCGCGTTGCCTGCGGTCCGGGCGGTGATCTCGAGTGACTCGAGGATTGCCACACCTGAGCTGAGGAGTGTGCCCAGAGTCCGGCAGAAACGAGCAACGGCAATCTTGCGGAGCAGGAGGCCCATGACCGGCGACCTGAGCAGGATCTTGTCGATCTGATAGCGGCCGGCGTCGGTCTGGTAGTACTGGCGGAGGGCGAAGATGCCGCCACCTACAACCATGAAGATCAGCCACCAGAAGTTGCCGATGAAATTCGACAAGTTGACGACAACCTGAGTGAGGAACGGGAGCTGACCGCCGAGACCTTCGAAAAGGGAAGCGAAGACTGGAATCACCTTCCAGAGAATGACGTAGACGACGACCACGGCGATCGTCACCACCGACGCCGGGTAAACCATGGCGGACTTGACCTGGCTCTTGAGTTTGACCGCCTTTTCGATGTAGGTGGCAAGACGTTGGAGGATAGTGTCGAGGATACCTCCGGCCTCGCCCGCGGCAACCATGTTGACATAGAGATCGTCGAAGGCCTGGGGGTGCTTCCGCATCGCCTCGGCGAGCGAAGAACCGCCTTCCACGTCCTGTCGGACCTGCAGAATGATCTTTTGGAAAGTCTTGTTGTCTTGCTGCTGGCCGAGAATATCGAGGCACTGCACGAGCGGCAGACCGGCGTCGATCATCACCGAGAACTGACGGGTGAAGACTGCAATGTCCTTCGATTTGACACCGCCGCCAAATTTCGGCAATGCGATCTCTTTGCCCTTCTCTTTGACTGTGGTGACGACGATCTGTTGGCGACGGAGCGCGGCAATCACCGCATCCTTGCTGTCGCCAATGAGCACGCCAGTTTGTGTTGCGCCGTTACGATCGCGGCCCTTCCACTCATAACTGGGCATCTCAGCTCCTCCTTGCTCCGCGTGCCTCAGGGGTCGTGCTGATCGTGCCCACGCCCCTATTGATCATGTCCTGTAACTCATCCGGATACGAGCTGTAGGCGAGCGCCACCTGGAGCGAAATCATCCGTTTGTGATAGAGCGTCGCCAGTGCCTGATTGAAGGTCTGCATGCCGTGTTTGACCTGGCCGGCCTGCATCATCGAGTAGATCTGATGGATCTTGTCCTCGCGGATCAGGTTGCGGATCGCCGAGCTCGGGATCAGAACCTCACAGCACAAGGCCCGCCCCTTGCCGGACGCCCGCCGTAGCAGCGATTGGCAGATGATGCCCTCGAGCACGAAGCTGAGCTGGGCGCGGATCTGTGCTTGTTGGTGTTCCGGGAAGACGTCAACGATTCGGTTAATGGTTTGCGGCGCCGAGTTGGTGTGCAGAGTGCCAAAAGTGAGATGGCCGGTCTCGGCGATCCGGAGCGCGGCCTCGATGGTCTCAAGATCACGCATCTCACCGATCAGAACGACGTCAGGGTCTTCACGAAGGACCGATTTCAGCGCGTTGGCGAAGGAGTGTGTGTCGGCGTGCAACTCGCGCTGGTTCACCATGCACTTCTTGTGCGAGTGGAGGTACTCCACCGGGTCCTCGATGGTGAGGATGTGGTGCGCTTTCTCGCGGTTGATCTTGTCGATCATCGCAGCCAGGGTTGTCGACTTTCCGGATCCAGTCGGGCCGGTGACCAGCACGAGGCCGCGAGGTTTGTTGCACAGCGACTCCACCGCCTGTGGCAGCCCGAGCTCACGGAAACCGAGAATTTCGTATGGGATTCTCCGGAAGGCGCCGGCCACCGCTCCGCGCTGCATGAAGATATTCGCGCGGAACCGCGCAAGACCCTTGACGCCGAATGAGATGTCGAGTTCGAGATGCTCCTCGAAGCGGTGCTTCTGGGCGTCGGTCAAAACGGAGTAGGCCAGTTTCTTGGTGTCCACCGCTGTCATCGGCGGGTGCGAGAGGGTCACGAGGGTGCCATCGACACGAATCAATGGCGGTGAATTGGTGGTGATGTGGAGGTCGGTGCCGCCCTTTTCCACCATGGTCTTCAATAGCTGATGCAGGCTTACGGTCATCGAAACCCCCCGACTACAGGACCGATTCGCGGACCACTTCGTCGATCGTGGTGATGCCGTCTCGGATTTTCTGCAGACCTGATTGCCTCAAACCGATCATACCCTCCTCCATGGCCTTGCGCCTCAGCTCGACCGCCGATGCGCCGGAGAGGATGAGCTCGCGGATGTCTTCGCCGACGACCATGACCTCATAGATGCCGACGCGACCCTTGTAGCCACGCTGGTTGCACTCGTCGCACCCACGTCCCCGATAGAGCTCGATGTTTGGCGCCTCGGCCTCCGAAAATCCGACATTGAGCAGCGCCTGCAGCGGTACCTCCTCCGGTTGTTTGCACTTCTCGCAAACCCGACGAATAAGCCGCTGCGCCACGATCAGGTTGACCGAGGTCGCGACCAGAAACGGCTCGATACCCATGTTCATGAGGCGGTTGATGGTGGAAGGTGCATCGTTGGTGTGCAACGTCGAGAGAACGAGGTGGCCGGTGAGCGCCGCCTTGATCGCGATCTCTGCGGTCTCGAAGTCACGGATCTCGCCGACAAGCACGATGTTCGGATCCTGGCGCAGGAAGGATCGCAGGGCCGCCGCAAAGTTGAGGCCGATCGATTCCTTCATTTGCACCTGATTGATCCCAACCAACTGGAACTCGACGGGATCCTCGGCGGTCATGATGTTGACCTCCGGGCTGTTGATCCGCGAAATCGCCGAGTAAAGGGTGTTGGTTTTGCCCGAGCCGGTCGGCCCAGTCACCAGGACCATGCCGTAGGGCTGAAAGATCGCCTCTTCGAAGTACTTCAGGCTCGTCTTTTCAAAGCCGAGCTTGGTCATGTCGAGCATCAAATTGTCTTTGTCGAGCAGCCGCAGGACGATCTTCTCGCCGTGCAGCGTCGGCAACGTCGAAACACGGAAGTCGAGCTCCTTGACCTTGCCCTGGTACTTCATCTTGAGCTTGATGCGTCCGTCCTGGGGCAGTCTCTTCTCGGCGATGTCGAGCTTTGCCAGGATTTTGATTCTCGAGCAGATGGCGTCTCTGAACTTGAGTGGCGGATTCATGATCTCGTAGAGCACGCCGTCGATACGGAATCGCACACGATAGGACTTCTCGTACGGTTCGATGTGGATATCGGACGCGGAACGTTTGAGCGCGTCGGTAAGGATGAGGTTGACCAGGCGCACGACGGGCGCTTCCTCGGCGCCGGCCTCGAGATCCTGGACGTCGAGGTCATCTTCCTCTTCAAGCACCTCGAGCGAGGCTTCATCGACCGTCGACAGGTCTTCCATGACCTTTTTCAGCTCGATCGAGTGCGTGGTGCCGTAATACTTGTCGATGGCCTCGCGCAACGCGTCCTCGGAGGCCACCACAGGCTCGACCCGGTATCCGGTGATAAAGGTAATGTCGTCCATCGCAAAGACGTTGGACGGGTCGGTCATCGCAACTGTCAGTGTGGCCCCGGTCTTCGACACGGGAATGAACTGATATTTGCGCGCGACGTCGGCCGGAATCAGGCGAATGATGGATTCGTCGATGTCGAAGTGTTTGAGATTGATTGACGGCACGCCATACTGCTGTGAAAGGCAGTCGAGGATGTCCTCTTCAGTGACGAATTCGAGCGCCACGAGGTGCTCGCCGAGGCGGCCGCCACTGGCTCTCTGTTCTTCGAGAGCCTTCGCCAATTGAGTTTCGTTGATCAGCTTTGCCTTGATCAGGAGTTCGCCGATTTTTAGAGCCATACATTCAGTCCATTTCGACAGACGTTCTCATGTTAAATTGTAGCACCTGGCTCTTCAGGAATGAGCTTGTAAGCGGTCACACGTCCAGAGAGGACCCTATCTATCGTAGCAAATACACGCGTGAAACGAGTGATATCCAGCACGAAATAGCGGGTACTAATGAGCGGCTTACAAGACCAGCAACCCGCGAGCCGTTTCCAAGATCTCGACAGCGCCAACTTCCCGCTGAGGTCTGGTGCGGGCCGACCCCGAGGGTGCGGTAGGGGCGTCGGCTGCGCCGGAGACGACTGCGGTGCGGGGGCCGAGGGGGCCGTTACGCCGCCAATCGCTGGCTAGAAAGACAGCCAACGTCGGTGATCCAAAGCTGGCCGCGAGGTGAACTGGGCCGGTGTCGCCGCCAACGACCAAGGCCGCGCCCCCGAGCAGGGCTGCGAGCTCTCCGAGGTCGGTTGGCGGTGCCAAATGAATACCGTTGCCGGCCGCCCGAACCACTGCTGCGGCGCGCGTCTCCTCGCCGGGGCCCCACGCCACCACGACCTCGAGACCCTCCGCTGCGAGACCACGGGCGACCTTGGCAAGGGTGCCCTCAGTGAGGACCTTGTGAGCTCCGCCGGCTCCCGGCAATACGACCGCGTACGGAGTCGACCAGCCGCCGGTCGGTGTGCGGTCCGCAACGCGTTCGAGTAACCACGACCCGTCGGGGGGTGCGAGTTCGGGCGGCGTCTCGCCGATCGCCTGCATCATCGCGAGGTTTGTGGCCACCACGTGCGCACGCCCGGGTGCGCCCTGAATAGCTTCGGTGTAGGCCAGGCCAGGCATCAGTTCACGCCGCCACGGACGCGCCAAACCGGCTCGCCGCTCGGCGCCGGACCATCGAACGACCATCGCCGATTTTGTGGTTCCCTGGGGGTCGATGACAAGATCCGGTTGCAGCTCCCGGAGGCGAGTTTTGAAGGCTGCGACCTCGGACCTGGTCGAGGCCGCCCACGGCCTCCGCCGCCACCTCCCGGTGCGGGCGGCAATGACAACGTCGATGGCGGGATGACCTTCGACCAACATTCTCAGGGGTTCCTCAACGATCCAGCTCAGATGAGGCCGGTCCTCCGACGCAGCCAAGGCGCAGGCGAGCGGCCAGGTGTGAACGATGTCGCCAAGCGCGGAGAGCCGAACAAGGACGACTCTCATGCGCGCCCGCCCTCGGAACTCTGAATTCTGAATTCTGAATTCTGAATTCCCGACCGCCCTCCCCTTCTCCCATTTCGCCGGGAGGGTGGGTGGCATTCCGAATTCCGAATACCGACTTCCGGATTCCAGTGCTCCAGCTTCTCTTGTTGGGTCATTCGGAAGTACCGAAGCGGTCGATGATGATCCCGACAAGGTCGGTGGTGGCGTGATTCTTGGCGTCGCCGCAGATCGCCGTCCTGCCTCCGTACGCTTCCACGACATTCCTTTCCGGGACCGTGTCAACGGTGTAATCGGTTCCCTTGGCGTGGATCTGCGGCTGCAACCGCTTGAGGACCGGCGACACGGTCTTGCTGTCGAAGAGGCAGATCCGGTCCACCATCCACAGATGGGAGAGAATCTCGACCCTCTCGATCTCGGGGATGATCGGACGCAGCTCCCCCTTGCTGAGTCGCACCGATAGATCGGAGTTGACCGCTGCGACCAGGCGATCTCCCAGGTCGCGGGCTGCCGCCAAATAGCGCAAGTGACCGACATGGACGACGTCGAATGCACCGTTGACCAGGACCACGATCAACCCCTGCTCCCGCCACGCGGCGCATTCCTCGGTGAGTTCGTCGAGAGTGCGCAGCTTGTCTTCCGGCTGAGTCATGCCGTTTCCACCGCGGCGCGGAGCTCGGCTGCCGACACGGTCGCAGTGCCAAGCTTCATCACCACCAACCCTGCGGCGATATTGGCAAGACCGGCAGCGACGGCGGGTTCTGCCCCAGCGGCGAGGGCGGCGGTCAAGACCGCGAGAACAGTGTCGCCCGCTCCGGTGACATCGGCCACTTCGTCGGTACCGTAGACCGGGATGTGGCGGGGTTCGCAATCCGCTTCGACCAGCGTCATTCCGCGGTTGCCGCGGGTGGCGAGCAGAAAGTTCGCTCCCAGAATGCGCCGCAGTTCCTCGGCACCGGCAGCGACATCAGCGTCGGACTCGAGTCGTCGACCGCAATGAGCCTCGAGCTCCTCGAGGTTCGGCGTCGCGCCGTTGACACCGGTGAAGGATCCGATCCGGTACCGGGAGTCGAGGCACAGCCAGGGGGGGGGGCCGGTTGCGTCGGTAAGGCTCTGGAGGATCTCGGTCTGGACGCATCCATAACCGTAGTCGGAGATCGCGACCGCGCTAGCAGTCCCCATTGCTTCGGCGAGGTGATCACGGAGCACGGACCGCCACGCGCCGCTTTCGGGGAGGACGTCTTCGATGTCGTAACGCGCGACCTGGTGCTTGAGCGAGGACTGCCCACCACCCAAAATCCGTACCTTTGTCGGGGTCCGATATCCGGGTACGGTGACGATTCGACCTGTGTCGATCCCACGATCATCCAGTGCAGCGACCAGAGCACTTCCGGGCTCGTCGTCACCGACCGCTGCGACTGATGCTACCGTTACTCCAAGCGCCGCGAGATTAGCGAGCGCGTTGGCGCCGCCGCCGGGGATGTCGCGCTGGTCCTCATGCCGAAGAATGATTACCGGTGCTTCGCGCGACACCCTTTTCGGCGTGCCGAGAATGAAACGGTCAAGGACAAGGTCGCCATACAGCGCAACCCGACATTCGCCGAACCGATCGATGATCTGGAGATAGCGGTGCGTGTCGCTCATTCTGCGTGTGAGTTTAGCTCATCCCCCGCCCACCCACCCGGATGCCGGATTCCAGATACCGGATACCAGATTCAGCACCCGTTCCGTGAACATCGATGGCGATGAGTCCGCGCTCTGGCCGCATCTGGCATCTGGCATCCGGTATCTGGCACCTGACGGGCGGGCGGGGGCTCGCCTATACTTACCCCGTGACCAATCTGTTGTCTCCCCCACTCGCCCGTTGGGATGGGCTTCACCTCGTGCTCGATCTTGATCGTGTGGGGCGGCATCTGAACGAGTTGTCCTCGGCACGGGAAGCCTTTCGGGATCTCTCTTTGAAGGGAAAGGGCGATGCACTGGCCGCCGAGGTGACGGTGTTGTGGAAGGGCCTCCCCGCCCGTGTCGGTCTCGAACTGGCTGAGATCAGGGTCCGGCACCGACACATCGGCTTCCGAATGCGAAGGATCCGAGCCCTCGGTGGCATCCCGGTGTCGAGAACGGCGGTCGAGCTCGCTCTGCGCGCATTCGATAGCCCATTAGTGAAAGTGTTTTCCGGCCACGGGATCGTCGTCGTGGATCTTCGCCAGTGGTTGCCCGAGGAGTTGATGCTTCAGGTTCTGACGGTCCAGGGAACCTCACGCAGCCTCCACATATGGTTCGGTTCCGGTTCGCTCCATAACTTTCCGGGGAAGGGTCCGCGTCTGCTGCCCGCCGAGACCTCAACAGGCTGATTCGCGCCTCACGGCTATACGGCCAGACGGCAATACGGCGCCCTTTTCGGTGGTGGTCCCAGTGCTCAGCGGCCGTGGAGCCGCATGGCCGAATAGCCGCATAGCCGCATAACCGCCAGGGCCGGGGAATTTGGCGAGAAACTGCTTCAAAACGCCTTGACAGGCGGGGTTCGCTTGGGTAGAGTCTTGTTCCCCTGTGCCCGCGGGGGCCTGTGAATAAAAGAGGAATTGAAGATGCGAACGTATGTACCGAAAGAGGGTGAGATTTCGCGCGAGTGGGTGGTGATGGACGCCGCCGACCAGGTGCTCGGCCGTCTGGCCACCGAGGTTGCGCGCCTTCTTCGCGGCAAACACAAGCCCGATTACACGCCGCACCTCGATACGGGTGATTTTGTAGTCGTCGTGAATGCCGAGCGTGTGAAGCTCACCGGCGCCAAGCTCGACGACAAGGTGTACTATCGACATTCCGGCCGCCCTGGATCGCTGAAATCGGAGACCGCTCGCGAACGGCTCGACAAGCATCCCGAGCGAGTGATTCAGGCTGCGGTGTGGGGCATGCTCCCCAAGAACCGCCTCGGTCGCAAGCTGCTGCGCAAGCTCAAGGTCTATTCGGGGCCGGAACACCCGCATGACGCGCAGCAGCCCAAAACCCATACCCTGTGATCTGAGAGGGGGAGCTCGTGGCAGAGATCCAGTATTACGGCACCGGGCGGCGCAAGACGTCGGTCGCCCGCGTGTACCTGCGACCGGGAAGTGGCAAGATCGTGGTCAATCGACGCGACTTCGACGAGTACTTTCCGAACCAGGTGCTCAAGATGGTGATCAGGCAACCGTTACTTTTGACCGAGACGGCTGACAAGTTCGACATTCTCGTCAATGTCGATGGCGGTGGTCCCACCGGTCAGGCGGGCGCGATCCGCCACGGAATCTCTCGCGCCCTGCTCGAGTACAACGGCGAGCTGCGTCCGCAGCTCAAGGCTGTCGGTTTCCTGACCCGCGATGCGCGCAAAGTGGAGCGCAAGAAATACGGCCAGCCCAAGGCCCGTAAGCGCTTCCAGTTCTCCAAACGGTAAGGGAGTTTTTCGTGGCGAATATCCAGATGAAGGAGTTGCTCGAAGCGGGAGTCCACTTCGGGCACCAAACACGGAGATGGAACCCGAAAATGAAACCGTTCATTTTCGGCAAGCGCAACGGCATCCATATTGTCGACCTGCAGAAGACCCTCCACCACTTCGAGGACGCGGCCGATTTCATTCGCGATCTCGCGGCCAACGGACGCAACGTGCTCTTCGTGGGCACCAAGCGGCAGGCCCAGGATGCCATCCGCGAGGAAGCCGAGCGCTGTGGGATGTTCTTCATGAATCACCGTTGGTTGGGCGGAACGATGACCAATTTCCGCACCATCCGCAAGTCGATTCAGCGTTTCAAGGAGATTGAGGAGATGCTTTCCAGCGAGGAGTCGCACCTGACCAAGAAGGAGCGCATCCACCTCGAACGGCAGCGCCGCAAAATGGATCGTGCCTTCGCCGGCATCAAGGACATGGAGGATCTGCCCGACGCCCTCTTCGTGGTCGATACGGTGCACGAGCACATTGCCATCAAGGAGGCCAATCGTCTTGGCATCCCGGTGGTGGCGGTCGTCGATACCAACTCGGACCCCGAAGAGGTGGACTTCCCGATTCCCGGAAACGATGATGCGATCCGCGCCATCCGACTCTTCACCTCGCGGATTGCCGACAACGTCCTCGAGGGGCTCAACCTCGCGGATGAGCGCTTTGTCGGTGAAAAGGACGAGCGCGCTGCGGGTGAAACCCCGGTGACCAAGGACGCGGCAGCTGATGAGCCCGCCGCCGCCACACCCGAGGAAGATCCTGTGGTCGACGCCCCCGCCGAGGTCGCTGTCGAAGAAATGAAACCAGAGGAGCCGGCTGAGGCGGGAGCCGATACCGAGACTTCAAAAGAAACGATAGCCGATGCCGACGACGCCGCAACCGAAGAGGCGGAGGCCGAGCACGAGGCAACCGACGAGGTGGCCCCCAAGAAATAGGACGGTGCCCAACGCTGATTTTCTACGGGGCCAGGGGCGATGCGCGCCTGGCCCCGTTGTGTAGAGAGGTGTGAAAGATGACGATTACAGCACAAGCGGTGAAGGAGCTCAGAGACCGAACCGGTGCCGGAATGATGGATTGTAAAAAGGCCCTCACTGAAACGGGCGGCGACCTCGACGAAGCGATCAAGTTCCTGCGCACAAAAGGCCTGGCGGCGGCCGCCAAAAAGGCCCACAGGGCGGCCAGCGACGGCGCGGTCGTCGTGACCGGTGATGACCACGCGATGGTGGTGCTCGAGCTCAACTGCGAGACAGACTTCGTGGCCCGCAACCCGGAGTTCGTGTCCTTTGCCGGGGCCTTGGCCGAGCAGGCGTTTTCGTCGGGCGCGGCTGATATTGGCGAGCTCAAAACACAAGCGTTCTCCGGCGATCCAGAGCACACCGTCGAGGAGGCGGTATCCCAGAAAGTGGCGACCATCGGAGAAAACGTGGTTCTCAGCAGGATGACCCGGATCGAGGCGAGGGACGGGAACAGCCTGAACTCCTATGTTCACGGCGGCGGCAAGATCGGCGTTGTGGTTGAGGGGTCGGGCGGAGTCAGTGCGGAGGCACTGCACGATGTGGCATTGCACGTGGCGGCCGCCGAACCGCGCTTCGTCAGCCGCGACGAAGTGACCGAGGACCAGCTCGCGTTGGAACGCGAGATCGCCCTCAAGCAGGCGATGGAAGCGGGAAAGCCCGAAGAGATTGCGAAAAAGATCGTCGAGGGCAAAATGGAGAAGTTCTTCGTCCAGGAAGTGCTGCTCGAGCAGGCTTTCGCCAAGGAGCCTGACAAAACGGTCAAGCAGTATCTCGAGGAGAGCGCCGGCAAGGACGCGACTATCGTTCGGTTCGTTCGCTTCAAGCTCGGCGAAGGAAGCGACGCGTAGCGACATGCCGGTGACGGAACCCCGATATCACCGGATCATGGTCAAGCTTTCAGGCGAGGCCCTCATGGGGGCTCAGCCGTTCGGAATCGAACCGGTGGTGGTCGGAACCATTGCCGACGAGATCGCACAGGTCGCTGAGCTCGGAGCGCAGATCGCGGTCGTAGTCGGCGGCGGAAATATCATCCGCGGCGTGTCGGCTCACGAGCAGGGCATCGACCGCATCACCGGCGATTCGATGGGAATGCTGGCAACGGTCATCAACGCCCTTGCCCTGTCCTCGGCAATCGAGCAGTTGGGGGTCCAAACACGGGTGCAGACTGCGATAGAAATGAACGAAGTGGCGGAGCCGTTTATCCGCCGCCGTGCCATCCGCCACCTCGAGAAGGGGCGCATTGTGCTCTTCGCGGGTGGCACAGGCAACCCTTTCTTCACGACCGACTCGGCGGCCGCGCTGCGGGCCAACGAGATCGGTGCGGAAATCCTCATGAAGGCGACAAAGGTCGATGGTGTCTACACATCTGACCCGGCTACCAACGACGATGCGAGCCTGATCCCGCGCTTGAACTACGCGGAAGTGTTACAGCGTGGGTTGAAGGTGATGGATGCGGCGGCGATCGCGCTTTGTATGGAGAGCGAAATCCCGATTCAGATCTTCAACATTCGCGTACCGGGTATCATGAAACAGGTCGTGCTGGGCGAAACTGTCGGTTCATGGATCGGCCCCAAGGAGGCGGTATGAACGAGGTTCTGAAGGATGTTGAACAGCGGATGATCGGTGCCGTCGAAGCCTACCAGGCGGAGCTCGGCAAACTGAGGACTGGACGCGCGTCGCTGGCACTGATCGACGGCATTACGGTTGACTATTACGGTTCGCAGACTCCGATCAATCAGGTCGCGGCGCTTTCGGTGCCGGATCCTACGACGATCGCGATTGCGCCATGGGAGCCCAAGGTGCTGGCAGAGGTCGAGAAGGCGATACTGCGCTCCAATCTGGGCCTCACCCCCAACAATGACGGCAAGGTGGTGCGGCTCAATATCCCGGCTCTGACCGAAGAGAGGCGCAAGCAGATAGCCAAGGTTGCACGTGATGTCGCCGAAACTGGACGCAACGAGATTCGGCAAATCCGCCGTGATGGAAATGACAAGATCAAGAAGCTCGAGCGCGACAAAGAGATTTCTGAAGATCAGATGCACGACGGCCAGGAACAGGTACAGAAGTTGACCGACACATATATCGAGAAGATCAACTCGATCCTCAAAAAGAAGGAAGCTGAGGTGATGGAGGTCTGACCTCCGGCCGCTCACCCACCCGACGGCTTTACGGTCTTACGGCTCTACGGTGATCGCCAAGTTCACGGCAAATGTCGCCGGCCGACGGCTAACAGCTAACATCTATCCCCAAGAGCACACTCCGGGTAGACTGTGTTGGAAATCATGGTGGCGCAATGAATCTCGCTTTCGTGTGTGTCGGTGCCGGGCGCGGTGTGCGGTTCGGTGGCGATAAGCTCGCGGAGATGCTCGGGTCGAGGACAGTCTTTGCGACCGCCCTTGGCGCGCTCGCGGAGGCGGCGCCGGAGGCGCTGATGGTCGTCGCGGTCGGCGAAGCGAAGCTCGAGTTCTGGCGCGAAAACCTCTCGTTGGAGTTCCCTCAGGCTCGGTTCGTCTGCGGTGGCGATCGGCGCCAGGACTCGGTTCGAGCGGGCGTCCTCTACGCCGCTCAGGCGGGCGCCGAGGTGGTCGCCGTTCACGACGCGGCCAGACCGCTGGTGAATCCGGCGGATGTCCAGGCCGTGATCAGTGTTCTCGGTGGCGCTGCGGGAGCGATCCTTACCGCGAGGGTTACCGATACCGTCAAAAGGGTCGATGGCAACGACATGGTCATTGACACCCTTTCCCGCGATCGACTCCGCTTTGCGCTGACTCCACAGGTGTTCCAGATCGCGACGCTCATAGAAGTCTGGCAACGGGCCGATCTCAAACGGGTGTGGACCGACGAAACGGCGCTTCTGGAGTCGGCCGGGATCCCGGTTCGCAGCGTTCTTGCGCGTCATCCGAATCCCAAGGTTACGACCAGAGCAGATCTCCGAGTGGTGCGGGCAATGGTGGGATCAGTGTCGTGAAAGGCATGCGCATCGGTCAGGGTTTTGACGTTCACCGGTTTCGGGCGGGTCGGACGCTCAAGCTCTGCGGGAGGACGATACCGGGAGAGCCCGGCCTCGACGGTCACTCCGACGCAGACGTTGGGTTGCACGCGGTCACCGATGCCATCCTCGGTGCGCTCGCACTGGGCGATATCGGGGATCACTTCTCGGACTCCGACCCCCAATGGTGTGGCGCCGACTCAACAGCTTTCATCTCCCGTGCGGTCGAGATGGCGGCGACCGAGGGCTTCAAGCTCGTCAACTGCGATCTCACGTTCATCGGTGAACGGCCTCGGATCGCGCCCCACAGGGAGTCGCTGCGGACCTCGTTGGCGGAGTCCCTCGGCGTGCCACGATCAGCAGTGTCGGTCAAGGCGACGACCACCGAAGGGCTCGGATTTGTCGGTCGAGCCGAAGGTTTAGCCGCCTTTGCGGTGGTTCTCCTGGCGAAAGAGCCCGAAGATGGCTGAGGATCTGTGGACGGTAGGGTTTTTCGCCGTGTTGGGAGTCCTCGAGAGCAGCCAGCCGGTCGATGTTCTCTGGATCCAGAAGGAGCGGCGCGACCGGAGGATGCAGCGGATCAAAATGGCTGCTCGCAGCCGGGGTGTCCGCTACGACCTGGTGCCGCGAGCCCGGCTCGATGGGGTGGCGGACGGAGTTGCGCACAACGGTTGCGCGGTGCGATCGGCGCCGGTTGCCTTTGTCGAGCTCGATGATTTCGTCCGCGCCGAAGGCGAGGCCTCGAGATTGCTGCTCGTCGACGATCTCAAAGATCCCCACAATCTCGGAGCGGTCCTGCGAACCGCCGCGGCGCTGTCGCTCGATGGGGTGGTGATCGCAGGCCCCTCGGCGCCTCCTCTGGGTGGGGCTGTGGCGAAAGCGGCGGCCGGGCTGCTCGGCCGAGTACCCCTGGCTCGCGCACGGGTGGCTGCCGATGCCGTTGTCCATCTCCGCGACCGCGGTTACTGGGTTTTTGCCGCAGACGCTGACGGAACCCCCGTTGATGAGGTTCGGCGTGCACAGCGATGGCTCCTTTGCATCGGCGCCGAAGAGCGCGGCCTTCGTTCCAAGACCAGGTCGCAGGTCGATGAGTTCGTGGCCATTCCAATGGCCAAAGGCGTCGAGTCACTCAATCTTTCGGTCTCCGCGGGCATTCTGCTGTGGGAGCTCAGTAAGCCAGAGTGAATCGGTAAATAGTTAAGAGTAAGGGGTTAAGGGTTAAGAGCCAGGCTTTGAATCCACCGGAAGGGTGGGTGGGCTTCACTCTTCACTCTTAACTCTTGACCTGAAACGGCTTACAATCCGATCGCGAGGAAACACAATTCAGGGTGTGCGAGTGGAATTCCGGCAGGATAATTGCTTGCACACAGTGGTTTCCTGTGCTATCGTCCCTCTCCCACTGCCTACAGGCAGAGGTGTGTTCTTTGTCATGAGCGAAAAGCGGGAGTCGAAGTGCTGCTGGCGTAGCTCAACGGTAGAGCAGCTGATTTGTAATCAGCAGGTTGCGGGTTCGATTCCCATCGCCAGCTCCAATGGCGAATTCTGTGCGGAGGCAGGCGTGGCCGAGTGGTTAAAGGCAGCAGACTGTAAATCTGCCGGCATATTGCCTACGGTGGTTCGAACCCATCCGCCTGCACCATTGTCATGCATCGGAGAGTGAGAGTCGCGGGAGTAACTCAGTGGTAGAGTCTCGGCCTTCCAAGCCGTTGGTCGCGGGTTCGAGCCCCGTCTCCCGCTCCAGAAATAGCGGGGAGCGCGCCCACGTAGCTCAGTGGTAGAGCACGTCCTTGGTAAGGACGGGGTCACCAGTTCAAGTCTGGTCGTGGGCTCCATGAAAAAAGGGATCAAAAACCGGGCGGGCTCGTTACCTCGCGAGCCAAGCGAGCCCGAAATCAGAGAGGGAGGCAGTAATGGCCAAGGAGAAGTTCGAGCGGACGAAGCCGCACGTCAATA
>CAYRFI010000087.1:0-18501 GCA_964423595.1 uncultured Thermoanaerobaculia bacterium | reverse complement strand
ATCGATCTATGTGACCCGTTACGCCATCAACAGCTGGGGCGTGCTCTACCTGCAGGAGGCGAAGGGATACTCGCTGATGCAGGCGGGAGGCGCCATTTCGGTCAATACCGTCGCCGGGATCCTCGGCGCGGTCGCCTTCGGGTTCACATCTGACAAAGTTTTCAACGCGCGCCGACCTCCCACCAATGTGATCTTCGCAGCCATGGAAATCATCGGTCTGCTGATGGTCTTCTTCGGCCCGCCCGGCAAGCCGCTCTTCATGACCGTGGCGTTATTAATCTATTGTTTCGGTCTGACGGGACTCGTGACCTCGCTCGGTGGCCTGTTCGCCCTCGACATCGCCCCCAAACGGGCGGCCGGGGCCGCGATGGGGTTCATCGGCGTGTTCTCGTATATCGGAGCCGCCCTCCAAGACCAGATCAGCGGCCACCTGATCGAGCGTGGCATCACCATCGTCGATGGAGTCCGCCACTACGACTTCACGACCGTGATCTGGTTTTGGGTTGGATCGTCGGTGCTTTCGCTGATCCTGGCCACGTCCCTGTGGCGGGTCCGCATGAGGGACTGAGGAGCATCATGACTGAGGCAAACCACAGCTTCGAGGTGGTAACGGTCGGTAACTACACCAAAGATACGATCGTCACCGCAGCCGGGACGCTTCATGCAGACGGCGGCGGCGTGACCTATGCAGCCCATGCCGCTCACACCCTCGGCCGCAAGGTCGCGGCGATCACGAGGCTGGCGAAAGAGGATTTCCACGTCGTCCGGTCGCTCGAAGAGGCCGGGATCACCGTCTTTGCCACGGCGACTCCGAGCTCGACGCTGATGCGGCTCGAGTACCCTATCGACAACCTCGACGAGCGCATCCTGTCGGTCGCGGACACCGCCGGATCGTTCACTCCCGACGAGGTGGGGGCCGTCGACGCGAAAGCGTTCGTCATCAGCCCGTCGATCCGGGGCGAGATGCCGATCGAGACCATCCAGGAGCTTCGTGCGAAGGACACGATGATCAGCGTCGATGCGCAGGGATTCATTCGGATCCGCAGGCCGGACAACCGGCTCGAACACATCGCCTGGCCCGAGCAAAAAGAAGTTCTTGCGTTGGTCGACATCCTCAAGGCCGACGTCGTGGAAGCCGAGGCACTGACCGGGGAAGCGGACATGAAGCTCGCGGCGAAAGCCCTGGCCGCCCAGGGTCCTCGCGAAATCGTCATTACTCATCGCGATGGGATCGTTGTGCTCGCCGATGGTCGGATCTTCGAGGCCGAGTTCCACGCACAGTCCATGCTCGGCCGCAGCGGACGCGGCGACACCTGTGTCGGATCCTACGTGGCCGCCAGGCTCGAACACCCGCCCGAGGAGGCGATTTGCTGGTCGGCCGCGACCACGAGTCTGAAGATTGAGACCCCCGGTCCGATACGTAGATCATACGAGGACATCGTTGACCTCATTGAACAACATTACAAAGGAGTCTTTTCGCCGTAGTGATCATAGGGACACAACCGACGTCGCAGAAATGCAGACGGCGTCGTTAAATACATAGGGAGGCATTTATGAAAGGAATGGTTTTAGATGCGAAGTGGGAACCGAAACCGGACTACACAGTTTCGGAGTGGGAGAAGAAGACGGGCAAGGCGATCACCGGCAACGCGATCTGGCACAACCCCACGCTCGAGGTGAAGGACTGGCCGGACCCGACACCGGGACCCAAGGAAGTCCTGTTGCAGATCCAGGCGTGCGGAGTCTGTGGATCGGATATGCACTTCTATGAAACCGATGACCAGAACTACATTCTCTATCCAGGCCTCACCAAGTTTCCGACAATCCTCGGTCACGAGTTCTCCGGCAAGGTGAAAGAGGTCGGCAAAGAGGTCACACAGCTGAAGGTCGGCGACATGGTGACGGTGGAAGAGATGATTTGGTGCGGCCGCTGCAAGCCGTGCCGCAACGGCTACCCAAACCACTGCACCAATCTCGAGGAGATCGGCTTTACGATTCCTGGCGCGTTCGCCAACTACATCGCGGTCGACGAGAAGTTCTGCTGGAAGATCGATGCCATCGCCGAACGCTTCGGCAGCGAGGAGATGGCGTACGCCGTGGGTGCGCTGACCGAACCATCGTGCGTGGCGTACAACGCGATGTTCACCCGTGCCGGTGGATTCAAACCGGGACACTACGTGAACGTCGTGGGGGCCGGACCGATCGGTCTTGCCTCCATCGGCCTCGCCAAGGCCGCCGGTGCCGGCATCATCGTCGCCTTCGAAGTCTCGGCACAGCGCAGAGAACTTGCCAAGGCGGTCGGCGCCGACTTCGTCTACGACCCACGCGAGGTGGTCGGGAGCGAGGTCATGATGGATCTCAGCAAGGGTGAGGGCTTCGACTTCCACGTCGAGGCGGCAGGGGTTCCCGAGCTCGCGATCCCCGAAATGGAAAAGGCGCTCGCCATCAACTCCAAGATCGTCCAGATCGGGCGCGCGGCGCAGCGCGTCCCGATGTACCTCGAGTCCTTCCAGGTGCGGCGGGCCCAGGCCTTCGGCGCCCAGGGCCACTCGGGTCACGAGAATTTCCCCAACGTCATCCGGCTGGTGGCGTCGGGCCGGCTCGATCTGAGCCCAATCATCACGGCGCACTACGATCTCGCCCAGACCGTCGACGCAATCGCCAAGTCGGTGGAGCGTACGGACGGCAAGATCATGGTGCACCCGAACTGAAACGAGAGGAATCGGAGAACCATCAACGATGGACGAGCTGCGCATCGCCGTGGTCGGCGTGGGACGAATGGGTCTGACCCACGCCGAAAACCTTGCCCACCGGGTGCGTCAGGCTCGTCTGGTCGCGGTCACGACGTCCAGCGCCGAGCGGGCCGATGCCGTCCGCCGGTGCTGCGGCGCCGTGCCGATGTACGACGACCTCGATCAGTTGATTGCGTCCGAGGCACTGGATGCTGTGATCATCGCCAGCAGCACCTCGGCTCACGTCGAGAATGTGGAGCGATGCGCAGCCGCCGGGCTCCACATTCTGTGTGAAAAGCCGCTCGGCCTGACTCTCGAGGAGTGTGACCGTGCTGTGAATGTGGTCGATTCGGTCGGCGTCAAGCTGATGATGGGCCACACGCGCCGTTTCGATGCCGGTTATCAGGAGGCGAAAAGGCTCATCGAGTCCGGTGCCATCGGCCGACCGGTCCTTTATCGATCGATCAGCGGCGACGTCGACCCTCCCCCACCCGCCTTCGCCGATCTCGGAGTCAGCGGCGGCCTGATCCTCGACTCCATGTACCACGACATCTACCTCGGGCGTTGGTTGATGAACGACGAGATCATCCGCGTCTACGGAGAGGGCGATGCCCTGATCGACAACGATGTGGGGTCGGTTGGCGACGTCGACAACGCCGTCGTCAGCGCACGATTCGCGGGTGGCGCGATGGGCTCTCTGACCGCCAGCCGGACGACACGCTATGGACATGATCTCCGGACCGAGGTGATCGGCGATGAAGGTGCGGTTCAGGTCGGACGTCTCCGCAAGACCCCGGTCCGCCTGTTGGATCGATCAGGCGTGCACCACGACGCCGTGTTCACGACGCCGGAACGCATGGGGGACGCTTTCGGGACGATGCTGCAGTCCTTTGTGGATTGTCTCGTGGACAATATCGAACCGCCGGTCTCGAGTCAGGACGGTTTGGCGACGTTGGCGGTCGCCATCGCCGCACGGCATTCGATCCAGACCGGTGCGCCGGTCGAGATCGCAGAAAAACGATGACCGACCCGCCGGTGGACCGCGAACGAAAGAACTGACGACCGAACGACACAACAATCTCTAAGGAGCAACACATGACAGACTCTCCGGAAAATCCAAAACTGTTGGCAACCAACCAACCGGATCTGTTCTTCGAGGACAACACGGTTGGGAGGTGCAAGAAAGAGGTCTGGGACGCGAGCGACGAGGAAATCGACGCAATCCTCGCCGAGTACGGCATCCCCTCCCCCTGTGAGTGGGGTAAATCGGGCTCGTACATCCAGACGACGGTCCGTCATCAGGTCGAGGCCAACCGCAAGAAGAACGATATCGTCTTCGTTCCGGTCGGATGCACCGAGCTCCACGGCCGACATCTGCCGAGCGCGTCCGACACCCTCTATGTGAGCCAGATCCTCGAGGGGCTCCGACGCTTTACGGCCAAGCGCGGCGCCGCGGTCAACCTCGCTCTGCCGCCACTCAACTACGGCTCCCACCCCTACCACCACCTGGGCATGCCGGGCACTGTGATCGTACGCGAAAACATCGCGCGCGAGCTCCTGATGGACGTCATGCTCGGGCTGTGGAACGACGGCTTCCGCAAGCAGATCTATATCAACAACCACGGTCACCTGTGGATGCTCGAGTCGGCCATCCAGCAGTTCCAAAAGCGCTACCAGCTGCCCGGCATTTTCCGCGTCATCGACTGGCACCGCGCGGTGCGCGAGTTCTTCCGCACCGAGCCCAAGGGCGGCAAGATGGACACCAACTTTGTCCATGCCGACGAGTCGGAGACCTCGCTCGGGCTGCTCCTCCACCCCGACATGGTGGACATGGACTACGCGGTCGATACCGAGGGCAAGGGCTATCTCCCGGACGGTCACTTCGATAAGTCGGTCGATCCTTTCAGCCGGCCGAGCCGATGGTCGGAGGGCGAGGGTCACTTCGCGATCGAAATCGCGGCCACACCGGAAGGCGTGGTCGGCAAGGCGACCCATGGCAGTGCCGACAAGGCCAAGCGTCCGGTGGCGGCGATCCTGAGATACCTGACGCTGCTCAATGACCAGATCCTCGACGTATTTCCCGCCGGCACCGTTCCCCCGGTCGAGGAGGTCACTTTGCGCACCGCGGCAGATATGGAGCCATATTTGCGGGAACCCCTGAGTGAGGGGTGGAAGCCTGTCTACGCGTTGCCGCGGATCGGACAGGGGACTGACTCGTAGTGCGACTGAGCATTGTGCTCTCGACCCATGCCGCCGCCTTTCAGGCGGTAGCCTTCAAGGGTGATTTCGAGGCGAATGTCGCCAAGATCGCATCCTGGGGTTACGACGGCGTCGAACTGGCCGTGCGGGATCCAAAATTGGTGAACGCCGGCCAGCTCGAGCGCGTTGTTGACGGCCATGGACTTGTGGTGCCAGCGATCGGCACCGGCCAGGCGTGGGGCGAGGAGGGTCTGTCATTCACCAGCGACGACCCCGCGGTCAGGGCGGCTGCGATCGAACGCATCTCGAACCACGTGCCGCTGGCAGCGCATTTCGATGCCATCGTCATCCTGGGTCTGATCCGCGGCATCACCCCCGAGTGTCAGACCCTCGAGCAGTCAATGGAGTATCTAGTCGAGGCCATCCAACGGTGCACGGCGGCCGCCCAGGGCACGAGCGTGCGTTTCGCTCTCGAGCCCATGAACCGTTACGAGACCGATCTCATTCATACTGCAGCAGAAGGCCTCGAGCTGATCGAACGCGTCGGTGCGGACAACTTCGGTCTGCTGCTCGACACCTTTCACATGAACATCGAGGAGTCCGATATCGGAGCGAGCATCAGGGCCTGCGGCGACCGCATCTTCCACTTCCACGTCGCGGACTCCAACCGGTGGCACCCGGGGGCGGGCCACCTCGACTTCGGGACCATTCTGGAGGAACTCGAGAACACCGGGTATCAGGGATTCGTGTCGGGCGAATTCATGCCGCTGCCTGACGCCGACACGGCGGCCGAGCGCGGCATCGCGCATCTGAAGAGCCTCTGACCGAATGCGCCTGGGGTAACGACACTGTGGGCACGGACTCATGAAGGAAGCTCGCCGGGCCCAAAAGCTTGTCGTTGCAAAGACTATTGTGGTCGCGACGTTGGCCACCGTGCTCTCTACCGCGATTGGGAGTGCGGCGGAGCTTCGCGTCGAAGCCCCCGTATTCGTCGACGAGCCCATCATCGACGGGGTTCTCGACGACGCAGCGTGGGTGAAGGCAGCAGCAGTCGATGGTTTCGTGCAGTTCGAGCCCGAGTTCGGCGTGGCCTCGCCCTTCAGAACCGAGGTCCTGGTCGGCTACACCTCGGAGACGCTCTTCGTCGCCTTTCGGAGCTTCGACCCCGAACCCGGCAGGATCTCCTCGGCCGTCGCCTCTCGCGACGGCGATCTCGACCGGGATGACTCGGTGGCAGTGCTCCTCGACACCAACCACGATCGGCGAACGGCGTACTACTTCGCCACCAATCTGCTCGGTGTGCAACAGGACGGCAAGATCGGTGACAACGGCAGGGTCGTCGACGATAGGTGGGATGCGGCGTGGGAATGCGCATCGAGTCGGACCGAAGACGGTTGGACCACCGAGTTCTCGATCCCCCTCCGGATCCTCCGCTTTCAAGGCGGCGAAGATGCGAGTTGGGGGATCAACTTCATGCGACTGGTGCCGCGACGTCTGGAGACCTCCCTGTGGTCCGGTCCCGGGGAATCGGAGATGCGGGTCTCGGCATTCGGAGTGCTTGCGGGCCTCGACGTCGGCCAGCAGGGCCTGAAGAAGTTCGCGGTCATCCCCTACGGGCTGGTCTCGGCGGAGAGGGGCGGAGAGGTTGAAACCAAGTTCGGCGGAGACATCAGGTTCCGGATCAAGAGCGACCTCAGTGCCGATGTGACGATCAATCCGGATTTCGCCCTGATCGAGGCCGACGAGGAAGAGATCAACCTGACTCGCTTCGAGCTCTCCCTCGAAGAAAAGAGGCCGTTCTTTCTCGAAGGCATCGAGGTCTACGACCAACGCATCCAACAGTTTTACAGCCGACGGATCGGTGATATCTCCGCCGGCGCCAAGGTCGTCGGTGGTCTCGGCGGCTTCGACATTGCCGCCATCGCCACCCGCGCCGACCTCGAGTTGGAGGTGGACGAGACGCCATCGACCAGCGATGCCGATTACACGGTGTTTCGGATGCAGCGAGGGGTCTTCGGCCCCTCGACGATCGGGTTCCTCGCCGCCAACCGCCGTGTCGACGGAGAAGACACCGGCTCGCTCGGCCTGGACATGACCCTCTTCTTCACCGAGACCCTCGGGATGACCGGTCAGTTTCTCCGCTCCCACGGGCCCGTCAACGACGGCGCCAGCGGCTGGTTCGTGAGACCCGCCTACGACTCGGCGACCACCCACTTCCATGTCCGATACACATCGCTCGATGAGGGACTGCGCGACAACGTCAATGCCATCGGCTTCCTCGAAGACGATGACCGACAGGAGATCGACACCGAGGTCACACATCAGATCTGGTTCCAGGACAGTGTGTTTGAAAACCTCGAGGGCAAGGTCAACTACAACAGGTACTGGAGCCAAGAGGGCGTTCTGAGAAGCTGGCAGCTGGACACCGATATCGAGCTGGTCATGACCAGCGGCTGGCAGTTCGAGCTCTCGTACCTGGACGAGTTCGAGCTCTTCGAAAAGGAGTATCGCAACTCGCTGACGAGCTTCCAGTTCGGCTACGACAATCGCCGCGGACGGTCCGTCTTCCTCGAGGTCGGTTCGGGCACCAATTACGACAGCGATCTCAAGCTGGCCACCCTCGAAACGGAGTTCCGGATTTCGAGTGCCTGGGGGCTCCAGTACGAGCTCACCTGGCTGGAGCTTGACCCCGACCCGGAGCTCGAGGGCACCTGGATCCACGTCTTCCGGACCAACTACTACTTCACGACCGATCTCTTCATTTCGCTCTTCGTGCAGACGAACTCGGCGATCGAGAAGGAAAACGTTCAGGCCCTGGCGGTGTGGCGTTTTCGACCTCCGTTCGGCTCGCTCCAGCTGGCCTACCAGCGAGGGACCTCGGAGTTCGGAGAACCGTCCGAGCAGGGGGACACCATATTCACCAAGCTCTCTTGGGTTTTCTGATGAAAGGGGCAGTCATGAAATCGCTCTCCGCATCCCTTCGCGTAGTGATCATCCTCCCGATCTGGTTGTCGGGCCTGGTGTCCGCGACGGAGGGCGCCGAGGCGAGCCAAATCGGGTATCCACGCCTGATGCAGGGGCCGATGGTCGGCGTCGTCACACCGACCGAGGCCAAGATCTGGGTCCGCACCAGCGGGGAATTTCCGGTCACGATCCAGTACGATACGAAAGAGGATTTTTCGTCAGCTCTCGAAACCAAGGCGGTGGTGGTTCGCAAGGTGGACGACTACACCGCGGTCATCACCGTAGGCGGTCTCGAGCCCTCAACCGAGTACTTCTACAGGCTCACCACGCACGGAATCCCCGACCGCTACCTCAAGATGCTCCGGCCACTGCGATTCAAGACGGCTCCGGTGCCGGGCTCCGCAGCGGACCTGCGGATCGCATTCGGCTCGTGCCCCAAATACCAGGACGACCGCATTCAGCCGATCTGGCCGTGGGTCGGTCACTACGAGCCCGACATCATGTTCTGGATCGGTGACAACGTGTACTCCGACTCTCTCGACCCCGACATCATCCGCGAGGAGTACCGGCGCCAGCGCGACATTCCGGCGCTGCAACCGATCCTGCACAACACGTCGCACCTCGCGATCTGGGACGACCACGACTACGGCCTCAACAACCACGACCGCACCAACCCGGTCAAGGAGGAGGCCTACGACATCTTTCGCGAGTACTGGGCCAACCCCTCGTACGGTCTGCCGGACGTGAAGGGGATCTTCTTCAAATACACCTGGGGCCAGGTCGACTTCTTCTTCCTCGATGGCCGTTGGTACCGGGATCCCGACGAGGCCCCCGATACTCCCGACAAGACAATGCTCGGTGCAGCGCAGTTCGAGTGGTTGAAGGCGGAGCTGGAAGCGAGCGACGCAGTGTTCAAGGTCCTGGTTTCGGGCAGTGGTTTCAGCAGCGAGAAGGGAGTGGGCGGCGACTCCTGGGCCGCCTTCCTGCATGAGAGAAATCGCCTCTTCGATTTCATCCGGGACCACGAGATCACAGGGGTCGTCATGCTCTCCGGCGACACCCACATCGGCGAGCTCAACGTCATTCCGTGGTCAGAGTTGGGTGGCTACGATCTCTACGACATGGTGAGCTCGCCGCTCGCCCAGGTCAATCCCGACAGCTGGCTCGAGCGTCGACCGGAGCGGCGGGTCTGGCCGGTCTACTTCCAGGGCAGCAACTTCGGGGTCGTCGATTTCAAGATGGGCGACGACCCCCGTCTGGTGTTCCAGCTCATCGACACCCACGGACGGAGGGTCTGGGAGCCGTTCGAGCTTTTCGCCTCCGAGCTGGTCAACGGCGTCACGTCATGGCCGTCGAAGGTCGCCGATATTCCGAGGCAGCGGCAGGAGCACCTCGACGCCGGCGAGGGATACTATGAGATTCCGGTCGATGATTGAGGGGAAGCACATGAAATCTCGCACTCAAGTACTGCTTAGCGTCGTTGTGATTCTGCTTGCGGCGATCCCGGTTGCGGCGAGTGACACGGGCGACGAACTGGTCTTCGTCATCGCCGCGGACATGCGGAACTTCGCGGCCGACGGGGAGTGGTCCAAGAACTTTTCGGGCGCCTGTGAGGCGATCAAGGCGGTCGGCCCCGGGTCGTTTATGATCAGCCCGGGTGACCTCGACGTGCGTCCGCCGTCGGCGGTACGGGACATGATCGACAAGGTCATCGGCAAGGACTATCCGTGGTACCCGGTGCTCGGCAACCACGACCCGGAGTCGCCTTCGACCATGGAGTATCTGCGCGAGTTCAGCACCACCGTGCCGAACGTCGTCAACCGTGGACCAGAAGGTTGCGAGGAGACGACCTATTCCTTTGATTATGGAGACACACACTTCGTCGTCCTCAACGTCTATTACAACGGCGTCAAGGATTGGGGCCTCGAAGGCGACGTGGTGCCGGAGCTTCTGGCGTGGCTGGAAGCGGATCTCGAGGCCACCACGAAGGAGCACATTTTCGTCTTCGGCCATGAGCCGCTTATGGCCATGCCGGACATGGACAACGGTCGGATCCGCCACCAGGGGAACTCCCTCGACGAGGATCCAGAGAGTGCCTTCGCTTTCCATCAGGTGCTCATGAAGCACGGGGTCGACGCCTACGTCTGCGGTCACACGCACAACACGTCGTACGCCAAGATCAGCGGTCTGTGGCAGCTCGATCCAGGGCATGCGAGGGGTCTCGAGGAAGCCTCGTACGCGGATCAGATGTATGCGGCCATCGAACACGCGATGGAGGAGGGACGGAAGAGGGGCGTCGGCGAGGCGGAATCCCTGCGTCAGCTCTACCGCGACGATGAGTACCACGTCGACTACTGGTTCAAGTACCTCGGGCTGGAGGACCAGCCCGTTACCCAGACGCTGGCCCAGTTCTACACCGAGTACACCAACGATCCCACCGCCCGCGATCGATACTATGAGGCGCAGATCGAGGGCCGTGGTCAGACGCGATCGACGTTTTTCCGGGTGACTGTCGGAGCGGACGAGGTGTCGGTAGAAATTTACCGCGACGACGCCCATGGCGGACCGTACGAGCTGAGGCATTCGTTCCTTCTGGATTGAAAACTCACACCGCGACGCTGGGCTCGGGGCTCGGGACCTGAGGCTCGGGCCGGATTTGGACGACCGGGTTGCTTTTGTTGGCGGCCTGAAGGGCCCACCTACAGATCGTTTCCGGAATGGGGATTCGTGACGGCCTGTTGGACTGGCAGTGAACGCCGCGCGTCCCATAGCTTATGTCCTCGTCCTCCTCGGAGTCCTCATGAACCACGCGTCCTCGACCGAACCACCAACCAAGAAGAACCGGCTCGCCGACTCCAAGAGCCCCTACCTGCTCCAGCACGCCGACAACCCGGTCGATTGGTACCCGTGGGGCCCCGAGGCCTTTGCCAAAGCAAAGGAAGAGGACAAGCCGATCTTTCTCTCGATCGGCTACGCCACCTGCCACTGGTGCCACGTCATGGAGCACGAGAGCTTCGAGAATCCCCTGGTCGCGGAGCTGATGAACGAGGCCTTTGTCAACATCAAGGTCGACCGCGAGGAACGGCCCGACATCGACCAGGTCTACATGACCGTGTGCCAGATGCTGACCGGCGGCGGCGGTTGGCCGCTGACCATCATCATGTCGCCCGACAAGCGGCCGTTCTACGCCGCGACCTACGTTCCCCGCGAAAGCCAACACGGACGTATTGGAATATTGGACCTCGTTCCCCGGGTCACCAAGCTCTGGCAGACCGATCGTGACAACATCGGTGGCACCTCATCCCAGATCCTCGACGCCCTCGAGAAGATGGAGGGCCGGTCGTCGGGTGGCACCATCGAAAAGGGGGCAATCGACAACGCCTTCACCCAGCTCGCCAGCCGGTACGACGCGACTCACGGCGGATTCGGCTCCGCGCCCAAGTTTCCCTCGCCCCACAACCTCATCTTCCTGACCCGCTACTGGCGTGGGACGGGCAACGACCAGGCGCTGGAGATGGTCTCGAACACCCTCGAGCAGATGCGCCTCGGCGGCGTCTACGACCAGATCGGTTTCGGTTTCCACCGCTACTCGACCGACACCCAGTGGTTGGTGCCGCACTTCGAGAAAATGCTTTACGACCAGGCGATGTTGGTCTTCGCCTCCACCGAAGCCTGGCTTGCGACCTCGAACCCGGTTTTCGCGCGAACGGCGCGCGAGATCATCACTTACGTCCGGCGCGACATGACCTCGCCCGAGGGAGCTTTCTTCTCGGCCGAGGACGCCGACAGCGAGGGAGAGGAGGGGCTCTTCTATCTTTGGGCCACCTCCGAGGTCGAGGAGATCCTGGGAGAAGAAGATGCCGCCTTCGCCGCTTCGGTGTGGAACCTGGAACCCGAAGGCAACTACAGCGACGAGATCAAGGGCCAACCCACCGGCCGCAACATTCCCCACCTCGATCGCAGCAGTGAGGAGATGGCACGCGACCTGAAAATGACGGAGCAAGGTTTCGAAACGCGCCTCGAATCCGTTCGAAGCCGTCTCTTGGAGGAGCGAGAGAAGCGCATCCATCCCCTCAAGGATGACAAGGTGCTGGCCGACTGGAACGGGCTGATGACAGCGGCGATGGCCTTCGCCGGGTGGGCCTTCGATGAGCCGGAGTGGGTGCAGGCGGCAGAGAGGGCGGCCGGATTCGTTCTCGAGAAGATGCGTACCGAAAACGGCCGCATGCTTCACCGCTACCGCGACGGCGATGCCTCGATTCCGGCCTTTCTCGACGACTACGTGTTCATGACGACCGCCATGTTGGAGCTCTATGACGCGACTTTCGACTTGGCATACCTCGAGCGGGCGCTGAAGCTTCAACGGCAGACCCACGAGCTTTTCTGGGACACACAGCGTGGCGGCTTCTACTTCACCGCGGCCGACAACGAGGAGCTGTTGGTCAGGCAGAAGGAGGTCTATGACGGCGCCATTCCGTCGGGCAACTCGATGGCTGCGGACAACCTCATTCGAATCGCGCGGCTCACCGGCAACAGCGAGTGCCTGCAGAGAGCAGACCAGATCTTCGCCGCCTTCTCGAGCGAGGCGAACCAGCTGCCCTCCGCCCACAGTCAGCTCATGTCGGCGCTGCAACGCGACGTGGGTCCGTCGCTCGAGGTGGTGATCGCCGGTACGCCTAGTGCCGACGACACCACTGCTTTGATCGCCACCGTCCGGGAGATGTACCTGCCGCAGGCGGCGGTGCTTTTGGCGCCGCCCGGAGAGGCGGGCGCCGCGATCCGCAAACTGGCACCCTTCGCGGAGGCCTACGAACCGGTCGAGGGCAAGGCCGCCGCCTACGTCTGCCGCGACTTCACGTGTCAGCTCCCGACGACCGATCCCGCCAAGCTCGCCGAACTCCTCGAAGAGGTAATCTCCAAACCACATTCCACACCGTAGACACTGCCACACTCCACACAGATAGAATTCTCTGTGTGGATCTGTGGATATCTGTGGCATCTGTGGGCAATTTGAAGGCCAGGAAGGCGGAAGCCTGTACCATGAGCGGCGATGATTGAAACGCCACTGCGACAACATTACGACATCAGCGATGGCTGGGAATTCACTCGCGGACGAGTTTGTCGCGGATGGCTCTCTGGGCGCGGCAAAGCCGGCGAGCACGTCGACCTCCCCCATTGCTGGAACCGGAGCGACACCTTCCAGTATGGGCGCCGGAGCTACTCCGGTCGCGGCGTCTACCGGCGGATGATCGTTCTGCCGGCGTCTCCCGAAGGGCCGGGGCGCTGGCGCCTTCGCAGTGAGGGCTTCTACGGGTTCGGAGATGTCTGGCTCGACGGCCGCGCCGTCGCCCGGATCGACGGCCAGTATCTCGGCTTCGACATCGATCTTCCGCTTTGGCTCTCCCCGGGTCGGCACATCCTGGCAGTGCGGCTGGAGAACCTGTTCCAACGCCGAGTTCTGCCCGGAAGGCGTGATCCGGACTTTTTGCTCTACGGGGGCCTCGCCGGCCGGTTGTGGCTCGAATGGGTGCCTGCATTCCACGTCGACCCGGACAGCGTCGAGGTTGTCAGCACACCCGGTCCGGCAGGGGCCGAGATCATCGAGTTGCGGTGGGGGTCCAACGGCCTGGAGTCTTGTGCCGCACACCCCAGGATGAGCTGGACCCTGACGACCACCGACGGCGACCCGGTGGCCGCCGCGGGACCGGTGCCGGTCACTCCCGGCAGCTCGGGCATCTCGACGATGATCATGAACCCCAGCTGCTGGTCGCCGGAGGATCCACAGCTCTACTGGGCCGAAGGTCGATTGGAGACCGACGACGCCACTGCGGATGTCGTCCGGGTCCGATTCGGAATCACCCGCGCCGAGTTCCGACCCGACGAGGGGTTTTTTCTCGACGGGGAACGGGTCGATCTCCACGGCTGCAACCGGCACGAGATGATTCCCGGCCTCGGCAACGCCCTGCCCGAGGAGCTTCACCGCGCCGACGCTCGCCTTCTCAAGGACTACGGCTGCAACTTCGTCCGCCTGTCCCACTACCCCCAACACCCGGCTTTTCTCGACGCCTGCGACGAGTTCGGGATCCTGGTCTACGCCGAGATTTCGTCGTGGAAAAGCGTGAGCTCCTCCAGTGTCTGGCGGCGCGCAGCACGCCGGCAAATGCGCGCCCTCGTCCTCCGTGACCGCCACCACCCGTCGGTCATCGTCTGGGGTATGGGCAACGAGTCGCGCTCGCGCACCGCCTACCTCGAGCTGCGCGAGATCGCCCGCGAGCTCGACCCGGCGCGGCCGGTGACCTACGCCGAGAACCACCTTTACCGGGCGCGCCGGGAAAAGACCTTCGGCATTCCAGACGTGTGGAGCGTCAACTACGAGCTCGAGGCCCTCGATGAGGCGCGCGACGCCTCCAGTCTGCGAAATGTGATCATCTCCGAATGCTGCAACAACCCGACCAGCGTGAAGGGCAATGATCGCGCGGAGCTGACCCAGGTCGCAACTCTCGAATATGAGTGGAAAATGATGGCCGACCGGCCGTATCTCGCCGGCCACGCGGTGTGGAGCTTCACCGATTACGCGACCGAGTACCGCAAACGCTTCCGTCGTCAGACCGGCCTCTTCGATGCCTGGCGGCGGCCCAAAATGGCGGCCGAGCTCTTCCGAGCCCGCTACGCTGAAGAACCTTTCGTTTCGCTTTTTGTCACAGGCTGCGCCGGTGAAAAAAAGCTGCACGCCTTTACAAACTGTGAGCGCATCTCGATCAAACGCGACAACGCACCATCGATGGATCTCGAAGGAGCGCACCATCACGAGGTCGATCTCGAAGGAGATTTCACCGGACTCTCGGTCGAGGGCGATCGACGTGGAGTCACGGTGCTGAAGACTCTGCGGATGTGGGGGAAAGCCGCCACTGTAGGGTTCGACATCGACGAGGCTTCGGTCGAGCGGGGCTGCACCCTCCCCGTCGATCTGACGATCTGCGACAAAGCGGGAACGCCGGTTCGGGACTGGAACGGGCATCTTAAAGTCGAAGTCGAAGGGGATGCGCGCCTCTTTCCATACACCGGCGCCGGCGAGGCGCTCATCGCTCGCGGGGAGGGACGGACCTATCTCGAGGTCGGTCGTTCAGGTGGCGTCATCAGCATCCAGGCGATGGCCGATGGTCTTGAAGCCGGAACGGTGACAATCGAACCACGCCAATAGATCTTGATCACTCGCCGAGCCTGTAGAACTTCAACAGGCGATTCTCGACGTGGCGGAAGTCGTGGAAAGCGCGGAGGCGCCTCCGGTCCCGGGACTCCTTCGACACCAGGCCGAGGGCGAGCAGCAAGCCGACGAAAGGGTTCTGCGGACGAACCGTAAACGGTATGAGGTTGAAATCAAAAAGCTTCGGGACCAGTTCGCCGCTCGATTCCCGGGTTACGAACACGTTCATCGAATGCAGGTCGACATCGTAGAGGCTGGCATCGTGGCTGAGCCTGAGGATCTCCTGAAGGTGCTTTTCAAACGATGCCGGCACCTCCTCGCCCCGCCGATGACGAAAGTAGTACAGCTCCCCGTCGATCGGTTCCTGTGCGATCGCCTGGAGCTCGGGATTGGAGACACAGGCCAGTGGTTCGGCAACGTAGCGTTCGAGACCGGGGACCGCATAGAAGCTCGAGTTTCGGGTGTACTCGAACTCTGCGATCGGCTGCGGGTTCTTGCGTGCGTGAGTCGCGATCGCGGTCCGCTTGTACACCTTCAGGGCGACCTCGCGGTCCCTCCAATCGGCACGGTAGACGATGCTCCGGCGGCCCTCGCCAAACCTGCCGGTGATCCTGGCCCCGTCCAGCTCCGTTCCCCGGAGACGCTCCTCGGCCAGACCCGGCTCGAACGCCGGGTCGTCATGCGTCGCTTCGGCAAGGACGATCCACTTGTCCGACAACCAGCGACGCACCGGGATCACGCGACGAATCATCAGCCCGGCGTCACGAAACTCCGATCTCAGATCGGACCGGCTGACCCGTTCTGGAACCTCGGGCAGAAGCCCGACGGCGTGTCGTATCTTCCAGGAAAGCCAACGGAGGCTGTACTTGTGGCGGTAGTCGATGATCAGCCACCGTCTCGAAACCCGACCCATCTCGCGCAGGATCCTCCTGCGGGTGATGGGATCGACGTGGAACATGAAGCGGATTGAAACCGTGCAATCCAGGGAGCGGTCGCGGAAGGGAAGTTCCTCGGCATCCGCCTGCACGTAGCCGGCGATCTCCGGATGCGCGACGTGCGGCGACCTCGCCGCCTCGCGCATCATCTGCAGCGAAATGTCCCCACCAATCACATTCAGGCCCGCCCGCGCCAGGTCGCCCGTAAACCTGCCGGTTCCGCAGGGGAGATCGAGCACGGAGCGAACACCGGTCGCTTCGTTGAGTGCCCGCTGGATGGCTCGCCATTTGCGGGCATTCCGGCGCTGGCGCCTCGGGGTCGTGAAGCGATGCTGGTCATAATCGGCGGCGACGGCGGGGTCTCGATAGAACTCCTTCTTGTACCAGTAGTCCTCGATCTTGGGCTTGCTGACATCTTCTCGAGAAGGTTTCTTCATCGAAGGGTCCAGTCACCCGTGGTCGAGTGGCAAAAGCAGATCGAGGGTCGGTTGCGGCGACTCATTGGTGGAGAAAGGATACCAACACCACCCACTCGGTCGGTATGGGCGGGTCCTTCAGGGCCCGCCACCGGTCGTTGAACAGGCGTTGGCGCGCCCCTAGAGTGTAGAACCTCAGAACATGGTCGACACTTCGACCTCAGGACATCGTTGACATTGTTGGTATTCTGTTCGCTGCGACAGCAGAACACCGCAAACACGAAAGCACCAAGACACAAAGCACAACACGAAGCGATTCCTCTATGACTCCTTCGTGACTTTGTGCCTTTGTGGTTGTGACGAAAGGCGCTGCCTCCCGGCACCTGGCCGAAAGGACTTCCTCTGTAGGCGGGTCCTTCAGGACGCGCCTACAAAGCACCCTCACCCTAGCGAGGCTCGATCAGCGTCGAACCCGGGCGTTGCCCGCCCAGATGCTCCAGATCTGCTCCTCGTCCGCCGGTTGGGCGTAGTCCGTCAGCAGGGTCGTGACCAGGGCGCCGGTCGCCCACCCGAACTGGATCCATTTCTCAGGCTCCCATCCCCTGAGCATGCCGTAGAGCATGCCGCCGACGAACCCGTCGCCACCGCCAATGCGGTCGAGAACCACGATCTCCCGCGGCTCGACAACGTGCCACTCGTCGCCCACCGCTGCGACGGCGCCCCACAGATGGGCATTGGTGCTGATGACCTCGCGCAGGGTGGTGGCAAAAACCTTTGCCTTGGGGTAGGCCACTTTGGCCCGGTCAATCATGCCCTTGAAGGTCTCGATCTTCGCAGCGAGGTCCTTGCCACCCGCTTCCGGGCCCTCGATGCCGAGGCAGAGCTGGAAGTCCTCCTCGTTGCCGACCAGCACGTCGGACAACCCGGCAATCTCGTGGAAGACCTGGTGCAGCTCGTCTTCACGATTGGCCCAGAACGAGGCGCGGTGGTTGAGATCGAAGGAGATGCGGCTGCCGCTCTTTTTGGCAGCCCGAGCGACATCCAGGCAGAAGGCGCTGGTCTCCGAGGACAGGGCAGCGATCAGCCCCGACAGGTGCACGATGCGAACTCCCTCGCGCTCGAAGATCCGATCGAAGTCAAAATCCCTGGCGTTGAGGGTGAGTCCGACCTCGCCCGCGCGGTCATTGTGGACCCGCGGCCCGCGTGAGCCGTAGCCGGTTTCCGCCATGTTGATCTGGTGGCGGTATCCCCAGGGTCCTCCCTGGTCGACATCTCGGCCCTCGTAGTCGATGTGACGACCTGCCAGGTCGTCCTTGATCATGCGCGAGATCGGGCTGCCTTTGACGAAGGCCGTCAGAACCTTCACGGGGAGGCCGAGATACGAGGAGACACTCGCTACGTTCGATTCGGCGCTCGTGACCTCCATGAGAAATGTCTTGCTGCAATGGACTCCCTGGGCGCTGGAGGGCGTCAGGCGAACACCCATGCTGGTGGGCACCAGAAGTGCGTATTTGCAGTCTTGGCGAAACGTGATCATTTCCGTTATTCCTTTCTAGCTTATCCACATGCGGTGACATCGCCAAAGTTCCGGCGTCCAAGCTCGACGGTCTCCTCATCGAACAACGAGCACGGTTTCGTCTACCGGTATTTCTGGGTGGGCGGTCGGGGATTCCTCATTCCTCATTCCTCATTTTTGATTCGCCACGATCACCTCACGCCTGATAGGTCCTGGCGGTGACGTCGCCGCCATGACCGGTCCAATCCGTGTGGAAGAACTCGCCGCGCGGTTTGTCGACCCGCTCGTACGTATGGGCGCCGAAATAGTCGCGCTGCGCCTGGAGCAAATTGGCCGGCAGCCGGCCGTGGCGGTAGCCGTCGTAGAAGGCGAGCGCACTCGACATCGCCGGCACCGGCACGCCGAGCGCCACTGCCTTGGCCACCACCCGCCGCCAGGCCGCCTGCGCGCTCTGGACCTGTTCGGAAAAATAGGGGTCGAGGAGCAGGTTGGTAAGACCGGGTTCGCGGTCGAATGCCTCCTTGATCTTGCCGAG
>CAYRFI010000086.1:0-19103 GCA_964423595.1 uncultured Thermoanaerobaculia bacterium | reverse complement strand
AATGACCCGCTGCCGCGCCCGGTCTTCTTCTTTTTCCCGCCGTCGTTCATGAACCTCTCGCCGGCGCTCGAACCAGCGATCGCGGATCCGTTCGGAGAGTCGATCCGCGAACGCACCTGCCGACGCACCGGAGAGCAGCAGAATGCCGACGACGAGCAGAAAGATCAGTACGACAATGCCTCCTACCGGGCCGGCAAAACCACGCAGCAGCTCGGTCTCGGCCAGGCCCAGATAGCCGCCGGAGGATACCCGTCCGTCACGGAAGGGCATGTCGCGGGCGAGCAGACTGGCAAAGCCCGGCAGAGCAATCAGGAGCATCCCCCAGCCAGCAGCCGCAAGCCGCGGATTCGCCATCGGCGATTGTCGCAGCAACCGCCAACCGAGCACCGCCGCCGCCACCGGCAGCACGAATGCGGTAACACCGATGAAGCTGAAGAGGGCGGCCGAAAGTGTGGCGCCGAGCCAGCCGGCGAGATTTTGGGGAGACTCCCGCAAGGTCGAGGCGCGGAATGGACTCGGATCTATCGGCGAATGTGACAATAGCGCCACAGCCACCAGCAGAGCTCCGAGCAGGAGCGCCACCGCTATCGCCTCGCGGACCACGCGCTCGCGCATCATCGGCCTCCCCACGTCAGGACGAGCACGAGCAAACCGAGTGGGATGCAATACCACGAGAAGCGGTGGAACACACGGCTCGAAACGGTCCTGATGACGAGCTGGAGCGCGAAGTATCCGATGATCCCCGCGGCCAGGGCGCCGACGGTGCACGCCATCAGGAACCCGTTACCCGCGATCACCAGCTCCGCCTTCCGCTCGAAGATCTGAGCGGCCGTCACCACGGCAATGACCGGGACACTGAGAAGAAACGAGAACCTCGCTGCCCAACCACGATCGAGCCCAGCGCCCAGGCTGGCAGCAATCGTGATGCCGGATCGCGAAAGCCCCGGGAAGACCGTCAACCCCTGCGCCAGACCGATCACCAGTGCCTGTCGCCAGGTCGTCGAGGATTCGTCGCCCGCGCCCCCGGGCAACACCCTGGTGATGGCAACGATCACGCCTGTGAGCAGGAGCCCAGAGCCCACCCAAACGGGAAGCGAGAAGGCAGCCACGGCGACTCGCCGCAATGGATACGCGACGACGACGGTGGCGAGAGTCCCGACGACCAGCAGGGCGAGCAGTCGGCGTCCTGAATCGCTTCCGAACCAGCCGATGATCCTGCGCCGTTCGAACCACACCACGGCGCAAGCGGTGCCCGCGTGGAGCATGGCGTCGAAAACAACTCCCGGTTGCTCGAACCCCGGGATCAGCATCTGGGCCAGCGCCAGATGACCCGACGAGGAAACCGGCAGGAACTCCGTCAGACCCTGAAGTATGCCCAATAGCGCGGCCTGCCACAGCGTCATCCCCACACCCCGGCGGGGCGAATCTGGCAGTTTTGATCACTGTATGCACCCATGCTTACTGAATGGTACCACTTTCTATAAGTCATTGCCAAAGGCTGACTTATGAACGTTCCGCCAGCCTCATCCAGCCGTCGAGCGGTACCGTTCCCGGGCGCTGTGTCGGCTCGAGCCCGGCCGCCTCGACGATCGAGTTCTCGATCTTCCTTCCCAACGCATTGCTGAGCATCTTGCGCGGGAGGGTGAGCGCCTGCGACGCCAACTTGAGGGCTCGATCCAGGATCTCCGGATCGTAGTTGGACGGCTTGAGGTCGAGCACCACGACGGACGACACAACCTTCGGGCGAGGTCGAAAGGCGCGGGGACCGACATCGAAGAGGAACCTGGCGTCCGCCCAGGCGGCGCGCTCGAGGGCGAGGAGACCGTGGCCTTTGCCGCCAGGCTCGGCCACCAGCCGGTGCGCAACCTCGCGTTGCAGCATCACCACCATGCGGGTGAAGAGGTCGCTTCGGCGCAGCAGTCGTCGCAGGATTGCCGTCCCCACCGAGTAGGGAAGATTGGATGCCACCTGCCACGGCGATTCGGCGGCCAAAAGAGTATCGAGATTCTCGCTCAGGGCATCGCCGTACCGAACTTCCAGGCCGCGGCCGCCGAATCGCTGGACGAGAGGGGACACCAGGTGCTCATCGAGCTCAAGAGCGAGGACGCGGTCGAATCGCTCGAGCAGAGCCTTGGTCAGCGCCCCATGGCCGGGACCTATCTCGAGAACACGCGCAGGCTCATCAGCCAGCACAGCCGTGATCTTCTCGGCGATTGTTGCATCAATCAGGAAGTTCTGGCCGAGCCGGCGACGTTTCGGGCGACCCATGACCGTCAGATGTCTGATTTCGGATTTCGGATTTCGAATTTTTCCACCACCCACCCCGAGTACCGGGGGGAGGGTCGGGAGATTCGCAATTCGAAATTCGCAATTCGAAATTTCATCGTTTACAGGCTTCGCTAAGTGTGCGCGCGAAACCCTCTACCTCGCCAACTAGTTCCTCACAGTTCCCGAGCGCGCCGATGCGGCTGACGATCGCCGACCCTACCACCACACCATCGGCCAGCCTCGCGACCCGTGCCACCTGCTCCGGGGTCGAGATACCGAAGCCTACCGCGACCGGCAGCTTCGAAGCCTTGCGGGCGGTGCGGACGTTGGTGGCAAGCTCGGCGTCGAGGTCCTGGCGGGCGCCGGTCACCCCTGTCCGTGATACCAGGTAAAGAAAGCCGCTCCCGAAGCGAGCCGCCGCCTTCATCCGCCGCCGATCCGAGGTCGGGGTCACGAGCATGATGAGGCCGAGCTCGTGCGCGCTGAGACTTTTCTCGAAGGGCACCATTTCCTCCGCCGGGACGTCGGTGAAGAGCACACCATCGATTCCGGCAGCCGCGGCGACCTCAGCAAAGCGGTCGATTCCGTAGCGCACGACCGGGTTAGCGTAGGTGAAGAGGACGATGGGTATTTCGAGATCCCGTCGAATGACCTCCACTGCCGCAAGGATCCCGCCGAGAGTTGCGCCGGCGGCGAGGGCACGTTCCGCAGCCCGTTGATTCGTGGGTCCGTCGGCAATCGGGTCCGAAAACGGGATGCCGAGCTCGATGACGTCGGCGCCGGCCCGTGACAGGGCGCGGACCAGCTCGACCGTGGCCTCGAGATTCGGATCACCGGCCGTGATATAGGGAATGAACGCGGCCCGGCCATCTCTCTTCGCAGTGCGAAAGGCCTCCTCGATTCGCTTCACGGCGCGTCCCCCTCTGCCCTGCTCACTTCAGCAAGATCCTTATCCCCACGACCGGAGAGATTAACCAGAATATTGCTGCTGAGGTGCATCGATGGCGCCACCCGGGCGGCATACGCGACCGCGTGTGCCGACTCCAGGGCCGGAACGATTCCCTCGCACTCGGCCAGGATATGAAATGCCGCAACCGCCTCGTCGTCACCGACATGGGTATAGGTCACCCTTGCGGTCTCCCGCCACTGTGCGTGCTCAGGACCGACCGCGGGGTAGTCGAGACCCGCCGATATCGAATGGGTGCCTTGGATCTGGCCGTCATCGTCCTGAAGGACGACGGTGCGCGTCCCGTGGAGCACCCCGGGCGACCCGGCCTCGGAGAATCGGGCGGCATGGTTGCCTGGAGTGATGCCCCGGCCTCCAGCCTCGACCCCGACCAGCCCGACGGTGCCATAGGAGAGGAACGCGGAAAAGATCCCGGCGGCGTTGGAACCACCGCCGACACACGCGATCACCAGATCGGGCACCTTTCGCGTGGCCTTTTTGATCTGCACCACCGCCTCACGGCCGATGACTGTCTGAAAGTCGCGCACCATCATCGGGTACGGATGGGGGCCGAGCACCGACCCGAGGATGTAGTGGGTCGAGCGAACGTTGGTGACCCAGTCGCGCAAGGCCTCGTTGATCGCATCCTTGAGGGTCCGCGAACCGGTATCCACGGCGGTGACCTCGGCACCCATCAGTCGCATCCGAACGACGTTCAACTCCTGCCGCCTGATGTCCTCGGTGCCCATGTAGACCCGGCACTCGAGACCGAGCAGCGCGGCCGCCGTCGCCACCGCGACCCCATGCTGCCCGGCACCGGTCTCGGCGATGACCCGGTCCTTGCCCATCTCGCGGGCGAGCAGCGCCTGACCGAGAGCGTTGTTGATCTTGTGCGCCCCGGTGTGGCACAGATCCTCCCGTTTGAGCCAGATGCGGGCGCCACCGAGACGGGCCGACAATCTCCGCGCCAGATACAGCGGCGTCGGTCGGCCGACGTAGTGCTCCAGGAGCTCATCGAGCCGGGCCTGGAAGCCACGATCGCGGCCCGCCTTGCGATAGGCCTCCTCGAGCTCGGCCAGCGGTGCCATCAGGGTTTCGGGGACAAAACGGCCGCCAAAGGCGCCGAAGTAACCACGGTCGTCGGGGAGATTCTTCATAGAGACGACGATTCTACCTGAACCGCGGAATCGAGAGTATTGAGTTCTAGGGTCGCAAGTGCTCAATCACATCCGCACTGACCCACCAGATGTCCGAAGATCCCCACCCCGGCTGGGTGGAGTAGTCCAGGAGATCTGTGATCGATGTCGCGGTCAGCGGCATTTCCGTCTCGCCGTAGGACCGAGACGACATGAAGAACAGGTACTTGCCGTCGGGCGACAGCGACGCCGACCACTCCCGGCCTTCCGGCTGGTTGATGGCGGGTCCCATATTGATCGGCTCGGACCAGATGTCGTCGTCGGAGCGGAAGACCACATAGTAGTCGGACCCCCCTGTGGCGTCTTCTCGCCCGACGTTCGGTACGATGGCGAAGCTCTCGTCCGGAGCGATGAAGACGTTGAACCGATTGCTGCCGCAGTTGACCTCGGGGCCGAGCTTCTCCGGCTCGGTGTAAGCGCCGTCGACCAGGCGAGACCGCCAGATCGCCGAAACCCGATCGTCGCCCTCGCGGGTGAAGTAGAGGGTGCCGTCGCCGGTGACCGACGGGAAGTACTCGGGCGAGTCGGAGTTGACCGGCGGACCGAGGTTGTAAGGCTCACCCCAGGTGTCGCCTTCGCGGTCCATCACCCAGATGTCCTGGTAGACCCAACCCGATTTCTCCTCCTGCCCGGCTTGCGGCCGCGTGGAGAGGAAGAAGAATCGTTGTCCGTCCGCCGAGATGGCGGGCTCGATATCCAGATAGCGGCCGGAGAACGGGGCGACGGCCGGCTCGGTCCAGAGACCGTCCTGCTGCCGGCTGACCATGATCATCGTGCGACCGCCGAGGGTGACCGAAAAGTAGAGCTCGTTGCCGTCGGGGGTCATGGCGATATCGCGGGTCGCGAGACCGGTCGAGACGATGCCCGGGGCGAAGATCCGGGGCTCCATCCCGGGCGGCTCCTGCCCGAGGTACGGACCTCGCAGCTCGGGGAAGGTCGATGCAGCACGTGACGTCGAATCGTCGCAGCAGTTCGGGGAGCAGGCGATACCGACGAGACACAGCGAACAGGCGAGCGCGCGCACGAGTTTCATGGGTTCCTCCCTCAGATCTTCCGTACGAAACCGCTATTCGATGGTTTCTCGAATTGAGTCGACTCAAAATCTAACGCAAAGTCGCAAAGACGCAAAGCCGGAGAACCACAGACACACAGAGGCACAGAGATTGTTTTCGAATCCATCACAACCACCAAGATGATGACGACCTTTGATGCCTATGGGTGGGACGGATGGGACGACAACGGGAGTGACGCGAAGATTGTTGTCGATGCAATTTGCCCAGCCGGCAAAGGAGATAATGCGATGTTCGCATACCCCGGGACGTATGATTACGTGCCAACAAACGGGGTAGCGACCTGTGACGAAGACGACGAGGATTTTTCACCAGCCGCAGCCATCGACATCGTCGCCCACGAGTGGGGCCACGGCGTAGTGTTCTCGAGCGCCGGATGGACCTACAGTGGAGACGGTGCGACCTACCATGAAGCCTTTGCGGACGTTATCGGCCACGCGGTCGAGTGGCACAACCAGGGCTCCGGGTCGGGCGATGAAAAGGCGGAGTGGAAGTTCGGCGAAGATCGCGATGATTCGCAGGCAACGTGGTGGCGTAGGCCGGATGACGACGACGGGTCGGGCGGCCACTCCTACCACGCCGATGATCCACCAGGAAGTTCTACAAACCAGTATCAGAAAAGTCTTCGCCTAAGCGTCGCCCAATACCTCATGAGCGAGGGCGGGTACAACCCCGTGTGTGATCGCCTCGACGAGTTGGACGGGTGCGACGTCAACGTCGACGATATCGGCGCAAACATGGCGAGCCGCATTCTGTTCAAGATGCTGACCGACTATGCGACCTCGTCGTCGGACTGGGACGACTTCGGAGAGCTTGCAAAGGAGGCGGCTTTTGCCCTCTACGCCGACTGTCCAACAAAAAACGCCCAGAGTCAGCAAGAGTCCGCATCGGAAGCCTTCGAGGCAATCGGTTATCCGCCGACCTACCCATGGTTGGTCCCATGCAGTTAGGCGTCTTAACTTCACCACCGTATGGACCCGAACGGGAGGCCGGGTCTTGCGACTGACCTGAATTGACAACGGCGACGCCCGTCATTGGCGG
This sequence comes from uncultured Thermoanaerobaculia bacterium, assembly GCA_964423595.1. Classification (GTDB taxonomy): domain Bacteria; phylum Acidobacteriota; class Thermoanaerobaculia; order Thermoanaerobaculales; family Sulfomarinibacteraceae; genus Sulfomarinibacter. Next base: position 12,582 of record CAYRFI010000086.1, on the reverse strand, counting down.
GCGCCACCCTTTCGATATACTCTCGGACGGGCAATGAGGTGTGAGGAATTCGGAGGGCGTAGATGACCACAATTCCCGACTTTTTCGGGCGATTCCTCTGGGGGTTTGCCGCCCTCATTGCCCTCCAGACACCTGTGATGGCGGAGCCCCTCTGGGAGTGGGTCAACCCGCTGCCCCAGGGTCACGATTTGATCTCGATCGCAACCGGAGGAGGCGTCATCGTCGCGGTTGGAGTAAATGGGACGATCCTTGTCAGCTCCGATGGCATCGAGTGGGAGGTACGAGCTGCGACCACGGAGTACGCTCTCTATGACGTAACCTACGGTGGCGGACGTTTTGTCGCGGTCGGCGGCAAGGTGGGCTTCGAGATGTCGCCCGGTCTCGGCGTCTATCTCAGCAGCGAGGATGGGCTCCACTGGGAGGAGCGGCACCGCACCGACTTCTTCACCCCGGAGGCCGTCAACTGGAATGGCTCGCAGTTTGTCACGTTGGGAAGAGCCGGCCGTGTGCTGATCAGTCCCGACGGCAAGGATTGGACCGAATACGACCTTCCGATCTTGGAGTGGGACATGGTGGATCTGGCCTGGGACGGGTCCCGATATGTCGCACTAGGCTATGAGAACTGGTTTACGGGAAGCCTTTCGCAGTTTACGAGTGACGACGGGGCGAACTGGGAGATCCGGGCCCTGGAGTCTGAATGCCATCCCTCTGCTTTGACCTGGGTTGATGGACAATATGTGGCCGTTGGTGGTCTGTGGCCCGGTCAGCCCTGTACACTGACGAGCGAGGATGGCCAAGTTTGGAACTCGGCCTTTTGGGAAATTCCCGGGCTGTTTCGAGACGTGGTGCACGTCAACGAGGAATACCTGGCCATCGGCACTTCCGGGACTGTCGCATCGAGCCCCGACGGCTACGCATGGGCCTTTCACGACGAGCCCACCGGCGACGACCTGCTGGGGTTGACGTGGACGGGCGATCTTTTCGTCGCCGTTGGCGAGGACGGGATCCTGTTGAGCAGCCCGGACGGCCTCGTATGGGAGCACCACGGCTCGAGGCAGCTTGGCTTCAACCACCTGGTCGAGATCCAGGAAGTGGTCAAGGGGAATGGCCTCTTCGTCGGAGTCGGGAATTACGGCGTGATCGTAACCAGCCCAGACGGCTCAAACTGGACCCAACAGCCATCGCCCGCTCCAAGTTCTTTGCGTTCTGTAATCTGGACTCGTGCCGGGTTTTGGGCTGTCGGCCGGTACGGCATACTTTGGAGTCCGGACGGGGCGGATTGGGATCTCGTTTGGTACGACGACACCGTCAACATCTTTGATATTTCGTGGAACGGTTCGCTTTTTGTCGCTGTCGGATGGAATCCGTCGTCGGCCAGCCGCCAGACGTTTGCAGCCACGAGTACGGATGGCCTCGACTGGGCCTATCACTGGCTCGAGTCGGAGGGTGCCTTGGCCGCCGTCGAGTGGACCGGCTCGCGGTTCGTGGCGGTCGGGTCCCATGCGCTACAATACGAAAGTATCGATGGCATGAGCTGGGTGCGCCAGCCGCTCGATGAGCTGATTGAGCTCAGGGATCTGGCGTGGAACGGGGACTGGCTTGTCGCCATCGGGGGCGTTTCAGGCGTCGGGCCGCTGATGATGACCAGCTCCGGCGATCTCGAGTGGGAGGTCGTGACGCCACCCGAGGGAGTAGGGTTCGATTTCGACGATGTCTTATGGACGGGTGACCGTTTCGTCGCGGTCGGAGGAGGAAACGACGACTCAGTTGCGTTCAGTAGCGACGGCGTTTCGTGGTCGTCGGAGGCCACTGGGACCGGTCTCGGGCTGATTGCCGTCGGCGGTGATGAGCAGACCGTTTTCGGTTTCAGTTTGGGCGACAGGATCATCAAACGGAAGGCCCAGTTTGGATATAGAGCACCCCCGAGAAGACCGTACGCCAGGAGATCGCCCAATCATCCTCATAAGGCGGTGGAGAAGCAAATCTTTCCGTAGGAAAGCCATCCGCTCGGCGGGATTTGAGACGCAATCACCGTAGGAACCGACATTGCGTCTAGGCGAGGATGGGTGGTCGACTGCCTTTACGGTTTTTGCGGGGCGAGCTGTGTGATCTGTGTGAAGTTCTCGGCGTCTCAAGCTATGAGAAGTCGGCCGAACGCGTTGCAGCAATGAATTCCCAAATCTTGGTGTGATCTTTGATACCAGGCGAGGATTCCACGCCGGATGAGACGTCGACCAGGTACGGCTTCACCGATCGAACGGCATCGGCGACATTGTCAGGCGCCAGGCCACCGGCCAGGCCAAACCTCGTTCCGGGCGGGCGATCCCTCAGGGCTTCCCACGCCCACGCCACCCCGTCACCTACGCCCGGGTCGAAGAGTGGCAGACATCTCTTCGCGAGTTCGGCCACGCGAACCCAGTCGATGCCCGACGCGACCGGGACCCGGCGGATCACCCGCTCGCCGAGTACCTCGAGGTAGGAATCCGGCTCATCGCCGTGCAGCTGAACCCAGTCGAGGGCCAGAAGATCGCGGATTCGCAGGATACGGTCCAACGGCGAGTCGAAAAAGACGCCGACCGTCTCCACCCCGCTGACTTCGCGAATCCAAGCCGAGGCGGCGGGATCGAGGGCACGGGGCGTCCCGGACCTGAAGACGAAACCGAGGAAATCGGCACCGGCTGCGATGGCCGCGTTGGCGTCGACTGGATTCGTGATGCCGCAGATCTTGATTTTCACCGGCAGAAAACTCCCTGCACCCGCATGGCGCTCGTAACATCGAGGCCCGCTTCTCCCAACACGCCTCCGAAGAGTGCCCCCTCTGACGATGTTTTGGCCCAGACGCCCTCCTCATAGGGCTCGCTCGAGATCCAAAAATCGTCAGAGACGGCACGTTTTGTGACGCGGTCTTCTCTCATGGCGCTCCCCGTGAGGATGCCAGGCACGCCGATTCGCGGCAATGCACCCGATCATCTGAAACGCGGTGCCCCGAATCGGGATGCCAGGCGCCTCCGGTCAACGCGTTGTTCTCCCGAGAAGGTTGCGCACCGCCGTCTCCGGATCGTCCGATCTCACCAAGTGTTCGCCGACCAGGAAACCGTCGTAGCCGGCGCGGCGCAACCGCTCGATGTCTCCGGGGCCGTGGATCCCACTCTCGGCAACCCGGACGCGGTCGGCCGGCAGCTCGGCCGCCATGGATTCCACACGATCGAGCCGCACCTCGAAGGTGGCCAGGTCGCGCGCGTTGACGCCGAGAATCTTCGCCCCAGATGCCACGGCGGTCGCCGGATCCTCGTCGGCAAAGACCTCGAGCAATACCTCCATCTCGAGCCCGGTTGCTGTTCTCAGCAAATCACTGAGGGTCTCCTCATCGAGAATGCGCGCGATCAGCAGCACCGCGTCCGCACCGAGCACCGCTGTTTCGAAGAGCTGTCGGCGGCTGACGATGAAATCCTTGCGTAACACCGGCAGGTCCACGGCTCGTCGGACGTCGATCAACCACCGGGTATCGCCCAGGAAAGAGTCGGGCTCGGTGACGACCGAGATTGCCGCCGCCCCACCAGCGCCGTAGGCGCCGGCAAGCGCCGCCGCATCGAAATCCGCGCGGATGAGTCCCGCCGACGGCGATGCCTTTTTGCATTCGGCGATCAGTGCCGGGCCCGGGGTCGAGAGCGCCTTTCCGAGAGACCGGAGACCGTCTCTGCGACGTGCTTCGACCGCCTCGTGAGCGGCATCTTCGAGCCCGGGCGCCTCGGAGGAGTTCTCGAGGCGCCGGCGCACATCGGTGACGATTCGGTCGAGGGTAGTTTCAGCCACCGTTCGCCAATTCCTGCGAGCGGTTGGCCCACTGCTCGAGCCGACCGAGGGCGGCGCCCGATTGCCGCACCTCCGATGCGCGGCGAAAACCCTCTTCGAGATCAGTCGCCACGCCGGCCACGTAGAGTGCGGCGCCAGCGTTGAGCGCCACAGCTTCTGCGGCGGCAGACTCCTCTTCGCCGCCGAGAATGGCCCGCATCCGGCGCAGGTTTTCGCCGGCATCGCCGCCCTTGAGTGACGCCGGATCGGTGACCTGGATCCCAAGGGCGGTCGGGTCGACCCGCCATGTGCCGGCAACCTCGCCGTCCCGAACCTCGATGACCGAGGTTGGAGCGCAGACCGAAATTTCGTCGAGCCCGTCGTCGGAGTAAACGACTAACGCCCTTCGTGCACCGAGATCGGCCAGCGCCGCCGCCATCAGCGCCTGCACATCGGGACCCCAGACGCCGATGACCTGCCGCTCGACTCCGGCCGGATTGGTCAGAGGACCGAGGAGGTTGAAGACGGTACGCACGCCGAGTGCGCGCCGCACCGGCATGACGGCCTTCATCGCCGGATGGAGGCGCGGTGCGAAGAGAAAGGCGATGCCGATCTCATCGTGCAGCGTCGCCATCATCTCCGGCGTGGCGTCGAGGATCACTCCTGCGGCCTCGAGCACGTCGGCCGATCCGCAGCGCGATGACACCGAGCGGTTGCCGTGCTTGGCCACTGGCACGCCTGCCACCGTCACCAGAAGAGCCGCCGCGGTCGAGATGTTGATGGTCTCGGCGCCGTCGCCTCCGGTGCCGCAGGTATCGACCGACTTTTCGGGGTTCTTGACCTTCACGGCCAGAGAGCGCACGCGCATGGCGCGTGCGGCTGCCGCCACCTCGGCGCCGGTCTCGCCCTTCGCGCGCAGCGCGGCGAGCACGGCCGCCACCACCACGTCTTCGACTGCGCCGTCCATGATGATTCCGATCAGGGCTTCCATCACCTCCGGATCGAGGTCCTGGCCGGCCAACAGCCTGTTCAGCAACGCTTTGGTGTCGATCAATCTCATCGTTCCGAATTTCGAATTCGCGCACCCGATTTCCACATTATCGACTCCAGCGATCTTTGACCGGCAACCCGGCGATTCCGAGGAAGGCCGCCAGGAGCTTCTTCCCCTCCAGACAGAGGTAGGACTCGGGATGAAACTGCACACCGAAATGCGGGCGGTTCCGATCGCGCAGGCCCATGATGACGCCGTCGCCGGTCCAGGCGGTGACCTCGAGGTCGGCCGGAAGGCTGTCGCGATCCACAACCAGAGAGTGGTAGCGGGTCGCCTCGAAACCATCGGGCAATCCTTTGAAGAGCCCATCACCGTTGTGGTGCACCTCGGAGGTCTTGCCGTGGACCGGTTGTGACGCCCTGACCACCCGGCCGCCGTGGACGGCCGCAATCGCCTGATGGCCGAGGCAGATCCCGAGCAGCGGGAGATCGCTCGCGGCGCGAACCAAATCCATCGTGACACCGGAGTCCTCGGGGATCCCGGGGCCGGGTGAGATGACTATCGCGGCAGGCCCTTTAGCCATCAGCTTTTCGACGCTCGCGGCGTCGTTGCGAACAACTTCGATCCCGACATCGCCGACCTCCTCGAGCTCCTGCACCAGGTTGTAGGTGAAGGAGTCGTAGTTGTCGATCATCAAGATCACGACCCGCCCCCACAAACCAATTCCGGATTTCGGATTTCGGATTTCGGATTTTCCGCCCAACCTCCCCCGGGGACTGTTGCCACGGGACGGTGGGAGGCATTCCGAATTCCGAATTCCGAATTCCGAATTTCAGTCATCTTCGGTGCCTCTGGCGGCGGATTCAGCCATGGCTACCGCTTCGACGAGGGCGCCAGCCTTGGCGGTGCACTCGGCAAGCTCGCTCTCCGGCACCGAGTCGTAGACGATCCCTGCCCCGGCCTGGATCTGGACACTGCCGCCGCGCTCGACCAGGGTGCGGATCGCAATACACGAGTCGAGGTCGCCGTTGAGATTGCGATACCCGACCGCGCCGCCGTAGACCCCCCTCTTGACCTCCTCGAACTCGTCGATGATCTCCATCGCCCGCACCTTGGGTGCGCCGCTGAGGGTTCCGGCCGGGAAACACGCGAAGAGCGCGTCCCAGGCGTCGAGCCCATCGCGCAGCCGGCCCTCGACCTCGCTCACGAGATGCATCACGTGACTGTAGCGCTCGACCTCCATCTCGCGCAAAACCCGCACCGAGCCGGCCTCCGCGACCCGGCCGATGTCGTTCCGCCCGAGGTCGACCAGCATGACGTGCTCCGCGCGCTCCTTGGGATCGGCCTTCAGCTCCTCTTCCAGCCGCAAGTCCTCCTCGCGATCGAGACCCCGCCGGCGGGTGCCCGCGATCGGGCAGGTCGCAACCCTGTCTCCGCTCACCCGCACCAGCATCTCGGGACTCGAGCCGAGGATCCGCGCCTGGCCGGTGTCGAAGAGGAACATGTAGGGCGACGGGTTCGTCAGCCGCAACATCCGATAGATTTCGGCGGCGGTGCAGCGCGGCATCTTGCGCCAGCGGCGCGACAGCACGACCTGGAAGATGTCGCCGGCGAGGATGTAGTCGCGTGCCTTCGACACCGCAGCCATGTAGTCTTCCTCGGACGGGGTCGCGGCCCAGCCGTCCCAGCCCTTGTCGCCCTTCGGGATGACGTGGGGCCGTGGTCTCGCGCCGCCGCCGAGGAGCGCGCGGTGCATCGCCGCCAGACGCTGCCGGGCCATCGCCCACGAGTCCTCGGGATCGCCGCCGACTCGTGCCGCCACCACCAGGAGCAGGCGTTGGCGGGCACGGTCGAGGGCTACGACGCCGTCGTAGAGTCCGAACCAGGCCTCCGGGAGCCCGCCCTCATCGCGACCACTCGAAGGGATGGTCTCGACCAATCGCACCGCGTCGTATCCGAGGTAGCCCATGGCGCCGCCGGCGAACGGAGGCAGACCCTCGACGGGCGCCACCGAACCGAGACCGGTGGCGCTTCGCAGCTCCTCGATCGGATCGCCGTCGCTGGGAGACCCGTCGACGAAGACCGTGCCCCCCCGCACCTCGACGATGCGGAAGGGGTCGGCGCCGATAAAGGAGTAGCGCGCTGCGCGCTCGCCGCCCTCGACGCTCTCGAGCAGGAAGGGGTTGCGGCCGTGGGCTGCGAGACGCGAGTAGACGGTGAAGGGGGTCACGGTGTCCGAGGTCAGCTCCTGCATCATCGGCACGACGTCGAAGTCGTGGGCGAGCTTCAAGAACTCCTGTTTGTCCGGCCGAACCTTCATACGTTCTCCGCGGGCGTCTGAGAAGCCGCTATTGTGCCGCAATTGGGCCGCGAGGTCCACCGCGGAATCAGGCTTTACGGTTTGACGGCATTGCGGCTTTACTGCTCTTCTGCGAAACAACTGAGCTGGGCGTCGGCGTTGTCAAGAGCATGAGCCTCATAGCCGCGGGCGGGTGGACGGTGGAATCCGCATAGCCGTCAGCCGTGAGGCCGAGCGGACATGGGCGAGGACGTACTCCGTCCTCAAAGCGCTCCTTCATGTACAATCCACCATCCGGGAGGAGAACCATGTCGCGCCCCGTCATCACGATTGTCGAGCTCGCCGATTACGTCGACCAGGAAGTGACCATCTGCGGATGGGTCTACAACTGGCGCAAGAAGGGCAAGCTGCGTTTCATCATCCTCCGCGACGGCTTCGGCTATCTGCAGTGTGTGGTCTTCCGTCCCGAGGTCGACGAGAGCGTGTGGGAGACCGCGGTCGAACTGACCCAGGAATCGTCGGTCGGGGTCACGGGCATGGTGGCGGCGGACGACCGCGCCCCGGGAGGGTTCGAGCTCAAGGTCACCGGCCTCGAGATCATCCACATCGCGCCTGAGTTTCCGATCGGCAAGAAGGACCATGGTCCGGACTTTCTGCTCAACCACCGCCACCTCTGGTTACGGTCCAAGAGGCAGCACGCCATCATGAGGGTCCGATCAGAGCTCGAGTTCGCCATTCGCGACTTCTTCCAAAGTCGGAACTACACCCTGATCGACTCACCGATCCTCACCCCGGCGGCCTGCGAAGGCACATCGACTCTCTTCGAAACCGATTACTTCGGCGACACCGCTTTTCTCTCACAATCCGGACAGCTCTACCTCGAACCGGCCGCCGCGGCCCTCGGCAAGGTCTACTGCTTCGGACCGACCTTCCGCGCCGAAAAATCAAAGACCCGCCGTCACCTCACCGAGTTCTGGATGGTCGAACCTGAGGTGGCGTGGCTTCGCTTTGACGGACTGCTCGACCTGTGCGAGGAGTTCCTGTCCAGCATCGTAGCCCGGGTCCTCGATCGATCCGCCGACGACCTCGAACGCCTCGAACGCGACGTTTCCAAGCTTGAACCGACCACCCGTCGCCCCTATCCCCGCCTCGACTACGCCGATGCGATCTCCAAGCTGCAGGGACTCCATTCAGATATTCAGTTCGGCGAAGACTTCGGCGGCGACGATGAGACCATGCTCACCGAGCTCTACGACCGTCCGCTTCTGATCACCCGGTATCCGGCGGACATCAAAGCGTTCTATATGCAGCCCGACCCCGAAGACCCAAACCGTGCGCTCGCGGTCGACGTACTCGCACCCGAAGGCTACGGCGAGATCATCGGCGGCTCCGAACGCTCGGATTCGCTCGAGCATCTCGAGCGCCAGATTGCCGCCCACGACCTGCCCCGTGAGTCATTCGAGTGGTACCTCGATATCCGTCGCTTCGGATCGTTCCCCCACTCGGGCTTCGGGATGGGCATCGAACGCTGTGTGGCCTGGATCTGCGGCATTTCTCACCTGCGGGAGGCGAGCCCGTACCCGAGGTTGATCAACAGGCTGAATCCCTGACTTTACATACTTCGGATTTCGGATCTCGAATTTGGGATTTCTGTTTTTCCGCCCTCCCAATCAGGGCGAAGACTCAGGGGTGCGGTTTGAGGTAGGCGATGGTGGCGCCCCAGCCACCGCGATCGGCCGGCGCGTCGTGAAATCCAGAAACCAGCGGGTGACGGGCGAGCAGCTTCTGGACCCGATCACGTTGCACGCCGATGCCCCGCCCGTGGATCAGTCGCACCTCGGAGAAGCCCTTTTCGATCGCTCCCTCGAGGTAGGCGTCGACGACATCGGGCACGTCGCGGGGTGGAAACGGGTGCAAATCGATGCTGTCCTCGACCGGGATCTCGACCGGGATGCCCGGGTCGACCGTTTCATCGAATTCCTCTGCCATATCCAGCCCATCGACGGCAGCGCTGCTCGATACCTTCGATGACGGACCAAACAACACGGCCAGGGTCAGGATGGCCAGCAGCCCACCAAAGACCCCAAGACCGATCCATGCCCTCTGTCCGATCAGACGAGCCAGCGGCCATGTGGCGATCGCAGCGATCGCGAACACTCCGATCTTGGTGCCGATGTATGCCCAGAAGACCGTGGGATCACGAAACGCCTGTCGGACCATTCCGGAAGTCTACCCCGACACAGAGGTGAGCCTGAAATCCGAATTTCGAAATCCGAAATTCAACTGTCGACCGCTTCGGTCTTCATCCCCATCACGGTGTAGCCGAGCTTTTCGATCTCGGCCTTGAGCTTTTCGACATCGACCTCGCGCGGCCGGTAGGTTACCTCGGCCATTCCCTTTTCGTAGTCGGCCGAAGCCTCATCGACTCCTTCCACTCTCTCCAGGGTGGTGACAATGCTGGTTGAGCACGCGTCGCAATGCATGCCGCTGACGGTGAAGATCGTCCGCGATTGATCAGCCTTTTGGTCGCAGGAGACCAGACCCATGACCAGCCCGGCCGCCAACAGAATCGTGGTCACTGATCTTTCGCGTCGCATCGGTCACTCCTCCGCCACCGGCCCGAGCTCTGGCAAACGAACCGCCGGCAGCCCGTCGGCACCTTCAGTCAATCGATAATAGATCGTCATCCCATCGCGGCGCGACTGCACCATGCGGCCCGAACGCAGACGGCTCAGGTGTTGCGACACCGCCGCTGGTGTCATTTCGAGCACGCTCGCCAGATCGCAGACACACAACTCACCGCTGTCGGTGAGAAGGATGATGATTTTGAGGCGGGTTTCGCCGGCCAACAGTGAAAAGTGGTCGGCCATTCGCCGAAGCGGTTTCGCTCTCGCCGCCAGGCTTCGCCGGAGAGCGACGAGCTCCTCCCACGATCGGTCGGGGGAAACACAATCAGATTGCTGCCGGCTCATAGTCGAGACCTTCGAACCCCACGAAGCGCTCCACCAGTAAACCTGAAGGATATCAACATATCGCTATTTTAGAATTTTCTTAAGGAATGTCAAGCCCCGGTCCGAGGTTGGTGCACGTGGAGGCTGTTTTTGGTTTTTGCAACTCACGATCAGCGGCCGCTCGACGTCTGGATGGACGGCGACTGCGGCCTCTGCCAGAGGTCCAGGGCATGGTGCGAGCTTCGTGATCGGGATGGGCGGGTCCGATTCATCGATTTTCGCGCCGCGGGTGAGAACGAACTGCCACTGACCCCCGAAGACCACCAGGCATCGATGTGGGTTCGGGATCACGACGGAGTGCTGCTCGACGGCTTTGCCGCCTGGCGGCGAATCATGGCCGAAATTCCCGGCTGGAAATGTCTGGCCCGACTCATGTCGCTGCCACCCTTCTCGCTGATCGGGCCACCCCTCTACCGCCTGGTCGCGGCCAACCGCGGCCATTTCCCCCGGTAAGAACGACGCGTCAGGGACGCCATCGGTCGACCGGCACCGGCTCACCGATTGTGAAATCCTCCGTCAGGCTCGCGACAAAGATGTCCTCGTCCATTTCCGGCGTTCGGTATTTCGGTATGCAGAAAAAGAGCCAGCGCCCATCGTCGGTGGTTGCAGCCTGGGTGAACGGAACGCGATGTGGTCCGGGCAGACGGAGCGCACGCACCTGGCCGCCCTTGAACATGAGCTGGCTGTCCGCGCGATTGAAAAGGAGCTCGCCTTGGGGGCCGGTACGTGGGTTCCACTCGTTGAAGGGACTGAATATCGGCGGCCGGAGCGGCCCCGGGCCGTTCTCCATGTCGGGATCGTAGAGAAAAAGATCGCCCTGTGTTCCACCACCGCGGAAGGTGGCGAAAACGATCTTTTTGCTGCTGCCGGTGAGATAGACGCCATCCCTCGCGTCATCGCCGAGAACTTCTGCTCGTTGCGGTGTGGACCAGCGTCCGTTGACTCCTCTTCGCGTGGAGCGTCCGACCCACGGCGCCTCGTCGGGCGCTGTCACGGTCACCAGACAGATCGTCTCGTCACCCTTGACCCAGGTGACCCTCACCTGACGAGCCTCGTCGACGCCCGGGAACCGCACCAGCTCGGGGGCTGTCCAACCCTCCGCTGTGAGCTCCGAACGGTAGCTCCGCTCGAGCACGGCTGCGCCCTCCTCTGGCACGGCGAACCCTTCGCGGAAGGCCCCGTGCCATCCGTCGTCAGCGTTCGCCGGCGGTCGAAGATGGGCCGAGAAATAGAGCACTCTGCCGCCGTCGATCGGCACTGGGGCGATCTCGGGCCCGGAAGAGTTGATCAACGCTGGATCGGCAGCTTCCGCATCGTCGCCCTTCTTGAGCTTCGGCAGCCGCCACCGGCCGTAGGTCGCGAAGTCCATCAGCGTGTCCGCCTCGAGCCGGAGATCGTCTGAGCCATACATTTCCGTCGTGCCCGATACGGGCAGAACCACGATCTCGGTGCCGGAGTCGATGTCTTCAAGCAGGCCCGGCCGGTCGTCGACGATGACCACGGCATCGGCGCCAACGGTGACCGTCGCCGTGAGGCCCTTCTCGATTTGCGGGGTGGGGTTCCCGGAATCTTCCTCAGCCGCCCTGACCGACCGAGGCGCTCCAACCTGAACTCGGACGATCCAGGTTCCCGGATCATCCGGAGACCTCTCCACGTCGAGCAGATTGCCGAAGACCTCTGTATCGGGCTGCGCGGTCGGCCTGGCCGGGTCCACGACGTCGCACCCACTCACCACGAACAACGCAGCCGTAACCATCAGAACCATCAACGAACGCATGAGGCCCCCTTTGACAGACAACAAATTACAATAACAGACCGGCGATGGTAGCCGTAAGCCACGACGCGATTGCGCCGCCGAGCATCGCTTTGAGTCCAAGACTGGCCAGGGCCGCCCGCCGTCGTGGAGCGACAGCCGAAATCCCGCCCAACTGGATGCCGATCGACGAGAAGTTGGCGAAACCGCAGAGTGCGTAGGTCGAAATGATGGCCGCGCGCGCAGAGATCGCGCCTTCCTGCATGTAGGTCCCGAGCAAACCGTAGGCCACCAGCTCGTTGAGGGAAATCTTGATCCCGAGCAGATTGCCGACCTTCGCGGCGTCGGGCCACGGAACACCCATCAACCACGCCAGAGGTCTGAGCAACGTGCCGAAGAGGGTCTGCAGCGAGCCCGGGATCACGCCGATGTACTCGCCGACCACGGGCGACATGCCTCCTGCGCCGTATGCGACCCATTCACCGTGCAGAAGGCCCCCGTCGATCAGCGAGTCGATCCAGTTCAGGCCGAGGTCGAGGACCGCGATCAGCGCGATGAATCCGATCAGCATGGCGCCGACGTTGACGGCCAGCTTGAGGCCATCAGTGATGCCGTTGGCGGCGGCTTCGATGACATTGCCGCCGGAGTCGATTTCAGGCAAATCGACGTCACCCGCCGTCACCGAGTGTTTGAGCTCCGGGTATATGATCTTACCGACCACCAGCGCCGCCGGTGC
>CAYRFI010000085.1:0-19127 GCA_964423595.1 uncultured Thermoanaerobaculia bacterium | reverse complement strand
TCTCGCCCAGCCAGTCGAGCATCATCACCGCCGAAAGCACCATCGCAATGGGGTTGACGATCGAGGGGTCGAGCTCGGCGTACTTCGGCGCCGAACCGTGAGTGGGCTCGAAGACTCCGACCTCCTGGCCGATGTTGGCGGAGGCCGCGAACCCGAGTCCGCCGACGAGGCCGGCGAAACCGTCGGAGATGATGTCGCCGAACATGTTGCCGGCGACAATCACGCCATAGTCCTCGGGGTTCTTGGTCAGCCACATCATCTGGGCGTCGATGTTGGTGTCCCAGAGCTGGATCTCAGGGTAGGCCTGGTGAACCTTTCGCGCTTCGGCGAGCATCATTCCCGATGTCTCGCGGATGACGTTCGGTTTTTCGCAAACGGTCACGCTGCCATAGCCATGCGCCGCGGCGTAGGCGAAAGCCTCCTGGCAGATGCGGCGGCATTTGCCGCGGGTGAAGATGCGGGTCGAAACCGCGAGGTCCTCTCGCGGGACATTCCGGAACGCTGCGAATTTCGGGTGGGTGTCGAGAGCATCCCACACCTGATCGGGTGGGTTGGTCCACTCGACGCCGCAGTAGAGCCCTTCGGTGTTCTGTCGGAAAATCACCGCGTTGACCTGAGGCTCTTCCGTGCCGCCGTCGGCGTCTCGGCGGATGAAGTTGAGTGGGTTGCCCGGGAAGGTGATGCACGGCCGGATCGACACATCGAGATCGAACCGCTGGCGCAGGCCGACGATGGGCGAAAAGTAGACATGACCCTTGTCTCGGAGGGCGGGGCTGATCTCTGTCGCCGCTTTGTCCTTGGGCTTGGAAGTGATCGCACCGAAGAGCGCAACCCTGTGCTCCGCAATCAGCTCGACGGTCTCTTCGGGCAGTGGATTGCCCGCCTCAACCCAGTGTTGCCACCCGATCCCCGCATGGATCCAATCGGCATCGAACCCCGCCGCCTCGAGCACCCGCAGGGCCTCCGGCAGCACCACATTCCCGATCCCATCACCGGGCATCACGACCACGGAACGCTTTCCCATCTTTCATTCTCCATCAGTTCAAATTCTCGGCCCTGCGCTCGCCGACGGTAAACGCGTGGGGCACCGCACACAATAGCCAAGAGTTCGAAGGAACGAAAGAGCGCAGGGCCGAGAATATGAGGGAGCGGCGCGTTCAGCGGCGCGACCAGATGTTAAAACGCAGGATCGACCAGATCGCCGACACCCCGTCTTTCCAACCGATCTTTTTACCCTCGGCATAGGTCCGACCGTGATAGGAGATCGGCACCTCGTAAATTCTGACACCGAGCCGCGCGACCTTGGCGGTGAACTCTGGCTCGAAACCGAAGCGGTCGGATTTCAAAGTGATGCGCTCCAACACCTGCCTCACAAAAACCTTGTAACAGGTCTCCATATCGGTGAGGTTGAGGTCAGAAAACATGTTCGACAGAAAGGTCAGCAGTTGGTTGCCGAGGTAGTGCCAGTAAAAGAGCACTCGGTGCGGGCCGCCGAGAAAGCGAGAACCGTAGACTACTTCCGCGTACCCATCGATGATCGGCTGCATCAGGACCGGATATTCCTTGGGGTCGTACTCGAGGTCCGCGTCCTGTACCAGCAGCACATCACCCGAGGCCAACGCGAAGCCCGTTCTCAGGGCCGCGCCCTTGCCACGGTTTATCGGGTGGCGCTCGCGGGCAATCGTCACTTTTCGACCGTCCTGCCGGTCTGAAGGTCGCCAATTTTGGAGCTCGGACCAGGTTTCATCCGATGAACAATCATCAACGGTCACCACCTCGAGCTCGGACACCGGCTCCGGGAGAGGCGCCGCTATCACGTTGTCGAGGAGCTCTCCGAGGGTCGCCTCCTCATTGTAGACCGGTATGACAACCGACAGCTTCATCACCCCAAGCGTACCGCAGTCGGGTAGTTTTGAGTTCTCGGTTTTGAGTTTTGAGTTTTGAACCACGGGCGCGCTCCATCGAGAATCGATTGGACGGGGACCTCAAAACTCATATCTCAACACTCATCACTCTTTCTAATCAACCACTCGCAATGGATGGTCCGCGAGGAAGGACGGCGTCACCACGCTCACGATGACGCTCCCTTCCATGTACTGAGCAACCGGCAGGCCGAGCAGGTAACACAAGGTCGGAGCGACGTCCGGGGGATTGACCGATGGCACCCTGCGCCCGGCATCAACGCCCTCGCCGAGGAGAATGAAAAGGCCTTCGGGCGACCCTTCCGCTGAGGTGTGCCACGTCTCACCGCCGCCGAAGAGCCTTATGATTCGTTCGAGGGACCCGGGCGGTGCGAGGCCAAACGGAGAAACCACCGCAACCAGAGCCTGATCGCCGGCCGCATCGATCAATTCTCCAAGCTGTTCATCGACAAGCTCCATCACCAGTTCGAGGAAAAGACGCTCGCGCGTGTCGCTCGGCCGAAGCGGTTCATGAAATCGCCGCGCCAGTGACAAGGTTTCGAGGTAGATCCAGACGTCACCGACATCCGCTCTGAGGGCGTCGGTGGCGAGCCCAACCCGGGACTCGTCCCGCATGATGGCAGACCAGATCTGAGATCGGCGGTCAGGAAAGGGATCGAGCGCGGCTTCGAGTAGTGCGCGCATGGTCGGGTCCATCGCGGCGCCCATTTCATCACTCGGTGCAGACTGCAGCGACGGGTCGTCACCCCAGGAGCCTGGCCAGCCGAAGACTACAGTAGCGATGCCGGAAGCGTCGAGTCGAGACCACAGCGGTGCAACGGTGGCCGGTGGCGGCGGCACTTGCCTGGACAGGCCCCATGGCAAGATCATCCGTGAGCCTTCCGGCGTCCACGGCAACAGTCGAAGAGTTTCGGGGAACACCAACGGAAGGTCCCAGCCCCTGTGGGCCTTGACGCCGTGGCGGCCGGGATATGTGCCGGTCGCGACCGAGGTCCAGAGCGCCCAACGCAGGTAGGGCCGGTGGGGGACGATCGGCGCCCGCGCTCCCTCCTCTCGAAGACGGGCCAGTTGCGGATAGCTCCCACTTGCCGCATCGGCCATGAGGACCTTGGCATCGAGACCTTCGAGCCCGACGACCAGTAATCTTCGGGCGGGTTTGCCGAGTGGTTGTGGCTCGACCTCCAGGTACTGGCGAGGTGGGGTCGGCGAAGTCATGAGTCGGACCGCCGGCAACGCGACCATGATGATCGAGAAGGCGATCCGCCACCCTCGACCGCTGCCGAATCGCCGCACCGCGTAGCCGGCGGCGGCGGCGAGGATTGCGGCGATGAACCAGCCCACAGAATCCTGAACGAGAACGCGGTGGGCCGGTCCGGACAGGAGCAGGGCGTGAAGCTTGGCGTTGAACCCGGTGAGCACGGCGGCGACGACAAAAACTGCTGTGAAAAGCTCCGGCGCCACCCACCGATCGGCCCGAGGTCGAAATCGTTCCAAGACGGCAACACCGACGAGCAGCGGCACACCCGCCATCAACATGCCCCAAGAAGCCCACAGAGGCACGCCCACAAGCACGCCACGCATCGTTTGCGTCACCTCGGGGTTCATCCGCAACACCAGGGCCTCGGCAACCAGGCCGGTAGCAGCCCCGGCCCCGAGCGCATCGACCCACATGCGGAGCTTCATAGCTTCTGCATAGTACCGCGTTCGGATAGCGTAGACTTTGAAGCGGCACGAGCTCAGTCCGGAGGTAGGGTGAACGCCAAGGAATCTCTCTGTGTCGCTCTCGATGGCAGTGACCGCGAGTGGATTCGGTCTGCCGCTGCCGCCCTGGCTGATCACGTCGGCTGGCTCAAGGTCGGGCTCGAGGCATTTTCAGCCCACGGGCCGGCTCTGGTCGAAGAGTTGGCCGGCTTCGGTCCACGGGTATTCCTCGATCTCAAGCTCCACGACATTCCGGCCACGGTCGGCCGCGCCGCCGCCAACTGCGCTGCTTGCGGAGCATCGATGCTCACCGTCCACGCCGCTGGCGGGCGGAGAATGCTCGAGGCCGCTGTCGAAGGCGCTCGTGAGGTTGCAACGAAGAACGCGCCCAAGATCGTGGCAGTGACCATCCTCACCAGCCTCGACAGCACAGAGCTGGTTGAACTCGAGATCAACAAACCTCCGGCGGATCTGGTCATCGCGTGGGCTGGGTTGGCTGTGGAGAGCGGCCTCGACGGCGTTGTAGCCAGCGCCCACGAGGCGGCGGCGCTTCGCCGTGAGTTCGGCAATGGGATTCTCATCGTGACCCCGGGCATCCGACCCGCTTCGAGCGCACCCGACGATCAGCGTCGAGTGGTGACCCCGGCCGAAGCGATCCGATTCGGCGCAGATGTCTTGGTTGTCGGACGACCGATTACCGGCGCGGATAACCTCGTTGAAGCTGCCAAAAGCATCATCGAAGAGATGACCGTGACCGACCGGGATTTCTAACCGTAGAACAGCGGCCGTTCATGAAAATGTTGTTTGTGCCAGACGTACGTGTAGCCCGGGAACTCGATCGCGATGTCGTAGACGACCGTGATCTTGATGCGGTTCGAGGTCCGTTTGATGTCGATGTCCTTCTTCGTCACCGGTAGATCGAGCGACTCCGCTTTGGCGAGGATGCCCTGCTCGATTCGCCTGTCGTTGTACTCGCGCCGGTTGGCGCGATCGGCATACACCCCGATCTGTTTGTCGAGCTCGCCCACGTGGATCATGATCGGTGCAACCTTGATGGCCACCAGGATCACGATCAGCGCTACCAAACCGCCGACCAGACAGCCGATGGGCACGTCTCCCCGCTGATGTCGCCACGTCCTCATGGGTCAGCCTCCGAGATCGATCCTCTCTGAAGAATCGTATCATCCCATCCTATCGAATGAGACGAAACTCTCGTTCCCACCGGGTCTTTGTGAAGAAGTTGAAAAAGACCCCAGCAAGCTGTTTGAGCCGATGGCCGAATCCCCGCCACTGCCAATCGTTGCGCCCGGCCTCGTACGACCAATAGATGAGAACCGCGCGACCCTTGACATAGCTCAGCGGCACTGGACCCCAGAATCTCGAGTCGAGCGAGTTGTCCCTGTTGTCGCCGAGGCAGAAGATTGTCCCAGGAGGCACCGTGAACGGCCCAAAATTGTCCCGGATCCGTGATGAGATCGGGGCTGATGGCGAGTCTTCGTAGATCCGTGGATCCTTGTGCACCACCAGCGGCTCGATTTGAAGCTCTCCGTTGATGTACAGCTGCTTATGCTTGATTTCGACAGTGTCACCGGCCACTGCCACGCATCGTTTGATGAAATCGCGGCGCGTATCCTCAGGGTACTTGAAGACGACGACATCACCTCGTTCGGGGGATCGGTAGGGAAAGAGCCGATGGAAAATGGTGCCTGCGTTGCCCGCGAAGACGAACTTGTTGACGACCAGGTGGTCGCCAATCAGGAGATTGTCCTCCATCGAGCCAGACGGAATCTTGAAATTCTCGAAGACAAAAGTGCGCACGAAAAGCGCCAGAATGAATGCCACCAAGATGGCCTCATAGTACTCACGCGCGACAGACTTTCGCATCACTGACCCCCGTTCATCATTGATTCTACACACCCGCGCCGCTGGTCTCGCGGCGCATGCCCGGCGGCTGCCATGCCTCTCGCGCCCTTGCGTCCAGGCGTCTGGGGTCATCAGAACGACCTCCGCGGTGGGCAATCTGGCCCGCATGCGCGATCATGACCGCGTTATCGGTCGTCAAGGAGCAAGCCGGAAGGAGGGTCTCGACACTGTGCTCGTCTCCCCACTCTGAAAGAGCCCTCCGGAGTAACGAGTTGGCCGCCACGCCACCCGACGCAGTGACGAGGTGCGGACGATAGGTTGCGGCAAGCTCGGGCAGGGGTGAGAGCAACTGCTCCACCACCGCCGCCTCGAAGGAGGCGGCGAGGTCACAGACAGGCGCCGTCGGTTCACCATCACCAGCGCCGGCATCGACCAGCCCTTGCTCTCGAATCCAGCGAACTGCAGCCGATTTGAGGCCGGAAAAACTGAAGTCGAACGGAGCATCCTTGAGGCGTGGTCGTGGCAAGGGCACTTTCGAAGAGTCACCGTGTCGGGCAAGCGCGTCGATGGCGGGTCCACCGGGATACCCGAGACCGAGCACCTGGGCGACCTTGTCAAAGCTCTCTCCGGCGGCGTCATCGCGGGTGCGCCCGAGACGGACACGACATCCATGGTCCATCAGATACCAGCTCGAGTGACCCCCGGAGGCTACGAGGGCTAAAACACGGTCCGGTTCGGCCCGCGCCGCGCCGCCGTCCGGGCTGAGCAGCGACGAAACGAGGTGACCCTCCAGGTGATCGACAGCAACCAGCGGAAGGTTCCGGCCCCAGGCGAAAGCGGCGGCGAAGCGGACTCCCACGAGAAGGGCGCCGATAAGACCTGGCCCAGCAGTCACGGCGACCATCTCGACGGGCCCGCACGCCGCCTCCAGTGCCTGATCCACGAGGTACGGCAGGGCCTTGAGGTGCTCGCGCGAGGCAAGCTCTGGAACAACACCGCCGTACGGCGCATGCGCCGCGATCTGGCTCGACAACAGGCTCACCTCGACCCGCCCGTCGCCGTCCACAACCGCAACGGCGCTTTCGTCACAGGAGGTTTCGATACCGAGTGTCCGAATCATTTTCCGATCCCGATCCCGATCCCGAATGAGAATATCCCGTCGAAGACAAACGGGGAGGCGAGGCCTCCCCGTCCAAGTAGTTCGCTCTTCCAGTTCAGCTGATATTTGCCCGTACCGGAACCTCCAGCGTCGGGAAGTCCGGGTCGGTCGTCTTCAACGTCAACACGGCGTCACGCGGTCCGGAGCTCGCTTCAGGATCAATGGTGACGGTCACCTGATAACGCCGCCCTTTTTCGATCGTCACGATCTCGGTTTTGAAGGCCGGATCGTTCACGGTCGCTCCGTTTACCGTGACCGCCACTCCGGCGGATCGGTTGTTGACGATGATCACGTTTCGCCCCGGCTGCTTCTTGGCCTCCACCGATCCGAATTGGATCTGTGACGGCGTCACGTGCAACAGGGATCTGACGACGCCGAAGACCTTGACCGGCACCGTTTTAGCCTTGGGATGGTTGGTTTCGATCTCGAGGATCGTGTTGACCGGCCCCACCGGCGGGTTCTCCTTCATCGTCAAAGTGATCTCGTACTGTTTCGGTGACTTTCCAGCCAGCAACTGGTCCGCGGGGACAGGACGAACGGAAGCGAGGAGGAACGGCACCGTGCTCTTGACGGCGGTGACCTTGAAATCCTTATAGTCCTCGTCAGCTACGACCGTGATCTTCTGCTCCATGGGCTCGTGTTGGACGGCGTTGAATCGGACCAACGCCCTCGGCAGCACCTGGACGTAGGGATGCACCTCTGTCTTGATCACCAGAGTTCTCGTCGGATCCTGCGGGTCATTGGTCATGATCAGGATCGACTTCGAGATCGGTCCGGAGAAATCCCGGGTGTCGAGCTTCGCCTTGATGTATCCGGTCTTCCCGGGAGCGATCTCACGATCGAAATCGGCCACCGTACATCCGCAGGTCGGTCGGACGGCTTTGATCTCGAGCATTTCGTCACCCTCATTGACGACTGCGAAATCAACGTTGAGCACCTCGCCTTGGGCGACTCTTCCCATATCCTTGATCTTTTCAGGCACGATCAATTTGGGTCCATCGGCGGCACCTGTCAGCGCAGCGGTGGCGGTCAGTGTCAGCACCACGACCGTGGCGGTGAGAAGTGTGAAGCGGTATTTCGACATCTGGAGTCCTCCTTGTCATAGCGTCCACAAACAGAGACAATCTTATGGAGCTGTCCGCTGAGCCGCAACTCTGATGGAGCATTTTTGCAGGACTTATACGTGAAGCCGGAACATCTCTATTTCTTGCCCATAGGAGGAACAGCGATGGCCCCGCTGGCCGGAATGATGCACCAGCTCGGCCACCACGTCGAAGGCGTCGACTCCCAACTCTACCCACCCATGAGCACCTTACTCGAAGAGCTCCGGATTCCGGTGCGTCTCGGCTTCGATCCCGGCCGAATGCCTGAAGACATCGACCGCGTGATCATCGGCAACGCGGTCCCGCGGCACAACCCGGAGGTGGCGGCAGTCCTCGCTCGCCGGATTCCCCACCTATCGCAGGCGGAGGCGGTCGCACACTACGTTCTGGCAAGCGGTCTCGAAAGCCTGGTTGTCGCCGGAACTCACGGCAAAACCACGACCTCGGCCATGCTGGCCTGGATCCTCGAGCAGACGGGGGCCGATCCCAGCTATCTCGTCGGCGGTCTGCCACGCTGGAACTCCAGAGGTTTCCGCCTCGGCGGCGGTTCCCACCTCGTGATCGAAGGAGACGAGTACAACTCCGCCTTCTTCGACCGTGGACCGAAGTTCCTCCACTACCGGCCCCACATCTTTCTCATCGGCCCGGTCGAGTTTGACCACGCAGATCTCTATCCGGATTTTGGGGCGATCTTGACCGCTTTCCGTGCCGGAGCGGCACAAGTTCCGCGACACGGCTCGGTCGTGGTCAACACATGGAGTGACGGGTCGATCGCCGCTGCGCGCGATGCGACCGCGCCTCTGGTCCGCGTTGGGCCGGGCGCGGCGAGCGAGTTACGGTTCCTCTCCTGGGAGGCCAAGGGTGACCGAAGCACCGCAGAGATCGCCTGGCGTGGAGAGAGCTTGGAGCTGGAGCTGCCGCAGGCCGGGCTCCACAATCTCCAGAACGCGGCCATGGCGATAGCCGCCGCCATCACCGCCGAAGTCGAGCCGCACGCGGCTGCCGCCGCAATGAGCTCCTTTCCTGGAGTTGCGCGAAGGATGGAGGTGGTTGGCGAGGCCGCGGGCATCACAGTCGTCGACGACTTCGCCCACCACCCGACCGCCCTCGGTGTGACCATCGCCGCCGCCCGTCAGCGCTGGCCTGGCCGTCGTCTGGTCATCGCTTTCGAGCCGCGTTCTCTAACTGCCGCGCGACGCTCGTTCCAGGATGCTTTCCTCGAGATCCTCGCTGCGGCCGATCTCGTGATGGTGGCGCCGCCCTACCATCGGGGCCGCTTCGAGGAGTCCGAGGTCCTCGACCGCGATGCTCTGGCCGACGCTCTCGACCGCCGAGGCGTCGTCTCGGTGATGCCTGCTGTTGATGAAGACCTCGTCGAACGTCTTCTCGAGGTCCTCAAACCCGGGGATGTGGTGGTAGGCTGTTCCTCGGGCGCCTTCGACGCTATGCACAAAAACCTGATCGAGGCTTTGCAGACGGGAGAAGACGGATGACCAGCAACCAACCTCTCGCGCGAGCTGTTGCGACCTTTGGCGGGCTCGGAGACCGGCTCCCAGCTCCCGGTACGACCGTCGGCTCTCTGCCGCCGGCAATTCTCTGGATGGGTCTCTGCTTGGCTGTACCGACCAACCAGATTCGAATCGCGCTGACGGCGGTCGGCATGGTGGTGTTCGCCATCATTGGCATCTGGTCCTCAGAAATCGAGGCCGGGCGGCGCCAGGAGAGTGATCCGCGCCCGATCGTGGTCGACGAGGCCGCCGGTCAGTGGCTGACCTACCTCGTGGCTCTGCCCTTCGTGCCGATGCTTGCGACCGTCCATCTCGCCATCTTCGCTGCCGCCGGCTTTCTCCTCTTCCGTTTTTTCGACGTAGTGAAGGTGTGGCCGATCAAGGCCTTCGAAAAGCTCCCCGGCGGTATCGGCATCGTCGCCGACGACCTGGCGGCCGGCTATTTTGCCGCCGCCTGTCTGATCATCGGGTGGAAGGTGTTTGGCTGAGGCCCGGGCTTTACGGATTTTCGGGTTTTCGGGTTTTCGGCTCAGCCATCGGGAATGGCGTCAGCATCGTCACGAGCATGTGCCGATTAGCCGAATGGCCGTATAGCCGTGGGCGGGGTGGGCGGTGGAACCTTTATAGTCGTCGGCCAGCGAACGCCTAGGAAATGCGATTGGGATTAGAGGCCGCGCAGGAGTTCCTCTGACGGCTCGATCGTGGCGACAAAGCGTGCGGGGCCGGTGAAGCGGGTCGCGCAGACGGGCGGCTCGCCGAGCGCCTCCACGAGCAGGCGATCACCGGAGAGCGGGACCAGCTCGACGTGTTTCACTTCGCTCTCGGCCATGACCAGGAGCGCCACCGCCACCATGCCCGAACCGCAGCTCAGGGTCTCGGCCTCGACCCCACGTTCCCACGTTCGCACCTTCACGGCGCCGTCCGCCGCCACCTCGTAGAAATCAACATTGGCACCCTCGGGACTGAGGACGGCATGTCGGCGAAGGGGTGGCGCGACAACGGCGAGGTCGAGATCAGCGAGTCCCGTGGTTTCGATCACCAGGTGCGGGACACCGATCTTCATGAGCAATCCATTGCTGATGCCGTCGGGCTCGGCGGCTTCCGGTCGCCGCGGACCGGACTGCGGTGGCGGCAGCTCGAGGCTCACCCGCGACCCCTCAACCGCGGCCTGGATATGAGCCCAGCCGGTCTCGACCACCACCTTCGGATTGCAGCCGAGAAGCTCGACCGCGGCGCGAGCGGCACAGCGGGTGCCGTTGCCGCAGAAAGCCCCCTCGCTGCCGTCGGCGTTGCGGTAGGAGAGCCGGACCCGGTCGGTCCCAATCGCCTCGAGCGCCAGCGTACCATCGGCTCCAACGCCGCGCCGTCGGTCACACAGCCGTCGCACGAGATCGGGTTCACGATCGAGGCGTCGGCCCCAGTTTCCGACACCAAGCACGAAGTCGTTGCCGGCGCCCTCGAGCTTGTAGAGCCCAGACGTCACGGAACGGTACCCATGACAACCACACAGCTCGCACGGTCGCTGCGGTTTCCGGCGGCATCGCGGGCGGAAACGAAGTAGACGAGCCTGCCGAGCGGCGGTGCGGCATCGGTAAACTCGACCGACCGGTGGTCATCGGTGAGGACTTCGACCGGTTCGTCGCCCTGGTCACGGAACACGCTGTAGGTCACCGCGCCCGCCACCGCCTGCCAGCGGACCCGGACCTGCGCCCCTTCCGGCAGGCACACGACATCCGATGGGGCGCTTGGTGGATAGGTGTCCGGGTGGTTGACGCGCGCCGGTTCTGAAGGCTGACCGACCACCAGACCACCGCCCGGGAGCTCGATCACAGACCGCAGGCGATAGCTCCAGGCCTGACCCTGGGCCGCATTTTCGTCGCGCCAGCTCTCGCCATCTACCGGCTCATCCGTTACGGCAGTCCACGCGGCGCCGTCGGCCGACCGCTCGATCAAGGTTTTCGTGTCGGCCGCCGGGGTCCATCGCACGTCAATGCCGTCGGCACCGGCTTCCAGTGCGAGGTCAACAGGCGGGTCGGGGGGTGCCTGCGGTTCGAGGCGCACGATATTGGACAACTCCGACGGGCGATGCCGGCAGCACACCGTGCGGACTCCGTACCAGAGTACGAACAGCGTCGGATTCTCCACCGTCTGCCGCCACAGCTCGAGATCATCGCGAATGAGAATGGCCGAGCCTCTGGTCGCAGTCGCGATCTCATCCGGCTCAAGCGCCCTCAGCATTTCGCCCTGGGCCTCCAGGAGCTGGCGCTGCATTTGTCGGTCCTGCGGCGAGATAGGAGGCGGCGGTTCCTGGCCGAGGGGCAGCGCCGCCCGCCAGATCTGGATCTCCTCGAGGTCGGTCAGGTTCTGTCCTGAGGTGGTCGTCACGGGATAGCTCCACCTCAGCACGGCTTCGTTACCCTCTTGGAAGGCAGTCAGGTCGGTGGTCCGTTCGGCGACCCGGATCTCCGGCGGCAACGGCACACCTTCTTTCCCGCAGCCGATGAGCGAGGCGACGATAACCACCAGCATGAATGGCGGCGTTTGCAGCCCTCTGCACCACCTGGTTTCGGGCACGGAGACGGACACGGAGACGGGCATGGACCGAGCTTACAGGATATAGCGCGCGAGGTCGCGGTCACCGACGAGTTCGCCCAACCGATCTTTCACCATTTCGGCCGTGACTTCGACCATCTCACCGGCACGATCGGGGGCCGAAAAGCTGAGCTCCTCGAGCAAATGTTCGAGGACCGTGTGCAAACGACGAGCGCCGATGTTCTCGGCGCTTTCGTTGATCTCCGCCGCCATCGTGGCGATCGTGCGCACCGCCTCATCGGCAAATCGAAGCTCGAGGTTCTCAGTCGCCAGCAGCGCGGTGTATTGGCGGATCAGCGAGTTTTCGGGCTCCCGCAGGATTCGTTCGAACTCGTCGGCGCCAAGAGATTGGAGCGCGACCCTGATCGGAAAGCGCCCCTGCATTTCAGGGATGAGATCTGCCGGTCGGGAGACGTGGAAAGCTCCCGCGGCGATGAACAAAACATGGTCGGTCCGCACGACGCCATATCGGGTGTTGACATGGGTCCCCTCGACGATCGGAAGCAAGTCACGTTGAACTCCCTCGCGCGAAACGTCGGGACCGTGCCCCCCGGCGTCCTGGCGGGAGCAGATCTTGTCGATCTCATCGAGGAAGACGATGCCGGCCTCCTCGACCCGGGTAATGGCCTCGGCCTCCACCTGCGAACGGTCGATGAGCTTCTCCTCCTCCTCGGAGATGAGAATCCGCCGTGCTTCGGCAATCGTCATGCGCTTGCGAGACTTGCGGCCCATGAGGCCACCAAACATGTCTTTGAGGTTGATACCCATCGATTCCATGCCCTGCGGCGTGAACATCTCCACCGTCGGCATGCGGTCTTCCGAGACGTCGAGCTCGACCTCGTTCTCTTCGAGGAGGCCGTCTCGGAGCGGCCGCTTGAGCGCCCGGCGGCGCTCTTCCAGGGACGTTTCGGTCGCCGAGCTCGAGCTCATGACCAGGAGGTCCAGGAGACGGTCATCGGCGGCGCGCTTGGCGCGCACGGCGACCTCGGCTATCCGTTCGGTGCGAACCAACTGGATCGATGCGTCGAGCAGATCGCGAATGATCGACTCCACGTCCCGGCCGACATACCCGACCTCGGTAAACTTCGAGGCTTCCACCTTGAGAAATGGGGACCCGGTGAGGCGCGCCAGCCGTCGGGCTATTTCAGTCTTGCCGACACCTGTCGGCCCGATCATGATGATGTTCTTTGGCGCCACCTCTTCGCGCATTTCGGGCTCGAGCTGTTGGCGCCGCCAGCGGTTGCGCAAAGCTACCGCCACCGCTCGCTTGGCCGCGTCCTGGCCGATGATGAATCGATTGAGCTCGGCCACGGTGTCCTGTGGGGTCAAACTGTCCAGCTTCACGCCCTGAGCTCCTCGATGGTGATCTGATCGTTGGTATAGATGTCGATATCGGCAGCGATCAACAGGCTCTCTCTGACCACCTCCTCGGCACTCAGCTCGGTGTGTTTGAGAAGCGCGCGAGCCGCCGCCAACGCATAGCTCCCACCCGAACCGACAGCCACCACATCGTCGTCCGGTGACAGCACCTCTCCGGTGCCAGAAACCAGAAGGGTGGTTTTCTGGTCGGCGGTGATCAAGAGCGCTTCGAGGTGGCGCAACGCCTTGTCCGTTCGCCAGTCGCGGGCGAGCTCCACCGCGGCCCGCTCGAGGTTGTGGCCATACTCCTCGAGCTTCGACTCGAAGCGTGTAAACAGGGCCAGAGCGTCCGCGACCGAGCCTGCAAACCCGGCCAGCACCTTGCCGCCGGCAAGTCGCCTCACCTTCGCGGCACCCTTTTTCATGACCGTTGTACCCAGGGTGACCTGACCATCCGATCCGACCGTCACGACCCCGTCGCGCCGTACCGCCAGCACCGTCGTGTGGTGCCATTCGTTCTTCATGAAGCCTCCTGTACGCATTCTTCGCCCGTACCGCGTGGAAAGAACATACGCAGGATACTCCCGTTGGATTCCCGGTCACACCTTTTCGAGTTTCGCAATTGTCGGAACCAGAGTCTTGCGGCCCGCGCGGTCGAAGAAGACAACCAGCTTGAGCTGGGCGCCGGTTCCCTGGCACGCCAGGATGACCCCTGAACCGAAGCGCTGGTGTCGGACCCGGTCCCCCGGCCGCCAGCCGGCGCCGTCGGCGTCAGTGACTGTCGCCGCAACCGGGCCACCCCGTCGCTTCGCCGACATCGCGCCAGCGCCGCGGGTCGGCCGGGTACGCGACACAGAACCCGTGCCGGGCTGAGGGCTCCAGCTGGCGACGGGTTCCGACCCATCATTGACGGCTCCCGGCGGCAGCTCATCGAGAAAGCGCGACAACCGGGTCGGCTGCCTCTGGCCGAAGAGAAAACGGCTCCGGGCGCCGGTCAGTGCCAGCCACTTCCGTGCCCGGGTCATGCCGACGTAGGCCAGGCGCCGTTCCTCTTCGAGGCCCTCGGGTTCGTCCCGCGAGTTGGCGTGCGGCAACAGCCCATCCTCGAGCCCGGCCAGGAAGACAACGTCGAACTCCAACCCCTTCGCCGAATGGAGGGTCATCAACGCGACCCCGTCCGCTGCGCCCTCGTCGTCGTTCTCCTCAAGGAGTGCCACCGAGTCCAGAAACTCTTCGAGCTGCTGGCCACGCGTCGCCGCCTCGGCCACCGCCGCCGCCAGCTGTTGCAGATTCTCACGCCGTGCCACCCTGTCTTCTGCGTCGCCCTCGTACATGGCAAAGAGCCCGGACGCTTCGAGCAGCCAGCCGACAAAGTCCCCGGGCGTCAGCTCCTCGAAACGCTCGGGCGCCTCATCCAGAATTGAAAAAAACTTCTTCAGGGAAAGGCGCGCCCGCGGGCTGAGGCCCTCCGGCAGCTGTCGTGCCGCTTCGGGCAGGTTCAACCCGAGGTCCCGTGCGGCACTGCGCAGAACGTCCATAGTGGCGGCACCAATACCTCGGGCCGGGACGTTGACGACTCGTTCGAAGCTCAGGAGGTCGCCGGGTCTCACTACCAGACGGAGATAGGCAAGAGCGTCCTTGATCTCGGCCCGCTGCCAGAATCGGAGGCCACCGACCACCCGATAGGGCACCCGCCGACGAGTGAGCTCTTCCTCGAAGGGCCGGGTCTGGGCGTTCGTGCGCAGGAGAACGGCCATCTCTTCAAGGGGTGAGTCGCCGGTTTTGCTCTCGACATGGTCGGCCACCCAGCGCGCCTCCCCGCGTTCATCGGCGGCGATGTGAAGTCGCACGGGCTCCCCACCCCGACGGCTGGTGAACAGGCGCTTTCCGCGACGCCCACGATTGGCGGCAATGAGACTTCCAGCAACCGTGAGGATGGGCTCGGTGGACCGGTAGTTCTCTTCCAACGCCACCACCCGTGCCCCCGGAAAGAACTTTTCGAAAGAGAGGATGTTGGCGAGCTCGGCCCCGCGCCACCGATAGATGGATTGGTCCTCATCGCCAACCGCGGTAATGTTGCCGCGGCCGTCGAGAATGACTGTCAGAAGATCCATTTGTAGGCTGTTTGTGTCCTGGAACTCGTCGACCAGGAGAAACCGCGCGCGCCGGCCGACGGCACCACGGATCTTGGGGTCGGATCGAACGGCCCGCAGGGCACGCACCAGCATGTCGTCGAAGTCCACGACCGCCGCCGCGGTCTTGAGCTTCTCATAGCGTTCCCACAGGCGACTGACGGTTTCGTCCGACGAGCCGGCGGCGCCGGCATCGAAGGCGCCACGGTCGGTGCCGCGGTTGACCATGCCAGAGATTCGCGACAGCACGACCCGCGGCGGAAGCTCTTTGGGGTCGAGACCGAGATCTTTCAGCGCGCGCTGCATCATCGCCCGCTGGTCGTCAGCGTCGGCGATACCGAAACGGTTCGGGAGGCCGGCAGCCTGAGGCCAGCGACGAAGGATCTCCAGGGCCCAGCGGTGAAAAGTGCCGACAAACCCTCCGTGGAGAGGACGGCTGAGCAATCGCTCCACGCGTTCGCGCATCTCCCTGGCCGCCTTGTTGGTGAACGTGACGGCCGTGATTTCGGCCGCATCGGCGGCACCCGAGGCGAGCAAATGGGCGATCCGGTACGTGAGCACCCTGGTTTTGCCCGAGCCCGCCCCGGCCAGCACCAACAGCGGCCCCTCGCCGTGGACCACCGCCTCGCGCTGCTGTGCGTTCAGATCATCGAGAAGGGAACCCACTCGTCGAGTACCTCCAGAGGAGGAAAGAACGTACCAGCGCGAGGCGGGAGACTCAACCGTCGATTTCGGATTTCGAATTGCGGATTTCGGAGTTGTCGATCGCTCGGACCACAGCCGGGGGGTGGGGTGGGAAATCCAAAATCTCAAATCCGAAATCCCGCGTCACTCGACGGTGACGCTTTTGGCGAGGTTGCGCGGCTGGTCGACGTCGAGGCCCAGCTCCACCGCAACGTGGTAGGCGAGGAGCTGCAGCGGCGCCACCGTGACCACCGGCTGCAACAGGGGATGCACTTTCGGCACGGTCAACATCACATCAGCGACATCCGCGATCCCATCGGCGTCTTCGTCAGCCACCGCAAGCACCACCGCGCCCCGCGCCCGCACCTCCATCAGATTGCTGATCAGCTTGTCCCGACTGGTTCCGCCGGGAACAACCGCTACCACCGGAAATCCCTCCTGGAGAAGAGCGATCGGACCGTGCTTCATCTCCCCCGCCGGATAGCCTTCGGCGTGGAGGTAGGAAATCTCCTTGAGCTTGAGAGCGCCTTCGAGGGCAATTGGATAGAGAATACCGCGGCCCAGGTAGAGAGAGTTGGTGGCCCCGGCCAGCATTTCGGTGCCGAGATCGAAGAGCTGCTCATCGATGGTCAACGCACGCTCGACAGCCTGCGGCAGCCGCTGCAGTTCGGCAACCAGCTCGACGTCAGTCGCGTCAGCAAGTCCGCGAGCCGAGCGCAGACCGAGCGCGATCAGGACCATCGCCACGAGCTGGGTGGTGAACGCCTTGGTTGACGCAACGCCGATCTCCGGGCCGGCCTGGGTCAGGATCTGCGACGGGGCCAGGCGCCAGGCCGACGAGCCGCGGACGTTGCACACCGTCGCCAGCAGCGCACCGGCTTCCCGGGCCATCTCCATCGCTGCCAGGGTGTCGGCGGTCTCGCCGGACTGGGTGACCCCGATGACCAGCACGTCGTTGCCGACCAGCGGGGTCCGATATCTGTATTCGGATGCGTAGTCAACCTCGGTCGGCAGACCGGTCAGCTCTTCGAGGACGAACTTGCCGACCAGGGCCGCGTGCCAGGAGGTCCCGCAAGCCACGAGGTGGACTCGTCGGAGGCGCGCCAGCTCCTCTTCCGAAAAGCCGAGCCCACCGAGATTGACGCCGCGACGTTCCTGGTCGAGGTACGCGCGAACCGTGTTACGGATCGCATCGGGCTGCTCGTAGATTTCCTTGAGCATGAAGTGGCGGTAGCCGCCCTTCTCCACCCGCGCGGCGTCCCAATCGAGAGTGTCGACCGCTCGCTCGATCTCCCCGCCCGAGGCATCGAGCAACCGCAGGGCATCACACCGAACCTCAGCGACATCGCCATTTTCGAGGTAGACCACCCGGCGGGTGCGGTGGAGAAGGGCGGTGACATCGGAGGCAACCAAATTCTCCCCTTCACCGAGACCAACCACCAACGGCGGGCCGTTGCGGAACGCCACCACCACCCCGGGCTCGGCCCGGTGAACCGCCACCACTGCATACTGTCCTTCAAGTCGCGGCAACACGGCGAGGACACGTTCGGCGAGCGGACCCGACTCGCGACCGAGGAGCTGGGCGATGAGTTCGGTGTCGGTATCGGATCGCAGCACGACGCCTGCTTCGACGAGCTCTTTGCGCAGGCTGCTGTAGTTCTCAAGGATGCCGTTGTGGACCACCGCAACCTGACCGTCGCTGTCGATCTGTGGATGGGCGTTGGCTTCGGTGGGCGCACCATGGGTCGCCCATCGCGTATGACCGATGCCGACGGAGCCGTGCAGCGGCTCGTGATACGCCTTCTGGTCCAGGTTGCCGAGCTTGCCGGCGGCACGGAGGATCTCGATTCTATCGCGCCCCATAACGGCGATCCCGGCCGAGTCATAACCGCGGTACTCGAGACGGCGAAGACCGTCGAGGAGAACCGGCACGACCTCGTCAGAGCCGACGTAACCGATGATGCCGCACATGCTCAGACCCCCTCTCAGCTCTCTATGAGCTGGCCCTGGCCTCGTCCAAGGCGCCCAGGAGCTGATCGAATGATTTCGCGAACGCAGCAACGCCCTCGACCTGGAGCTGGGCGGTGATCGCGTCGATGTCGACACCGATGCCTGCGAGGTTCGCGACGACGCGATCGGCCCCATCAACATCCTCGAGCAGGCTCGCTCGCGGCTCGCCGTGATCCCGGAAGGCCTCGAGGGTAGCCACGGGCAGGGTGTTGACCGTGTCGCGACCGATCAACTCTTCGACGTAGATGACATCCCGGTAGTCCGGGTTCTTGGTGCTGGTGCTCGCCCAGAGCGGTCGCTGGACCATCGCCCCACGGGCCGACAGCGATGCGAAGGATTCGGTTTCGAAGAGCTCTCCAAAACGACGGTAGGCGAGCTTGGCGTTGGCAATGGCCGCCTGACCGCGCAAGGCCAGGGCTTCGGGCGTAGCGATGGCTTCGAGCGCCGCATCGACCTTGGTATCGACGCGGCTGACAAAGAAGGAGGCGACCGAGGCAACCCCTGCAGGATTCGAATTCTTATCGAGGCCGCGCAAATAGGCGGTCGCCACCGCCTCGTAGTCGGCGAGCGAAAACATCAGGGTCGCGTTGACGTTGATGCCCTTTCCGATGAGATTTTCGATCGCGGGTATGCCCTCGGGTGTCGCCGGCACCTTGATCATCAAGTTCGGCCGATCCACCGCTCGCCACAGTCGTTGTGCCTCGGTGACCGTGCCCCCGGTGTCGCGAGCGAGGTGGGGCGAAACCTCGAGGCTGACATAGCCGTCGCCACCTTTCGTTTCATCCCATATCGAACGGAGAATGTCCGTGGCATGCTGGATGTCCTCGATCGCCAGCGCTTCGTAGAGTTGGACCGTCGTCATGTCGGGATCGGCGGCGAGCAGGCTGGCCACCGCCTCGTCATAGGGGCCTCCACCTTCGATCGCCTTTTGAAAAATTGACGGGTTCGAGGTCACGCCGCGCACCCCGTCCTCTGCCACGAGGCGCGCCAGCCCGCCTCCGGTCAAGAGATCGCGCTCGATAAAATCCAACCACACCGCCTGCCGGTGTTCCTGCCACAATCGCTGCAACGGATTCATTGGGCCTCCGTTTCCG
>CAYRFI010000084.1:0-19285 GCA_964423595.1 uncultured Thermoanaerobaculia bacterium | reverse complement strand
TTCAGCACCTCAAATCGGAAGCCCTGACGATAGCCGCGGCGACGGGACGCATCTACCTGGTCGGCACGAAGTGTTTCTACATCGTCGACCCAGACGAGGAAAGTTCCCTGCAGATTCCGACGGGCGTACAGTTCGAATCCATCGCGGTCGACGAGAAGAGCGGCAACGTGTTCATCGCGGGGAGGGAAAGCAGCAAGCTCGGGTTCTACGAGGCGTCCAGCGGGAGGCTGAGAATGCTCGACTGGCTCGAGTCCGAAGAGGAGCTCATCAACCTCAACGCGACCCCTCCGCCACCGATTCGGAAGGTTGTGGCCGACGCTTCGCTCGGATGTATCGTCGCCGTAGACGGGCTCGATCCCACCATCTCCGTGTTTGACGGAACGACCGGTGCGCGGAAGAAATCGAGGCCACTCGTTCTGTCGGCGGGCGGCAGGTGGCACCTCGGCGGCTACAACGAGACCAACCACCACCTTTACATCGTGGTCGAGACGGCGGAGCGAAAGGTCATTGAGGCGGCGCGGATCGACGTTGTCAGCGGCGAAGATCTCATCGTTCCCCTTCCGGGATTCACGGAGGGCGTGGGGATCACGTATAACGCCACGAGACAGGAGGTCTACGTTCCGTATGACAACCATCCTTCCGTCCACGTCGTTGATTTCGGTCACGGCGGTGAGCTCCACGAGATCAAGGTCCCGGCCTACGGCAACGACGGCAGCGCGGTCGACGCCGAAAACGACATCCTCTACATCTCGAGCTGGGCGCACGGCGAGATCGACGTCATCGATTTGAAGGCGAGGAAGCTCGTCAAAAGGCATCCCGGGCTCGGCATCATCCCGCACATGTTTTCCCTCGTATTCAATCCAGGATCCGGGCTGGTCTACTTCCCGAAAGGGGCCACCGCTGTCAACGGCACCTTCGGATCGGCCATTTCCGCCTTCGATCCCTCGACCGGCACGCTCAGCAAGATCCACACGGGATGGGCGCCGATTGATCTCATCGAAGTGCCGACTCGAGGCTCATTCCTGGTCTTCAACTCGGAGGATGAATTCGCCGAGGTGAAGGCGGACGGACGCTGCGATCTCCATCGCTTGCCCTTCGACTATCCGATCGGGGCGATCGACATCCCCGAGGGGGACGTGTACCTCTCCTATGGCCCGCACCAGACCTACTGGCCCACGGTCTACATCTGGGACGCGAAAAATGGTGTGCTGACGATCGATGCCAATGATCTCGGGACCTACGACCGCAGGATACCCCGCCAGGCCCAGCAAATGGTCCTCGACCGCAACGGTGCGCTGTACTTCACGCAGAATAGTTGGGGCAGGGAGGAGCAGTTCGTCGGCGTCCTGACGGACCAGGTCCGCCTCTTCAACCCAAACCAGCGCCTGCGATTGGTCGACGAAGTGGAGAGGGAAACCACGCAGAGGATTCTGCGGTACGACGAGGCCTCACATCTCCTCTATCTGGTGCGCGTCGGAGAGAGGGACCAGGATCCGAGCGTGCTGCAGGTGCTCGAGCCCGACAGCGGCCGTGTCGTGCGCCGGATGGAGGTCGGGAGGACGGCCACGGACCTCGCCTTCGACGACGACAAGATCTATGTCGCCAACTTCGACTCGGGCACTCTGTCGGCGGTTGACAAGTCTGATTATTCGATCACCGAAGTGGAAGCGGGCAAGCAGCCCCTCAAGCTCTGCGCCTTCGGCGGCACGGTGTACGCGATCGACCACGCCGGGAACAGCCTGGTCGAGGTCGGCGAGCCGAGCCGCGGAATTCCAGCCGAGGGACGACCCGACAACATCTTTGTATGGAACGGCAGGCTGGTGATCACTTCCCACAGCAGTGACAGGCTCCAGGTCACGAGCTTCGATCCAGGCTCCGGAACATTCGAGGTCCTCCACACCTTCGAGTACCCGTATGGCGATACGCGCTTTGATTCGGTAAACGTGTCGTTTTACCTGAGGGGTCAGTTCGGAGACGCTCTCTATTCGATCACGAGGGGCAAGGCGGATTCATCCGGCAGGCTGTGGATCAGCGATTTCTTGTCGGGAAGGGTGTTCATACTTTCCCGAAACCGGTGATCGCGGGTGGCACGAATCACTACATGGGTTACGGTACCTCGCGGAGGTGATCGGAGTACGGGTCACGAGGGGGCGCCTGAGGGACCTCGGATGGGAAACCCATCGCCAGAAGCGCGACGACCGTCTCGCCTTCATTGAGCCCGAGGACTCCCCGCACGGGTGGCGCCACACCGAACGACAACCACACCGCACCGACGCCCTCGTCCCAGGCCGCGAGACACATGTTCTGGACAGCGACCGCAGCACCCATGGGGTTTTCCACCCTCTCGAGATCGTCGGCCGGCGGGCGGCAGACGACCGCAACCATGAACGGCGCGCCGCCGAAGTCTTCCTTGAGAACGGTGATGCCGTGGCGCTTGGGTGGCGGCAGGTCAGGGTCCGCAAGCAGCTCGTCGGCCTTGGCGCGGAACATTTCGAGAAGTCGCGCACGGGCCTGCGGTCCGACGACGACGAACTCCCAGGGCTGGGCATTCCCGTGCGACGGCGCCCACATCGCTGCCTCGAACACGACATCCAGGGTCTTCTGAGGGATCGCGTCCGTCTTGAACTGACGCACCGTCCGCCTTTGTTTGAGGTGATCGAGAATATTCATGGAGACCTCCTTTCTCGGCATGCAAGCGTAACGTACCCGTGGGTACTATGTAACTCCTCGCTGAAGCCCCACTTCCCAGGCACAGTTGCATGGGCGCCACGTTCACATTTCCACCATTGTCGGGTTGTGAACGAACTCACCGTTTGGACCTTGGAGCGATACGTGGATATTGAGCGATCCTCACTATTCAGCATTCTGAACGTGGCACCCCAGGGTGTTAGCCGAATTGGACCGACCGCTTCGTGAACGCTCCGTCCATCCACCAGCCGGTGATTGGAAATGTTGCCGCCTTCGGAGGGGCGTCCGCGACAGCGCCCGCGGCCACCAGCACCGGCGCGTAATGCTCCCACGTCGGCAGCGCCTCCTGGACTTCCGGAGCGCGGCGCTGAAAGTCGAGGAGGGCGTCCACGTCGAAGCGCGCCAACGCGTCCTCCACCCAGGCGTCGAATTCCTTCGCCCACTCCGGCGTGCCGGGTCGAAATGCGTACCTCATATTGTGAGTGAGGAAGCCGCTGCCAAACACCAGTACGCCCTGGTCGCGCAGCGGCGAAATGGCCTGCCCGAGTTGGAACAGTTCCTGCGCGTCCAGGCGCGGCATCGAGACCTGGAGTACGGGCACGTCGGCGCCCGGATACATCGCGACGAGAGGTACGTACGCGCCATGGTCGAGGCCACGGTCCGGCTCGTCGGCGCATGCGATATCCCGGCCCCGAAGCAGCTCTCGGACCCGAGCCGCGAGTTCGGGCGCCCCGGGCGCCGGGTACTCAGTGCGGTAGTAGCGCTCTGGAAAACCGTAGAAATCATAAACCAGCGGCACCGTCCGCGTGGCGCCCAGCGCGACTGGTCGCTCCTCCCAGTGCGCCGAGACCATCAGGATACTCCTCGGCTTCGGCATCGCCGCCGCCCATGCCGCGAGCTCCGCCATCCATGCGGCGTCATCGAGCAATATCGGCGCGCCGTGAGCAGCAAAGATCACCGGCATGCGCCGGCTTTCCTGACTCGTTGTCATCTCGGTCTGTTTCATGGGTGCCTCGTGGGTGCCACGTACCTCGTTGTTGCGTTGTTGTGGGTCGTCGCGAGAGCCTACGTGCAGTGCGGCAGGTGCCACCTACGTTGAAACGAGATTTCCTATTCGGCTATTTCTTGGTTTTGTTGGGAATGAAACCGGTAGTGCTTCGTCCCTTGGCTCTTGGCACGATACATCGCTGCGTCTGCGTTCTTGGTCAACGTTTCGAAGTCCTCTCCATCCTGCGGGTACAGGCTGATACCAATACTTGCTCCGATGGAGAATTCGTGCCCGTCCACGGCAAAAGGATCTGACAGCGCGTCAAGAAGACGGCAGGCCGCCTTGGCCGCATCGCGAGCCCCTTTGACGTCACTCAGAAGAACAATGAACTCATCGCCGCCAAATCGAGCGATGCTCGTGTTCCCCTCTTCATCTCCCTGACGGGCAAGGACGTCGCTTTTTCGGAGGGTCTTTTCAAATCGATCGGCTACGTCCTGCAACAACAGGTCACCCACGCCATGCCCGCAGGTATCATTGACCTTCTTGAAATCGTCCAGGTCGACAAATAGAACCGCGAGCATGTCACCGTTGCGTTGGGCGGAAACCAGGGCGCGACTCAGGTGCTCTTTGAACAGGAAGCGGTTGGGGAGGTCGGTCAAGGTGTCATAGTGGGCCAGATAGTGAATCTTCTCCTCCGCCCGTTCGCGTTCGGCGATACTCCTATTCTCCTTGGTCAAAGTAACGATGATCACTGTGATGAGTGCAACGGCAAGGGTGAAGATGATTGTGGAGGACCGTGAAAGCAACCCGTCGAGCTGTTCCTTCTTGGCCGTAATGTCATAGTAGATCTCGAAAGCTCCCCGAAGTTCGCCATCATGCATCAGCGGCACATAGGTCTCGACGACGTCGAAAGTCATTGTCTGTCCCTCGAGGGACTTTTGGTCTTTCCAGATTACTTTCGTGTAGGTCTTGCCCTTGGCCACATTTTCCAAAAAATACCTTTCCCGGTTGACGTTACCTATCTCTTCAGGGTCGGTGGAGAATAAGACCTCTCCCAAATCCGAGTAGACCTTGAGCTTGACCAGGTCGAATTCCGCGGCCGGCTCTTTGATCTCTTCGAGCAGATCTTTGGTCAAGAAGGCGTTGTTCAGTTCACCCGTCTCGGAGATCAGGAGGGAGGACAAGTGTCTGGCGACGCGAACGGCGTCGTCTTGCGTATTCTCGACCAGCAGTTCCGAAACGGCGGGGAAAATGAAAAGAACGTCATACAGGGGAAGCACGATTCCAATCGCGAGCGACACCAGAAGGATGTTTCTCAGAGGGGTCCTCAAGAAAAAACGCATGCCCTCCAGTATAGGACACGCCATCAAGGGCAAAAGGTGGTCATGAAGGGTGCCACGCACCTCGTTGTTTCATCGCATTCAAGGTGACGGCCACTCACTTGAGATTTTGTCGAATGGGCACGTCTCCCTCCCCCTCGGCCGAAATTGGCGCGCGTCATGTCTCACCATCACAAGTGGATGCCAGGCACGATTTCATCACGCTTCAGCACCGAAACCTCTGTGCTCGACTGCCGTACTAAGATATGAGTAGAAAGATCGAACGCCGATATCGGCGGCGTCCGCACCGCGACGTTGCTGCTCACAATCGAGCCCGGGCGGCCGGTCGGGTACGAAGCCCATATCCTATTTCACGAGATCTTCCATCTCTTTTCCAAACCTCTCCACCCCACCTGGATGCCCAACGAAATGTGGCGCTACAGCTACCCGATGGATGACCTCGACAACTACCGCCTGCTGCTGTTGGAGGAAGAGGCGCTGGCCCGCGCCGTCGAATCCGAATCGGACGAAACGGCGGCGTCGTGGGCGGCGACGGCCCTGGCAATTCGCACAGATCGACAGGCGAAGTTGAGCGAGGAACACCGCACCTACGAAACTGCGCTCGAACTGCAGGAGGGGACCGCGGTATACATGGGAAGGTCGACGATCGGGATCGCGAGCAACATGGAAAGGCTTCGCGAAGATCGTGGTCCAGAGGGGATCCGCTGGCGCTGTTACGAGACCGGCGCGGCGGTCGCGGTAATCCTCGACCGGTTGATGCCGTCGTGGAAAATGGAACTCGACGCCAAGCCCGAGACCACATTTGCCGAGCTGCTGAAGGCGGCGGTGGCCGCGGCGGACGTCACG
Organism: uncultured Thermoanaerobaculia bacterium; assembly: GCA_964423595.1. Taxonomy (GTDB): domain Bacteria; phylum Acidobacteriota; class Thermoanaerobaculia; order Thermoanaerobaculales; family Sulfomarinibacteraceae; genus Sulfomarinibacter. The sequence goes on along the minus strand of CAYRFI010000084.1, from coordinate 13,423 downwards.
GCCGCCTCGTTCTCCTCCAAGGAACTAGCAGAGATCGAGGCGCGAGCGGACGGCGCGATTTCCGAACTCGCGGCAGAGAGGGCCGGGCTCTACGAGGACTTCAACCGGCGCGGCAAGAAAGTGATCGTTCGCCCGGCCGACAAAGGCGAGCGACTCGAATCCGACGGCTTTGATCCAATGGCGGTGGAGATCCTGGATAATGGCGACGCGTTGCAGGCCCATTTGCTGATCGCGAGCCACCCACGCGGCAGCGTACGTTTCACGAACCCTGATTTCGTGCGCCGATCCCTGGATGGAGTGCTCGCGCTGACACGCCCGGCCGGTAACCACCGTTTCCTCCAGGGATATCGACAGATCACCGTCGCCGGCTTTTCAGGCGAGCCGGTAGTCGAGCGAAACGGCGACGCCGTGAGCGTCGAAGCCGAGGGGATTTCCGTTGTCTTCGACCGCGCCGTGATCGAGTCAACCGACGACGCGCTGATCATCACCGTCCTCCCGGCCGACGCAGCGGAGTGAGACGAATGGATGAGTGCCCCGTTCAGAATGTTGGATTGTGTCGGGTGGCACTCTTGCTCTAACGAGACGGTACGGCTCAGGATGCTCCGGGTTTCCCGATGGATGGCATCAATTATCCGGCGGGTCACAGAGAGGCCACAACGGATCCGTCGGCTCGGCGAACAGGCGATTCGATCCATACGCCTCGCGCGGGCTGGTGGTTTCGGTGGGAACAGACGCGCCGTAGCTGGCGGCGAGCTGGTTCACCGGATACAGAAGCTGATGGTCGGGCGGGCGGGCGCCCACCATCAGGATCGCGCACGGGCCGTCCCCGGCGCCCACGAAGACATGCTCGGTCCATGGTGGACAATGGGCAAAATGCCCCGCCCGGAGTCGGCGTTCCTCGCCCTCGATCAGCAGCAGACACTCGCCCGTCAGCACAAAGAAGTCCTCCTGGGCGCTCTCGGTGTGGTACAGACACGACGGCTGCCCTTTCTCGATCACGTGGATGTTGAACCCGATTTGAGAGAACGGCACGTCACCTTCAAAGTCACAGATGACGCCGAACCGCTTGCTCTTCATCCACCGTGCCTCGCTCGCGTGCACCACGAACCAGCCGTCGGTGGCCGGCGAGCGGCCATGGCCATCGTCGGTCGATCGCGCTTCGCGGCTCATGATGGTCCTCCCTTTCCTGAGCTTCTCCTGCGTGGGCGCCACGTGGGCGCCACGTACCTCATTGTTGCATTGCATCATGGAAGGTGATCGGATGGAGATGCGTGCCACTCTTCGCACTGATGCATTGTGGAGCGAATAGGCGGCGGCACGGCTCGATGCACTTGAGATCAGCCTGAAGAAAAGTCAGCTCGGCCAGCGAAGGATCACGGAATCCGATATCGGTCCCGAATCATCGCCGTGGTCTGGACCGCCGTCCCGCCCGCCGTGGAAGCTCCCACTTCAAGGACAAGCCTGATCTCGCTTCGTTGAACAGACCGGCACGAAACATCGTATCGCGGTTCGCGACGGCCCTCAGCCGAGGAAATTTCTTCTCGCGTCGAAGGCTCCATGTCCGCCATCTGCTCTAACACACAGGAAACAATGGTATATTCCGAGGGAGGACAGCGGTATATTAACGACGGACACGCGCGGAGGTGTGGACATGACAGCCCGAAAAAACTCAGATGAACTGATTGAGGCGGTCGACGAGAGCCGGCGGGATCTGATCAAGAAGATTCTGCTCGGTGGGACTGTGGCGTATGTGGCACCCCTGATCGCGTCGTTTCAACTGAACCCCTCCACCGTCCTGGCAAACGACGGGCTGGTCGGCGGCAGCAACATGGGCAATCCGCTCGGCAGCAACATGAATCAGCCGCTCGGCAGCAACATGAGGATGGCGAGCCACCCGCTCGGAAGCAACCAACGGGCGTAGCCGCACCCGGCCGACCTCCCACCCAGCGCCTTCGAACGCATGGAATCTGATGGCATTAGATGAGGTGATGCTGTCGGCGGCCATGATCGTGCGGGATGAGGAGGATCATCTCGAAAAGTGTCTGCTCTCGATCCGGGATCTCGTCGATGAAATCGTGGTGGTCGACACCGGGTCGGAGGACCAATCGGTCGCCGTCGCACGACGGTTCGGAGCTCGAGTCTTCGATTTCGCCTGGTGCGACGATTTCGCAGCGGCCCGCAATCATGGGCTCGAGCGGTGCCATGGGAATTGGATTCTCTACATCGACGCCGACGAACGGGCGCGGCCCTACCTACGGACCGATCTGGAAAAGGCTCTCGCCAAACCCGCCAACATCGGCTGCTCGGTGCTCCTGCACGCGCGCACCGGCTACACCCCGTATCGGGAGATGCGTCTCTTCAGAAACGATCCCAGGATCCGGTTTGAAGGGCTCATGCACGAGACGATCTGGCCCGGGATCAGCCGGTATCTCGAGAAGGCCAGCGGAGAGATCGGAGAATGCGGTCTGGTGCTCGACCACGTCGGTTACGACGGCCCCCAGAATCACAAGCACGAGCGCAACCTACCGCTGCTCGAGAAGGCGCTCGCAGAGAATCCCGATCACGTCTACTGCTGGTACCACCTGGGGATGGTGCACCTCGGGCTGGGAAGGCCGGAGGCCGCCCGCGGGGCGTGGCGGTCCGGCATCGAGGCAGTCCGCAGGAAGAAACAACTGTGGGCCACCGACAGCCTGCCTTTCGTCGAGCTGATCCAGCATCTGCTCGCGACCGGCCAGGAAGTGGGTGGGCTGCTCGAAGAGGCACGACGACTCTTCCCGGACGAACAACAGCTCACCTGGCTGGACGGCCATCGGATGATTCGGGACGGCCGTCTGGAGGACGCCGTCGAGCTCTTCGAGCAGCTCCTCCGCGAGCGCGAAAGCGGCCGCATCGACACCGACCTCGGCTACGACCAACGGCAGTTCACGTCATCGACCTACGCAACGATCGGGTCGTGTTTTTTTCAGCTTGGAAGATTCGGCGACGCCCGGCGTTACTTCGCGCTGGCCGAAAGATGCGAATCGGAAAATCTCGAGTACCGCACCAAGCGCCAGTTGTGTGAACACCTGGCGGAGCAGTCCGGCTGACTCGGGATTGAGATCGAGGCGGCGTCGGCTACGGCCCGCGTCGATCGCGGCTGGTCGAGGCGAGCACCTCTTCAATGACCTCGACGAGCTCGGAAAGGACTGCATCCCAGGTGTAGCGGGCGCGGAGCTCGGGCCCTGCAATCCGGACCTTCCGGTACTCCTCCTCCCAGTTGGTGTGGGCATGGTGCAGCTGCTCCACCAGATGGGCCTCGTCGATCATGAAGTACATGCCCGCCTGGTTGCCGTCCATGACACCCGCAGTGCGGCCACTCGTGCGAAGGCACATCGCGTTGTCGTCGCTCAAGTAGTCGGCCATGCCGGTGATCGCCGGAGCGATAACCGGGGTCTCGCACGCGATGGACTGAAACGGAACGAGGCCGAACCCCTCCCCTCTCGAAGGGTGGACGGTGCAGTGGACCTCGGAGTAGATCCTGGCGAAAGCTGCGATGTCCCGCTGTTCCGGAAGATCGAGCAGGATCGCCCGTCCGAAGTCGTACCGTTGACGGATTGTCACCAGACCGTGCGAGAGACCCGTGCGAAGTCGGAGCACGCAGTCGTCTCCGCTCGGACCGAAGGCGTCGAGAAAACATCGGACCAGCTCTTCGGCGTTCTTACGCTCCAGGAGGGACGCTCGGTTGAAGACGTTGTAGAAGATCAGCGGTTTCGATCGTCGTTTCTCCGCCACGGGTCGGTACTCAGGCTCGAGCCCGTGCGGTACGACCATTACCGGGACTGTGACGCCCGAGTCGACAAACGCCCTCCGGCAGAATGTCGACGGCACGACAACCAGGTTCAGCGAGTTGCAGACCTCCACCCAACCAGGGGCGATCCGATCGGTCTCGCAGACGAAACCGCCGATTCGAAAAGGATGCCCGTGGAAGGCCGCTGGAACGTCGGATGGGAAGCCGTAGAAGAAACCGACGGGGGCCGCACGGTCCACGGCGGCGTATTCGGCCAGGCTGGCGTCGAAAAACGAGCCGCCGTTGTAGCTATGCAGCGCCACGCCTTCGAGGCGCTCGGTCAGCACGCGCCCAATCTGGGTGCAGACGGCGGCGATCGAGAAGCAGCCCTCGAACATGCCGTAGAACTGGACCTGGATACCGGGACGGTATCGTCCCTGCAGGGTCAAATCGAAGGTGCCGGGCGAGTTTGGTTCTTGAGCCATCAATCAGCGATTTCGGGTTCAGCTTTCCGGAGTATCTGTATAGCATGGGCCGGAGGTCTGGAAGATCGAGTCGGTTCACCCAACGGATCGGCAAAGGATGGGGAATGATCAGCTGCTTGACCATCACCCGCGAAGGCAAGGTCAAAGACCTGAGGCGGGCCGTTCGTTGTTTCGATGAACAGACGGTGACCGAACGGGAGCTGTTGATCGTTCACGACGGGGGGAACCAGCTCGATCACGACATTCGGGGCCTCGCCGATGAATTCTCGGATTCGCAGATCAGAGTTGAGAGGGCCGGGCCCGGGCTCAGCCTCGGCGCCCTGAGGAACCTTTCGGTCGAACTCGCGTCGCACGACATCATCTGCCAGTGGGACGACGACGACCTTTGCCACCCGAAGCGTCTCGAGGTGCAGCTCGAAGAGCTTCAGCGCGAAAAGGCGGACTTCTGCTTCTTTACCGATCAGCTCCACTACTTCGAGTACACCAGGGAGATGTACTGGGATGACTGGACGGTGGAACCGTTTCCCATGAATCTGATCCAGGGGACCATGATGGGGTACCGGGACCGCCTCGGTTCCTACGACGATCTCCCGAGGGGAGAGGACACCCCGGTGGTCGTCGATCTCGTGCGGCGGGGATGCCGGGTCGCCCAGCTGAGCGAACGGGGGTATCTCCTGATTTACGTCTTCAACGGCAGGAACGCGTGGGGCCTCGAGCACCACGCCGCCATCTCCGCCTGGAAACGCATGCCGATGGCTCGACTGCTCGAGCACAAGGACGTCCTCCGGTCCCACCTCGCCGACTACCGGCTGGATGAGACCGTGGTCATGATGCCCCACGAAGCCGGGGCGATGTTTATCGAGCTTCCGACCGGCGCTCGGGGAGCGTGAGAGTCAGTCGAGAAACCGTCTGGCGACGATGTTGTAGGTCGTGTCGACGTTTCGGATGTAATCCTCGGTGAGCAGGCCGGCATGGAAAGACGAGAAGTCCGTCCGCAACACGCTCCACCACAGATGCGCCCAAAGGTGCATGCTGTAGACACCTTCGTAGTCGGAGTCCACATCCTCGAGCAGCGTTCGAATCCCCTGCGAGGTACACGGATGCTTGTAGTGATTCCGTTTCGGCACGACATGCACGCAATGCGGGGCCTCCGCTCGCAGCAACGCCGCTTCCGCGCACGAGTGTCGGCTCCACGTCCCGTCGAAGACGTGGTGCATTCTCTCCAACCAACTCCGCCCGAACTCTGCCTCCGGCGCCGACATCAGAAAGGCATTGCAGAGCGACGTGTGGGGTTTGTCATCGTCGGGTGCCACAACCGGGTCCTCCTCACCGATGACAAAGTCCTGGTCGAAGAGATCTCGTGGCAGCGGGCTGACGAAGATCGTGTCCATGTCCGCATAGATCCCACCGTGCTCGAGCAGGATCTTGAGCCGAAGAAAGTCGCTCTGATGGGCGTAATCGAGGTTCCAGCCCTTGATGAAGCGGCCCTCTTCGTGAGTGAAGTATGACGGGTGGTCCCGAACGTACGACTCGAGCTCGACCTGGTGGAGATCGAGCTTCGGTTCGATTCGTTCCCACCACTCCCCATACGGTTCGTAATGGTAGTAGAAATCGATGCGGTCCGGTCGGTTCACCTGGAGGCACGATTCGAGACAGAGGAATTCCGCGATGTGAAACGGCTGGGTCTGAGGCTTGAGGCCGAAGACGAAGTGATAGCGGTTTGGAATTCTGGCCACGATTTCTCCGTTAGGTCCAACCGTCGAGAATTTCGAGGAGTCGTCTTCCGACTGCTTCTTCGCCGAACTCCGTGGCGATGCGTTCGGCCCTCGCTGCGGCGTGCCGGCGTGCCCGTTCCGGGTTCTCGTATACCTCGTGCATCAACCGAACGGCGTCGTCGATCAAGGGAGCGGCCCAATTCTGAGTGGGCAGATACGACCCCCTCCCCTGCGCATCCATGACGGGAGTCATCTCGAAATCGATCAGATAGGGACACCGGGCGCCGAGGTAATCCAGATGCCCTCCCCAACCCGTCACGATGACCGGGTTGCCCGACGCGGCGGAATCGAAAACACTGAGACCCCATCCCTCCGAGTGAGCCAGTGACAGGTAGCAGTCACCGATATGGTGCAGCAGCTCGATCTCGATGGCGGTCATCTCGTGGTCGATCAGCACCACGTTGGGTGCTCGCTCATAGTGAGAAATCAGCTCCTGCACCAACGTTTCGGTAGGGCTGTTGTCCGCGGCGGCACTCGATCGCGGGCCCGTCGGGCCGGTCTTGACGACCAGGGAGACCGGATCGTCGGCGTCGAACGCCTGTATGAAGGCATGAATCGTTTTCCAGAGGGCCTTTCTCGGCGTCCAGGCCTCGATCGTGTAGAAAATAAAGTGCCCGCGGCGAATGCCGTGTTCGTCGCGAAAGCTATCGACGCGCTCTGCGGATGGCGCCGCCGGCTCGGGTCGCACGATATGCGGAACCACATCTATCGGTACATCGATCCCCGACCTTTGAAAAATTTGTTGGTTGAACCGGCTCGGCACGAGGATGTGGTCCATCGAGTTCATCAGCTGTTTCCAATGGGGGGGTGGAGCGTCGGTTTCCCAGACCGTGTACCCGATATTGCGCTTTCCCGCATCCACATATCGGGGCCAGTGTTCGGGCGTGCAGTGGATGATGATCGTGTCGTGATCTACATCGCGGTCAAGCGTCATCTGGACAACTTCTCCAAAAAAACCGTCGGACCCGCGATCGTCGGCCAGACCGGCGATCCAGGCTGTCGCCCCGTTCACCGTGGTCCACGGTTGATATCCCTGTGGAGTCGCTACCAGGGGATACCACTCCACCTTCACTCCCGCCCGCAACAGGCTTCGGAGGTATCCCTGCGCCGCAATGCCGTAGCCGCTGTTCTCTGCCAGGGAGATATAGCGAACGCCTTTCATTCCGATTCGTCACCTCATCGCGAATCTGCCGCGTAAGGGTAGCTTGAATTGGCGGTGGAGTTGTGGAATATTCAGCGGTTGATGGCTGAATTTCCAAAAACGCGTGACGACCTCGAAGTCATAGCATCCGATGAGGGTTTCGTGGTCCACGATGCGGACCGAGAAACCGTCCATTACCTCAATCAGACCGCAGCGATCGTGCTGTCGTTGTGCGACGGAAAACGATCGATCGACGAGATCGGCGGGTTGGTCCAGGAGCAGTTCGGCCTCGATGAGCCACCCCGGGAAGACGTGTTGGGGATCGTCAAGAAGCTCGAGGAACAGGGCTTGCTGCTGTAGGTGCTGCGGCCCCTTGACTCCGTCTCGGAGCCGGGACACGGATCTCCAAGTGCTCGAGGGTGTGAACGACCACCATGTCCGCGGGCGTTTCATCGAGCAGACGATAGCCGAGCTGGAAACCGGTTCCACCGGTGCGATCGCAGGTACCCTCGCGAATGTTGTCGAGTCCGTAGCGTCTTTTCAGCAGCCAGTCGTACGGCCGGCCGATCGAGTACCACGAGGTCCATGGCCGACACGCAACCTCGTTGATCCACTCTCGTCCCTGTTCGAGGTCGTAACCGACGTCGATGACCGTGCCGCCGCCCTGCTCCAGGTGGCGGGCCGCGACCCAGTCGACGGCTTCCCGCATCTCGCTCGGAGGTATGGAGTGCCAAAATCGCTCGACATAGGAACGAGAGACTCCAGCGGTACCGAGCCAGATGTATGCGGCGGCGACCAGAACTGCCGCTGATCTCACAATCACGGATGTTGCCCGCCTCGCCTCGGGCCGGCCGAGCACCAGGAGCGGCGCGAGCATCGCGGGCAGGAGCGGCAACAGCAGATCGCCCCGGCCCGAAAAAGAGAGAAGCGAGGGTTCCACAACCAATCTTCCACCACAGAGAAGAATGGGGTAAATCACCAGAATCACCGCGGATCCCGAGCCGCACGAGAAATGACGGCGGATCGTATCTGAAGACGCCTCCCCGCGACAGCAGTCCCTGAACAAGCTCCAGAGAACAGGAACGACGGAGATCACCAATCCGATCTGGGCGACGAAAAGCAAAAATCCAGAAATTTCACCGGCCCGAAGCAGACGATTCCCGGCCTGCGCCCCACGAAACGTAAAAACCGAACTCGCGACCACACAGAACACGAGTGCCACCACGACTCCAAACGCGGGATACGGCGAACTGAGTGCAGTCGAGCTGAGACGATCGAGTGTGGGTCGATGGCTGCGAAGGAGGACGACGGCAGAGATCGTCACCAACACGAGAGCGATCGCAGTCGCCGTCCAATTGGCATGGATCCCGGACTTTTCACCTATCCGCGTCAACCACGGTCTGTAGAGAAACGACAACGCCACTCCCACCAGGATCAGACCAGGCGCCACGACCACAACGCTGACCCGCAGAGGCCGGAGCGCCAGAACGAGGATCAGCAACATGAGATGAGCCGCGAGGTCGATAAACGCCGCCAGGTGCACGGTGGGTTGAGCGAAGGCAAGCAGAACGAAGGCCACCAACGCCCATCCCCGAGACAGCCGCCCCAGCCGACCATCAGTGAGAAAGAGGAGGAGCGACAAGACAACGGCCGTGAACGGTACCGTCAGGTACTGGTTCCACATGCTGATCGAAGCCAACAACAGGGCTGGAAAAAGAAACAGGACCGCTGCGATCTCGACTGCTGATCCTCCCCTCTTCCACAGCGCAAAACCCAGGATCGCCAGCGCCATCAGATGCACAATCGATAGCACCCTCGAAACTGTCAACAAATCAGGCAGGAGCGAAAGGGGCGCAGCGACCATCGGCGCTCCGGCAAGATTCGGGATGCCTCGGCTGCTCACCAGCCCGGACGAAACTCCGTGCCCGGAGAGCATCTGCGTTCCGAGCCACAAATTGGCCGCCTCGTCGATGCCCCAATCGGATCTGTCGGCAACGCCACAACGAAAAAGACCCGACATCACGAACAGACAACCCACGATCAGCCATATTGATCTCCCGCGGAGGGTGCCGGAACCCGGTGCTTCGGCTGGCGATTTCGCGGGTTGGTTCGAGTGACGGGGCTTGCCAGAATCCGGCACGCCTGCGAGTGTAGCATCGGCCAAAAATGATTCTCATGGGTCCCACGAGTGCCACCATCGATGGTGCGTCAACGTGCATGGGTGCCACGTACCACATTGTTGCGTTGTTGCAGACGATCGCAAGATCCTGCTTGCAGGGCAGCCATGCGCTACGTGGCACGTGTGTCAGTAGCCGATTACACCACGATTTCTGATTTCGACGGGTGGCGCAGTATGCTATGGGAAACCGAGTCTGCGGCTACTGGTTGGACCCGAGGCCTGGCAAGGAGGTCATGATGGCGCCACTCCGAAAACACGACATGCTCGTGAGGTCAGCAACAACGGATGAGATCAAGATGGTGTGGGAGGATCGCTGGTACGGCATGGTCGTTTCTCTGGATACGGTCTACGTGCCCTCAGATGTCGAAGGTCTCGCCCTGGTCGATCATCTCGACGAGATCGTTGGTTTGGTGACGTATCACGTCGATGGACCGGCGGGCCAGATCGTCACCCTCGACACCCTCGTCCGTGGACGCGGATTTGGCCGACGCCTTCTCGAGATTGCCGAGAACAAATTTCACAACCTCGGCCTCGGCCGTGCCTGGGCATTGATGACCAACGACAATCTTCGCGCGGCGGGGCTCTATCTCTCGCGGGGCTATCGATTGGTTCGGGTATACCTGGATGCGGTCGACCGCGTGCGCGAACACAAACCCAAATTGCCGGAAAAGGGATACGAGGGCATACGAATACGTGATCTGTGGGAATTCGAGAAGCTGGGCCCGCTGGGGATACCAGTTCCCTGACGGGTGCCACATTCAGAGTGTTGCGTCACGAGGACGGCTAGAAAAGAGCAGAACCCCGGTGCCAGGCACCGATCTAGCCCGCATATCTCACCGACATTCTGCTGCGGGCGCCGATGCACCGCACCCAACGGTGTTTTCTCGCCTCGGGGTGCTCGACGTACTGCAAGTACGCGCTCCGCACCCCTCGGGTCGAAAACCCCACTGGGCAAGGCACCTCGCCGCCCTCGCGACGAAACCCGGTGAGATATGCGAGCTAGTGAGAATCCTCTTCCGTTTCGGCCAGGGCCCGGAGCAGGTCGGAGGCAGCTTGGGAGAGGGTGCGTTGGCCATCGAGATAGGCGGGCCAGGTCTTCTCGATAGCATTTCGATATTTACCCCACCGCCCGTTCCACAGATTGTAGCGGTACATGTACGGGGTGTAGCCCGGCTCGCCGGCCGCTTCCAGAATGCGACGCACCGTTTCCCCGGTGGTGTAGAACAGGACGACATGCCAGAGGTCCCTCGGGAGCTCTATGTCGAGCTCCCGAGCGGCCTTGGCGAGCGCCTGTTGCATCGGATCCTCACGCCTCATCAGGGTGTGTGATGCTTCGTGATGAACGATCTCCAGCTGATCGCTGTCCTCGATCGAGCTTGAAATCAGACTGTGAGGGGGGTTGTCGAACGTGTTCGCTCCAACCGGGAGCGCCGCGGAAACGATATCGATTCGGATCGGCAGGCCGTGCCAGGGCGTTTGGTAGAGCTGCTCGAGCCGCCCGGTGATAGCAGATTCATGAGCGGACAGCTGCGGAATCAGCTTATCGATCCAGCGACGGTTCTCTGCGTCTTGGAGAGACCAGCGGCACGCCTCGTAGGCCGGCGTTGCAGCCATTCTGATTCCCTGGGCAATCTCGATGAAACGCCGGGCCCCGGCGTCGAACTCCTGATCGAAGCCGGCGAGATCGGCGCGGAGCAGGTACTGCTGCCGGCCGAGCCAGCTGTTCGGCGAGATGACCTTTGCGTAGTAGTCGACCGCCAGGTCCCAGCCTGTTCGCGCGGATGAAGGCAGATCGACGAAGCATGATTCCTCTTCCGATCCGTCGTGAAACAGCTCAGGTGCGCCATCGTTTCGGGCGCCCCCGGCAGCGATCAGCGCGTCGTTCAGGTTGGTGGCGAAATCGCTGTAGAAGGCGAAATGCGGCGTCGTCGCCACGAGCGACTGCTCGCCATCTTCTGCGAGTGCCGCATTTGAAGACAGCAGCATCATCCCCAGTGCGAGTACGATTCGTGTGCCGGCCGGGCTGTTCATTGTTGGAAGCCTCCCCATTCGAAACCTGCCGGGCACTCATACATATTTCCAAGGGTGACGCAATGAACACAGGTGCGACGGACGGATGCTGATCTTCCGTATGTTGTGACCTCGTTACCGAACCGCGCGGCGGGGGCCTAAAAGGCGAAGCGTGGCAACCCGATGTCACGTCGAAGGGTGGCTCCCCCGTTAACAGATTCAATATATCGACCTATGTTATATCGAGATACGATATATTGAGTGTCGATATATATATTACCTTCAAATGCCGAGGTCGCCACGGCGACCTTCCACCCAACGGGAGGGAAGTCAGCTATGAACCGATTCATCAAATTCAGTGCTGGGAGAAACCTCCGTGACGTTATTCGCCAGAGGTGCCCCCAACCTCTCTCCTCCCTGCAGATCGCGCACACCCGGAGAAAGTTCACAGCGTTTCTGCTGGTACCAATCCTCTCTCTCACTGCTATCGCCTGCTCGCGGTCCCCGGAGCCGTCGTTGGTGGAGGCCCTCACCACAGGGGTCTGGCACGCCTTCGTGCCGAACGACGAGGCTGTCTACAGGGTCACCTATCAGAAAGGTGGTGACTTCGTCGTCGACATTCAATTCGAAAACGGAGTCTTTGGCGGCCGGGTCCACTGGGTGGACGACGGCAAGCAAAAGACCGAGCTTGGGATCACCGGTGTGTCATTTGACGACCCTTCCATCGAGATCCGGCTCGAGCCGTTTCCCCCGTACCGGGGCGAGGCCGATCTCGAGGCGGGGAGAATCGAGGGTAGGCTCGTCGGTCCGGCGCTGTACGAGAACATGGATCTCACCCGGGTCGACGCCGCGCAGTGGCCGATGATCCGACTCCGGCCGCCGCCGCCGGCCGGGGAGCCCGCTGCCCCTCTGTGGACCCGGCCGGAGGAGCGCGGCGACGGGTGGGGAACGGCGACACCGTCGGAGGTGGGGATCGAGACTGCAGCGGTCGATGCGACGATGCAAGCGATTCTCGCAGGGGAGGCGGGGGCGCTGCACTCCTTCCTGCTGGTTCGCGACGGCTCTCTGGTGGTCGAGGAGTATTTCCACGGCTGGGGCGCGGACGATCTCCAGCAGTTCGCGTCCTGCACGAAAAGCGTCTCGTCGCTGTTGGTAGGGATTGCGATCGATCAGGGACTGATCGCCGGGGTCGATGAGCCGCTGCTCGATTTCTTTCCCGACTTTACAGGACAGGCTGGCCAGGGCTGGGACGCGCTGCGCCTCGAGCATCTCTTGACCATGACCATGGGGCTCGACTGGACCGACGCCGAGAAAGGCAGGCTCCCACCCCTCGACGTGGATCGTATCGCCGATATCATCGGGCGCAATTGCGCCGCTGAACCGGGTACGCACTGGAGCTACGCGGACCGCAACATGAGCTTGCTTCCGGGTGTGTTCATCAAGGCCACCGGCGTGGAGACTGACGTGTTCGCGGCCGAGCACCTGTTTGCACCTCTCGGCATCACCTCGTGGAATTGGGACGACAAACGCCAGGACGGCCACCCGGACATGATCGGCAGCTTGGAGCTGAGGCCGCGCGACATGGCAAAGCTTGGCCAATTGGTGCTCGACGAGGGCGAGTGGCACGGCCGTCGGGTGGTCTCTGAGGAGTGGATCCGGGAGTCGACCCGCACCCACGTTGAGGAGACCTGGGACAAAGACTTCAAGTACGGCTACCTGTGGTGGCGGCTCGACAGCCCACTCGGCGTCGTGAAAACAGCCATTGGCACCGGCAGCCAGTTCATCGCGGCGCTGCCCGAGGCGGGCATCGTCATCGTCACCACCGGGGGCAACCAATTCAACGGACTGCATCCCGCGATCCTGCAGGTTCTCGAGCGGAACCTGGTGCCGGGTGTGCACACGACCCGGTGACCTATCGGTGCCACGTCCCTCCTTATTGTGTTGAAACGGGTGGCGCCCGTACGACAATGCGAAGGGCAGCAACTGAGCCCACGGCGCCCTCATTCATTGTAGGAACCTACCAATCGGCAGGAATGAGACGGTTTTCCCATTGACCTTCCTCGGGGC
>CAYRFI010000083.1:0-19475 GCA_964423595.1 uncultured Thermoanaerobaculia bacterium | reverse complement strand
AATCACGACCGAGCAGTTGGGGGCGCGAAGCTATCGCCGGCTCGCCCGGAATCTCGAGAATGACAACGAGGTCGCAGGGCTGTTCCTCAGATTGGCACAGGATGAGGAGCGACACGAGGCGGAGTTCCGGGCCCTCATGGAGACCGTCCCCGACCGCGACGTCGAACGCGACTACCCGGAGACGTACGGCTTCCTGAGGGCGATGTCGATCTCTGAGTTCTTCTCGCCCAGGTCCGGTCTGACACGCGACGTTGACGAGATCCAGAACCGTTCGGACGCCCTGCGACGAGCGATCGAACTCGAAAAGGCAACTCTCGGCTACTATCAGGCGTTGCGGGAGGTCATCGGCGACTCGGAGGCACTCGACGGCATCATCCAGGCCGAGCGCGAGCACCTGCTCAGCGTCACGCGGATGCTCGAAGACCAGGGAACTTGAACCCGGCCGCGCGTTGCCATGGCAACGGATCGGTGTCTCACATCACGATATGTGAAGGTGCCGGGCACCGTCCCGCATTCGCTCTCGTTCCGGAACTCGGTGCCTGCCGCCTTTTTTGACGCCTTTGCACGTTCACGACATCGCACCAACGGGAGGTGTCCCGTGTCCCGAGTCATCGTTCGCGTCGCGTGCGCCGCAGTACTCGTCACCTCGAGCCTCGTCGTCTGGGCCGAAGACGCTGACATCGGCTCCCCCGCGGACCAGGCAGCGCCCGCCGATCAGGAGCAAGGCGACAGGCCCACGGTCAAATCCGAGATCGTGGTCACCGCTCCCCGCATCGAGATCCCTCTTCAGGAGAACCCGGCCGCCACCACTGTGATCGGCGAGGCCGAGCTTTCGGCCATGCCGCGGGCGGTCGCCGCCGACGAGGCCCTCAAGCTGGTGCCCGGGGTCAAGGTTGACAACCAGATCAACGGTGAGAAGGTCCATCTGTCGATTCGCGGCCAAGGTTTGCTGACCGAGCGCGGCATCCGTGGCGTCAAGGTTCTCCTCGATGGCCTGCCGCTCAACGACCCGACCGGTTTCGCCCCCGATCTGTACGACGTCGACTGGGCGACGGTGGACCGGGTGGAGGTACTGCGCGGACCCGCCTCCGTCCTCTACGGTGGCGGTGCGTCGGGCGGCATCCTCGCCATCTCCACCCGCAGCGGTGATGTCGACCAGGTCGGCGGTCAGGCGAGGCTCAACGCCGGCTCCAACGGATTCTGGAAGGTCCTCGGCGAGGCCGGCGGCACCACCGAGGGGGGCCTCGACTATCGAGTCTCGGCCTCCACCTCCTCGGGCGACGGCTGCCGGGTTCACTCCGCCTTCGACGCCACCAACCTCTACACGAAACTCGGGCTGTACGACGGCCCTCGCGGCCGCGTGACCGCGATCGTCGCCGGTACCAGTTACTTCACCCAGAACCCCGAGGGGCTCAATCTGGACCAGGTTACGGAGGACCCGACACAGCCCAACCCGGACGCCGAGGTCTTCGACGAACACCAGGACACCCGCCGCGGCACGGTCGGCGTGGTCACGGAGTGGCGCCTGGCCGACAACCAGTCCTTGATGTTCACTGGCTACTTTCGCCACACCGAGTGGGAGGAGGCGGTGCCGTCCACGGTTCAGCACCGCACCTACGACAGCCCCGGCGTTCTCCTCCAGTACAACCTGCGTGAAACCATCACCGGTTTGGCCAACGAGCTCAGCTTCGGCGTCGATCTCGAAGGTCAAAACATCGACGAGTACCGCCGGCCCAATCTCGGATATGCTCGGGAGGCCGCGGAGGTGGTCTCGGACGAGAAGATTCACCAGAGCGCGTGGGGCCTGTGGGCCCAGGATCGGTTGCTCCTCGGTCACGACATGTCGATCGTGCTCGGCCTCCGTCGCGATGACATTTCCAATGAGATTCGGGACAACCTCGCCGCCGGGGGAATCGACCGCTCCGGCGACACCTCCTTCGCCAGGACCACGACGCGCGTGGGAATGGCCTGGAACCCGCGCGTTGATCTCGGTCTCTACGCGAGCTGGAGCACCGGCTTCCTCCCACCGGCGACCGAAGAGCTGGCCAACAACCCCGAGAACCCCGGCGGCTTCAACCGCGGCTTGGCTGCGGCCAGCTCCTCGGGCCTCGAGCTCGGCGTGAGGGGGAGCCTCGCCGCTCGGCTTGATTACGACGTCGCCACATTTCACCTCGACACCGATGGCGATTTCGGTCGCTACCGAATTCCGGAACGCCCGCTGGAGACCTTCTACCGCAACGCCGGTGACAGCACGCGCGATGGCCTCGAGACCCAGTTCGGCTGGTTCCCGGTCGACCCGCTGGCGGTGCGCCTCGCGTACACCTACTCCCGCTTCACCTACGACCAGGTGAGCGTGGGTTCAGAGACCTATAGCGACACCTGGATGCCCAACTCTCCGGAGAACCAGGCCTACCTTGATCTCGCCGCCGACCTCGGTCACGGCATGTTCGCCGGAACCTCCGTCGAGTGGGTCAGCTCGTGGTTCGTCGATGCCACCAACACCACATCGGTGGACGGCTATACGTTGTTCAACGCTCGGCTCGGCTGCCGATTCCATCATGCCTCCTGGTCCGGTGAGGTCATGCTCTCAGGACTCAACCTGATGGACGAGCAATACATCGCCTTCACCGAACCGGACCCCGACGGAAACTCCTACCAGCCGGGGCCCGGGCGGGAAGGCTTCCTCGGGGTCACCGTCACGTTCTGATCTTCGGATTTCCGAATGTGTGGTGAGATCATCCGCAACCCGGTGCCGGCCGTTTCGGTGCCTCCCGCTCGTACATTTTGAAAGGTGTCAAGGTGCCTGGCACCTGGCATCTTTTGGCACCCCGCTGCGACACGCGACCTTCATCAGGCGTCGGGTGCTGGCTCTTTCGTGGCCGGTTCGGAGCCATCCTCGGCGCGATCATCGGCACCTGCTTTCACCACCCCCTGGGCCACCAGGGCGCGGAACCAGTTGGGGTGGTGGTGCCGCGCCCAATTGCGGGTCACCGTGCCGTCCACGAGCACACGCCAGGTGCCAGGGTTGGCAACCGTGCCCAGGTAGGCATGGGCCACCACTCCCGCGATGAGGAAGAAACCGGACGTGCCGTGGACCGTCGAGGTGACGCAGATCGTGGCCAGCGAGAAGGACCTCCTGAACACCAGCACGAGACCGCTCACCGACATCACCAACCCGAAGAAGGTGGTGTACCAGTAGAACATCTTCTGCCCGGCGTTGAACCGCCCGGCCGGGACCTCGCCCCGGTAGCCCAGATAGCCGCCGAGCTTCCTGACCCAGATCTGGTCGTAGGTCGCGAACAGCGCGTCCCGGAACCACAGCACGATCCCACCCAGCATGGTGGCGATGAACACGAATCCAGCCACGACGTGGAAATCGTGCAGGCGCCTCGGCGAGCCAAACAGCAATTCCTGCCACAGGAACAGGTTGAACGCGAGGATCAGGCCCGAGACCGCGAGTATCAAGAACGCGATGAGCCTGAACAGGTGGACCGCTCTTTCGGTGAACGTGAAACGTTTGATCTCGTCCGAGTAGGGGTCGAAGGAGATCCGCTTCGGACCGTAGCTGTGGTAATGCAGGACGATGAGGAAAACAACCAGCATGAACAGCGGCCCGAAGTAGGGGCTGATGATGCGCTGGTGGAACGCGTTGATCGCGAACGACCACGGCTTGCAGCCGATGAAGAAGCCGTTCGCGCGAACCTCCGGGGGTCCGCTTGGGCCGTACAGGTCGACGACTCGCTGACCCTTGAAGAAGTGCGCCTTTCTGGAGTGGCAGTTGAGGCATCCCGTGGTTCCCAGGGCCAAGCGGGCCGGCGCCACGTTGTGGTTGATCGAGAAGTCGACGCGCGACTCCGGCTCGAGGGGCGTGCCGGCCAGCGACGCCCGAACCAGATTGCCGCCGCCGTCCAGCTCGTACAGGCTGTCGCCCTTGATGAACACCGGGTGAATGCGATCGAAGCGTCTGTTGTGCTTCAGAGAGCTGGCCACCGCCTGCAGTCCGGCGACGATTTCGTGATCGCGGTTGACCTCCTTGCGGCCGTCACCGTTGTCGTCGGTGACCTCGGCCGCGAACTGGCGCCAGGCCGCCTCGTGCTCCCGTAGAAACAGCGGGTGAACAATCCCATCCGCGGTACGGTTTCCCCACCAGATCGCGAGCACCGAGTTGATTGGATAGATGTGCCGATCCTCCCGGCGATCGTAGTCCGGTTTCCAGCTTCCCCTGTCGCCCGCCCGTTTGGCCCCGGCAGGCTCATAGGTGAAGACCAGCTCCCCGGTCGTGGCATCGACCCCCTCGGCGGCCACCCGGCCGAGTTGGGGGATGTGGCAGCTCTCGCAGGCCAGCTTGTCGAGGTGCGACGGTCGAATCGACGAGTGATCCGGAACCGGTGCGCCGAGGTAGCCGACATCGTGACAGTCCGGACACTGTTTCATCGTGTTGTCCAAGGCCGGCGCGGCCGTGAACTCAGGCTCGTAACCCTTGGCGAACTGGTGGTTGATGTCCGCCGGATGGCAGGCGGCACAGGAGATCCCCTGCTGGTTGTGGACGTCCGAGTTGTACAGGTCGTTCCAGGAGAAGCCACGCTTCTTGACGTCGGATGTCCCGTGGCAGTACATGCAGTTGGCGTCGGGCGGCGGCAACGACATCTTGATCGTGATGGATCCGTCCACATTGAACAGCCGGGTTTCGTACTGGACCGACGGCGTGTCCCCTCGGGTCACGCCGCCCTGCACGATCCCGAATCCCGAGCCGGCCACCACGGCCCATCGGTAGTTGCCCTGGGTCAGCTGGTCAACCCGGTCACTGAAGTTGTAGCCCTCGAGGTGGCACAGCAGGCAGTCGGCCTCGACCACTCCACTCTTGACCCAGCGGCTACGGTAGTAGTCGCCGTCGAACTCCGCGGCCAGCTCCGGATGGGCGGCGAGTCTTTCGTCGTAGCGCTCGCCGTCGCGGTCGTGCTCCAGCCCCCCACCCCCGGGATGGCACGCTCCACAGGGAGGCTCGCCTCTACCGGGCGAGGAGAAGCCGACAAAATCGTACACCGTCAGGTCGATGTGATCGGCGGTCGAGTTCTTCTTCCTGGCCAGCTGTCGGAATGCATAGGGATACCAGCGACCGAGGAATCCGTTGGACAGGCTCCACGGCTGCCCTTGCTCGACTCCATAGCTGTCCGAGATCACTTCCCAGCCCATCTGGAAGTGATAGCCCTTGGTGATGGTGTCGTAATCGTGGCACAGGCCGCAGGTCTGTTCGGTGGAGAACGCCGCGCTCGCGTTCTCGCCGCTGATCGGGTTGATGATATCGCCGTTCGCGTCGAGCAGCGTGACGTTCGGGTGTTGGGCTTCAGCAGGGCCAACAGCTACGACAAGAGCGAGGAGCCACCAGGCCGAAGCCAGGTGAACGAGACGTCGAATACGAGAGGAGGTTCCCGGCTGGGACTCTTGAGCACATCTCATGAAAGCGGCTCCTTTTGCGCACGAAGGCGTTCGACCCGTGGACCGCACCCTCGACCTGCGTGCCGCGGGACCACCGGTGACCCGCCGACACCGTGATCGCGTATGGTCGAATCAATGACGGAGCACGTCACCGTCCGCACCCATCCACAACATCGCCATCCTCTTCCAGTTGGTCTCATGATCACATTCCTGATTCTGCCACAATCTCAGGGTCGGTGGTCCTTCATCGAGGATTACCACGGCATGGGCGGTAGCCGCGGGTGGCCACCGCTGGCGCTCGGCGGGCGCCCGGCCGGCCGCTGCCGAACCGGAACTCAGCGCGGCCTTTGCAGGTCATCGACTTCCGGCGCCGTGCTGGCCGAGGGCCGCGAAATCGAGCACATCATGAGGCGAGTGGCAGTCGCGGAAGCTGACACCTCAAGGTGCCAGTCGTGGGAGTACTTGATCGTCACCCCATCCCCTATCGCCAGAAGTTTCGGCGGAGACGACGAAACATCACTACCCCCGTACCTGGCACCTCTATGGCACCTCTATGGAAACCTTATGACCTTTATATCCAACAGTCGTAGTACCCTGCTCTCATGCACGAAAAACTCAGAGTCGCCGTCGCAATTTTGCTCGTCGCCGTCCTCGCCGGGTGCGCGCAGGTTTCGGACGATCCGTTCGATCAGGCCTTTCGTGCGCTCGATCAGGTGGTCCGTACAGTCATGGACGAGGAGGGCACGCCGGGGCTGGCGCTCGCCATCACCTCAGAGGACGGGCTTCTGTACGAGGGTTACTACGGTTTCGCCGATCTGACGCGCCGTACTCCGGTGACCGACCGGACCCTCTTCCAGATCGGTTCCATCAGCAAGTCCTTCACCGCGCTCGCGCTCATGCACCTGTGGGATGAGGGGCTCTTCGACCCGCAACGGCCGGTCCAGGACTACCTGCCGTGGTGGTCGGTGCGAACGGAATATGCGCCCATCACGGGCTACCACCTGATGACCCACACCGCGGGCATCCCGGCCAACCGGGACGACATCCCGGGCGGGCGCTCCATGGTGCGGGCACTGCGCGAGCAGGCCACCGCGTGGCCGCCGGGCGAGAGATTCTACTACTCCAACATCGGTTACCAGACCCTGGGCGTGGTGCTGGAAGAAATTTCGGGAGAGACCTACGCCTCTGTGATCACACGGGTTATCCTCGAGCCGCTCGGGATGAACGACACCAACGCAGCGATCGAGATCGAGAGCCGATTCGCCCAGGCGACCGGGTATGTAGTCGCCTACGACGACCGTCCCTCGCACCGCTCATACCCGTTGGTCGAGGCGCCGTTCCTGGAGTACTGGATGGGTGACGGATCCATCCAGTCCACCGCCAGGGACATGGCGGCCTACGCCCGCATGCTGATGAGGCGCGGAGCGGGCCCGACGTCGCGGGTAGTCTCGGAGCAGGCGTTCGATCGCATTGCCACCGCCTACACCAGCGAGACCTCCGATGACGGCGACACGTTCGGCTACGGATACGGGATGGGTGTCTCCAAAATCGACGGGCATCATTTCCTCGAGCACGGCGGCGGCATGGTGGGCCTCTATGCCAATCTGGAGATCGATCTCGATGACCGCGTCGGGATCGTCGCCCTTGTGAACGGTCCGGTCCGATGGAAACGGATCTTCGATTACGCCAGGGCCGCTCTGCGGGCCGCGCAGGATGGACAGGAACCGCCTCCCCTGCCCGAATCGGAGGACCCGGCCGCAGTCGAGGACGCCGAGGAATTCGCGGAAACATTCACCTCAGAAACCGGTTCGTCCCTGGTTTTCGCGACCGACGGCAACCACCTCCGTCTGCTCAACGGTGACTCGCCCATCATGCTCGAGAGAAACGGCAAGGACTCGTTCTTCACGCCACATCAGGATTTCAACCGCTATGCCTTCACCTTTGCTCGTGATGACGCCAAATCGGTGGTCGCGGTCACCCACGGCCCCGCCTGGTATACGAACGAGCGCTACTCGGGGCCTACGGACTTCGAAACACCCCAGCCGTGGTCGGCCTACACCGGACGCTACCGCAGCTACAGCCCGTGGTTCCCGTACTTCGAGATCTTCACGCGCAACGGTCAGCTGTTCGCCGTGATCGGCATGGGCAGCGAAACGGGCTCCGGCGAGATCGTGCTCGAACCCCGGGGCCAGGCTACCTTCCATCCCGGCAAGGAGCCCTCGCCAGAAGTCCTCCGCTTCGAGGATGTAGTGGGTGGCCGGGCCCTCCGGGCCACCTGGTCGGGACACGAGTTCTTCCGAATCTCGAACTGACACCGGCGCGAACTTTCGATCACGATAGGCGCCACGTATCACTTTCCGTCATTGCATCGCGCAGGGTGACTCCGCGATTCGTGGTGCTCTTTTAGTGCAATAAAGTGATGCGTGGCGCCACTACAAACGCACAGAAGGGAAGAGCAATCATGAGTTCAAACACAGTTCGGCTTCATCGGGTGCTCCGTTCTGCGCCTGAGAGGGTTTATCGTGCGTTCCTCGACGGCGATGCGATGGCCAAGTGGATTCCACCGAACGGATTCACTGGGAAGGTGCACCATTTGGATGCCAACGGCCTGTGTTTTTCGAGGTGGATCGGCCGAAACGTGGAAGGCAGCCTTCCCCGCGTGTGTTGAATTGGGTGAGAGAGGCTCATGACACAGAATGAGAGAAAACCACGGGTCGTGATCATCGGCGGAGGTTTTGCCGGGTTGAACGCGGCGAAGGCGCTCAAACGCGCCCCGGTCGACGTCACCATCGTCGACCGGCGCAACCATCACCTGTTTCAACCGCTGCTGTACGAGGTCGCGACCGCGGCTCTGGCCGCCCCCGACATCGCGGCGCCGATCCGAAAGGTCCTGCGCCGGCAACGAAATGTCACGGTGCTGCTGGCCCACGTGCGGCGAATCGATCCCGAGGCGAAGAAGATCATTCTCGATGACGGAGAAATTCCGTTTGATTACCTGATCGTTGCGGCGGGTGTGCGCGACAACTACTTCGGGAACGACCACTGGGCCCGGGATGCGCCGGGGCTGAAGACCCTCGGCGACGCGCTGAACATCCGCCGCCGGGTGCTGCTGGCCTTTGAGATGGCCGAGCGTGAGAGCAATGAGGCCCGACGCAGGGAGCTCCTGACCTTCGTGATCGTGGGCGCGGGCCCGACAGGAGTGGAGCTGGCCGGCGCGCTCAGCGAGATCGCCCGCCAGACCATGCTATGCGATTTCCGGAACATCGACCCGTCCGAGGCGCGCGTGCTGCTGCTGGAAGGCGCGAACCGCGTGCTGCCCACTTTCGACGAGCAGCTCTCCGAAAGTGCCCGCAAACAGCTGGTCGAGCTTGGCGTCGAAGTTCGCACCGAGTCCATGGTGAAAGACATCGGCGAGGGCACTGTCACGCTCGATCACGGTGAAACGATCCGCGCCGCTACTATTCTCTGGGGTGCGGGCGTCAAGGCCGTTCCGTTGGCGGGCTCACTCGGCGCGGCCCGGGATCGCGGCGGGCGAGTGATGGTCGAGGACGACCTCAGCATCCCCGGACATCCCGAGGTTTTCGCAGCCGGAGACATCGCGGCCGCGAAGTGGGGCGAGGCCTTCGTTCCGGGACTGGCCCCAGCGGCGATCCAGATGGGCGTTCACGCAGCGCGGAACGTCCGCCGCCTCGTGGCCGGCGAGCCGACCCTGCCCTTCCGGTATCTCGACAGAGGGATGCTGGCAACAATCGGTCGCTCGCGGGCGGTGGCGCAGATCGGCCGCCTGAAGTTCAGCGGATTCATCGCGTGGGCGCTGTGGCTCATCGTGCACATATTCTTCCTCATCGGCTTCCGCAATCGGATCGCCGTGATGCTCGACTGGGCGAATGCATACATCACGTACCAGCGCAGCTCGCGCATCATCGTGGAGGACGCGCAGTACAGCGAGGCGACTGATGCCGCCTCGGGGGACAACCTGCGTCGAGCCGGGTAGCAGGCGGTCCCATAATATTCTGGGTGTCAGGCTTTAAACTTGGCGGTGCCATGTTTTGGAAACTTGGGAAGTCATCCCTTGGCTCGTGCAAACGCGCACTTCCTAAGATTCCAAAGCCTGGCACTGAAACGGGTCGCGGAGATCGAAAGAACCCTCGGTGTCTACGATCTCTCCAGAGTGACTCCGAGCGTGTGACGTGTCGCAGAGCAACGGGATCAATTCGGGTCATGGAAAGCTCCCGCGTGTGACGTCCGATTCTCTTCATCGTCAGGCTGCGGCTGCATCGGCGTCACATGGGAGTGAACGCTCTTCCCGCGCTTGTGTTCCTGTGAGTTTCTGGTTCGGTCCGCTGAACTCGTAAAGGTGCCAGATACGGGGGTAGTACCTGGCACCTCTATGGACGTTATGGGCGGAGCCAGCGGAGACCGTGGCGAAGTGCGTCGGTGCCGCCAGTTCGGGCCCATTCGCCGTGGGCGATGACCAGGCTTTCCGGCTCCCAACTCAGGGCTATCCGCGCAGCGCCTCGAGCCCGAGCGCGGTCGAGAAAGGACAGGCGCCACTCCCGGGGAGTGCTGCCATCCGCGCCGACCAGGCCGTCAAACCGCATGAGGGCCCCCTTCCAGCCAGTCTGGGTGCTGGGAGCGTGCCGCTGGACGAGGTCGCAGACCAGGCAGGTGGCCGATCGTCGATGGAAGAACACGACCTCGTTCATGACGACGCTGCCGCCGATCACCACCTGGTCGATCTGGCCCTCCCAGGCGGCATCGGGAGTGTTGCCCAACTCAGCGTAAAACGTGAGGTCTCTGCGGCGCCGTGCGAGTCCTGGCGAGGCGTAGAGACGTGCCTCAGGCCACGCATCGGCCCACGCCCCGAGGAACAGGTGGTGGATCTTGTTCGGCGACACGAGGTGGCGAACCGGACCGAGGTCGTCGACCTCGGCGCGCAACTGCGAATCGAGTTCAATGGGCGACCACACCCAGAGATCCCCGCTGTCGAGGCGAACCATGGCCGTGCGGGTCGGATAGGGAAATCCGTAAAACGAAACCGCCGGACCGTCCGCGATCCAGATCTTTTCGCCGATCTGTTCCAGTTTCACACCGCAATCCTACAGCGCACCCGCAGCCGAACCAACTATCACTCCGCCGTAATCGGTGCCTGACACCTTTACTACCCCCCCGTAGCTGGCGCCTTCAAAATGACGCGAGTCCTCGAAAAAAGACCACCGTACCGAAGCCGATCATGACGAGGCCGAGGACAACCAGAACGTGGTTCTGGATACGCTCCGAAAAGACCTGGCGCCCGTGGCTGAGAGCCCACAGCAGGACCACGTACCACGTCGCCGCACCGCCGAGGAAGGCGATCAGCAGCAACCCGAGACCGAGGGGCCCCCAGGGGCGCGCGGCATGGATGAACGAGGTGCCGACCGTGGTCCACCAGATCCAGAAGCCGGGGTTGGCCGCCGGCACCAGGAGGCCGGCGAGGACCGGCCCGCGCGCCGTACCGCCGTTCTCCGCCTCGGGGCGCTGCGATATCGAAAGGAGCCACAAGCCCTCTCGCCGCGCCGTCACGATCATCACTAAACCGACAATCATCAGCCCGGCGCCCGCCAGCGGCACGAGGTACTCGACCGCTCCAAGGTAGCGAAGGAACGGATGAATACCGTAGATCAGGACCAGGAAGACCGCGGTATCGAGACAAAGCACCGCAGCCAGAAAGACCGCAGCCGTGCGGATGCCGCGACGGACCGCGTAGCGGCTCGCGGTCACCGTGGTCGGGCTCGGAACCACCACCGTGACAAAAGTCACGACGAAGGCCGATACGATCGTTGTCGCGAGGGGAAAAACGTCCACGCCGGGGTCCTCCTGATGCCCTCGACCGCGCCAGGGGCGCGAGGGCATCATAACGCGAATGGGTAAATGGCGAGAAAGTCACATGGGTACCAGGCTTGAGGAACTTGGGAAGTTGAGTCAGGGAACGACGACCTGTACCCCAAGATCCTCGGACCTGGTTACTCATACATAACAACACTACCCCGTACCTGGCACCTCTGGCCTGCATGTCTCACCGGGTTTCGTCGCGAGGGCGTCGAGGCGCCTTGCACAGTGGGGTTTACGACCCGAGGGGCGCGGAGCGCGCACTTGCGGTACGTCGAGCGCCCCGAGGCGAGAAAACACCGCTGGGCGCGGTGCATCGGCGCCCGCAGCAGAAAGTTGGTGAGATATGCAGGCTAGGGTTCGACACCCTAGGGTGCCACAGCTCGCATTGCCGCATTACTGCTGGCGCCGGTTAATGAGGTTTATTGATCTGCCGGCCCGGCGAGTGAGGCGAGCTTCTGGTCCTCGGTCGCTCGTTTTTGCGCGGGGATTTGGAGGGTGACATCGCCTGACGAGGGGATCGGCAGCATGCCCAGTGTCGACAGGCCCGACTGCCGCCCGATCACAACCTGATAGACGCCCGATGGAAGCGAACCGACGCGGATAACTCCCTCGGCGTCGGTTACCGTGTCCAGACCGTTCATGATCGAGTGTTGAAAGACCAAGTCGGTAGGCACGGCCACACCGGTGTCCGAGACGTAAAACAAACGAACTCCTTGGGCGGGGTCGCCATCCTCGGTTTGTAACAGGACGCGCGTGGGCGCCCTGAGCGGCTCGAGCCTGATGACGGTCTCTCCGCTGTCACGAGCGATGGCCCATCCGAGCGTGTAGCCAGGCGTGTTGGCGTACAGCACCTCGCCCGGCGAGGCATCCAGCTCGAACGTGCCGTCCTGTTCGGAGACGTCGCCAGCGGAAAACCCTCCCAGGGTCGCCGTCGCACAGCAGACAACCTGCACACCCGGTATCGGTTCGCCTGATGCGCCGACCACCCGTCCGTGAATGGCTTTGGTTTCGTCGAGCTCAATCCAGAGGTCCCGGATGCTCTCTCCGCCGAACGCCAGATCCATCTCCTTGGGCAGATAGCCCTCTGCGATCGCCGCGAGCGAAACGGTTTCGGCCTCCTTGATCCCGGTGAACGAGAATGTCCCATCCGCCGCGGTTTTCGTGGGCCACATACTCTCACTCTCAGACAACTCTTGCCTGAGCACAACCCTACACCCCTCGATCGGTGATTTGTCCGAGCTGACGACGACCCGACCCGAGATGCTCGCCGTCCCGAGGTCGAAATCGTGCTCGATCGTGTCTCCCGGGTCGGTCTCTCGCAGATCCACCGGTTCGAACGTAGTGCTGCCCTCGGGTGTTTGAATGACGGCACCGTAGAAGGCCGGGGTCCAGAGCGTCAGCTCATAGTCACCACTCTCGTCAGAAAGCGTGTCAACCTCGACTCCATCGGCACCGAACTTCAGCGAGGCTTCTTTCGAGGGCATCCCTTCCACCGTCACCGTCCCCGTCACGAAGATCGGTTCGGGGTGCAAGACCGTTTCCTGCCACCCGGCGGAATACTCCTCCTCGGTCGCGAACACGAGGCTCCCGCCATCCTTCCTCAGATTCAATCGATGCAATCCCGGCTGGATTTCGAGCATTACCGGAGCGTCGCGGGTGATCTCCGTTTCAAAGACCGGTTTCCATCTCTTGGCTTGGAGTACTTCATTCGGCTGTTCGATTTCGACGGTCAGCTTGAACGGAGGATCTTCGTCGATGTCCGTTGCATCGAGCGATACCTCGACTTGGGCCAGTGTCGTGAGGGTGACGGTCCCGAGGTCGTACTCGGCGGACTCCCCCGAGATCGCCAGGAGCCGCTCCACCGATGCGTGGTCGGGCGCTTCGAGAGTGACGACATACCTCCCCATCGGCAACGGCGGCGACTCGAACTGGCCGCTGGAGGAGGCCAGCGTTTCAAAGAAGCCCAGCGCCGCCAAACCCGTGTGGCACAGCTTCTCTCGATCCCCGGCCGGCGCAGGCTCTTCCCTGAATCGGACCTCCGCCGGCAGAGGGAGGCGATCGGAATCCACCGCCGAGCCGAAGAACCTCGGCCCGTTCTTCCACTCCAGGTCGCTGATGACCCGATCCTCGCCGCCATCGATCTCGGTCAGGGAGACGATCGGCAGGTAACCCGACCTGAGCAGGACAAGACAGCCGGCGCCGGGCGGGAGTACGGCCTCCTGCGTCTCATCTTTCAACCGCACGATGACCGGATCGGTCTGACCGTCAGCCACCCATGCGACGGCCTCCGGTTTTTCTTTCTCGGCGAATCGGATCGATCCCGATGGCAGCTCGATCTGCCGTGCGGAAGCGGATGCCCACGCTAAGCCTGCCACGAGTATGAACATCGCCACGAACGACCAACGCCGAAAGCCTCGTGCTTTTCTCACGTGCTCCTCCCCGAGCCCAGCACCCACTCCGATGCCCCTGTCTCCGCTGCGAGCCCTTTTCGGAGAACATAAACCCTGCGTCTTCACATGTCGAGGCAACGTCCCCCCGGGGGAGAGACCCGCAACGAAGGGTGCGGAGAGGCCAAGTCAACAGAATTCAGAATGTTCCTCCCGGCACTGGTTGTGGTACCGGTTGACCCGTAGTCGAAACATCAATACCCCCGTACCAGGCACCGTTTTGAGGCACCGTTTATTTATTGAACTTCCTAAGATCCTAAAGCCTGGCACCGACACGATAGGCTGGCCGAAACGATTCTGATATCGTATCCACGCGGTTTCGGAATCTTCTGGGAAGTTGCGAACAATCAACACAAAGGGGGGCGTCATGTTGTCGAGCTGGCGATTGATCCGACGAGTTCTGGTGTTGTCGTGTCTGTCGTTTGTGGCAGGTGCGGGACAGCTGCCGGCGGGTCACGAGGAGAAATGGACCGTCGACGACGTCGTGCTGGCCGAGGCCGCCGGGAGCTTTCGAATCTCGCCGGACGGCAGCCGGGTGGTCTGGGTCAAGATGCACATGGATGCCGCCAAGGGCACATACGTCTCGAACCTTTGGCTGAGCGACCTGGGGGCGGGCGAAGAGATCCAGCTCACCAGAGGCACCGCCACCCACACCCTGCCACGATGGTCTCCCGACGGCCGGCTCATCACGTTCCTCAGCACCCGGCCTTTGCCGGAGGGGATCGCGGAAAAGGCAGAAAAGGGCGGCGCGAAGCCGGCGGATACCCAGCTGTGGGCGCTGGACGTTCGGGGCGGCGAGCCGCGGCCGCTCACCACCCTGGAGCACGACGTGAAGACGTACGAGTGGCGGGGCGACGACACGATCGTCTTCGCCGCTGAAGAGGGCCCCACGCTCTACGAACGAAAAACCAAAGAAAGAAAGGACACCTCCGTCGTCGTCGAAGACCAGCCGCACACCCCACCGGTCCGCCTCTTCAAGCTCGGTGTCGCCGACCGGAAGATCGAACGTCTGACAGCCAACGACGACTGGATCGATCTGTTGTCCGTGTCGCCGGACGGGCGCTGGGCGCTGACGCGGCGTCAACGCAGCCTGAGCTTCGAGTACGACAACAGCGTCCTGCCGGTGACCGTGCTGACAGACTTGGAGACGTTGGAGGAGACACCCGTCTTCGCGAGCACGCGAATCATCCCTCAGGACGTCGAGTGGTCACCCGACAGCTCGGGTTTCTATATCGTCGCGCCGTACACGTCCGATCCGAAGTACTTCTCGGCATTCATCGGCGCGCTCTACCGCTTCGATCTCAAAAGCGGCCGGCAACGGAGGGTCGACCTCGACTGGGCCGCTGGGATCGCGTTCGGGTACGGGCCGATGGGTCTGGAGTCGGGCTCGTTGCAGGCAACCGGGGACGGTTTCATCGCGCTGCTGGCCGACGGCGTCCGATTCAGGCCGGCGCGCTATGCGCGGCGCGGCGACACCTGGTCGAGGAGCTTCATCGCCGGCGAGCACGACCGGAACATTCTCGGCTGGGCTCTCGGTGCGGATGGATCCACCCTGGTGTACGACCACTCGACGGCCAGCCTGCCGACCCAGTGGTATCGCGCCCGTCTCGTCGGCTCGCAGCTCGAGGGGGCATCCCGGATCACCCACCTCAACCCCGGCTTCGATAACAAGCCGATGCCACGATCCGAGATCGTCCGCTGGCAGGGCGCCCGCGATGAAACTGTCGAGGGCATCCTGCACTACCCGCTGGACTATCGCGAGGGCGAGCGATACCCCATGGTCCTCCTGATCCACGGCGGGCCCACGGGTTTCGACATGGATCGCTGGGACCTCAGCTTCGTGGAGTGCATGCCGCTGCTGAACCAGAAGGGTGCGTTCGTCTTCCGGGTCAACTACCACGGCAGCGGCAACTACCCTCTCGCGTGGGTCGAGTCGATCGGACACGGAATGTACTACGAGCTCGAGATACCCGACATCGAATCGGGCGTCGACGCCCTGATCGAGAGGGGCCTGGTGGATGAGAACATGCTGGCCTCCATGGGCTGGTCCAACGGCGCGATCCTCACCACCGAGCTGGTAACGCGGTCACCCCGCTACAAGGCCGCCTCGGCCGGCGCCGGTGACGTGGAGTGGATCAGCGACTGGGGCAACGTCGACTTCGGCGTCGCATTCGACAACTACTACTTCGGCGCGTCGCCCCTGGAAGACCCGGAGCTCTACGTTCGCAAGTCGCCATTCTTCCGTCTCGGTGACGTGACCGCTCCGACCATCATCTTCACCGGCACCGAGGACCGAAACGTGCCGCCGAGCCAGAGCTGGTCCCACTACCGCGCCCTACAGCAGATCGGCAGAACCGAGGTCCGGTTCGTCCTCTTCCCGGGAGAGCCGCACGGGCTCAAGAAGTACGTCCACCAGCGCCGCAAGCTGGAGGAAGAGCAGATGTGGTTCGACCGCTACCTCTTCGGTACCTACGAGGCGCCGAACCAGGCGCTCAAGAAGGGCTCGCCGCTCGACGTGGCCCTCGCGCTGGCCCGCGTCGCCAAGGTCGACGGTCACTACGGGACGCGGCTCGGTGAGACGATCGTGCCCGAGGTTGTTCCCCACGGGGGTGTGGAGATCGGGCGGTTCGAGGTCACTCGGGCGCAATTCGCGGCATTCGACGGGGCGTACAGCTACCCGGCCGGCACGGGGAATTACCCAGCCAACGGCATCTCGATCGAACGGGCGACGGCGTACTGCGAGTGGCTGAGCGCACGCACCGGTGAGAACTTTCGTCTCGCGCGCGAGAGCGACGTCGCCGCGATCTATGAGGCCGCACGAGGCAGCGGCAACACCCTCGACCACTGGGCTGGCTATCAACCCAACCGTGACGATGCCGAGCGGCTGGATGCTGAGATCGTCGCGCTGGGAGGTGATGCGCCGCTGCTGATGGAGGTTGGGAGCTTCCCGGGTGTCGGTGACGACGAGCCGGTGTTCGACCTTGGCGGCAACGTTGCGGAGTGGGTCGTGGGGTCCGGCGGCGAGGGAAAGCTGATTGGCGGCAGCGCTGATCGGCCGTCGGACTCGAAAACTGCTGCCGGGGAGGCCGCCGAGGCCTATCACGGATTCCGGGTCGTGCGGGGGGAGGTGACGGCCGGATCCTGAGCGACGGTCGCGCGCGTTCCGGCAGGTCAACTGCCAAACAGGCGCCGACTCCGCAGTGCTTTCGTGACAGTCGTTTCTGGCTCGTACATGGGTGCCGGGGCCGACGATTATGACGATCTTTGAAGGTGCAAGGTACGGGGGTGGTGATGTTGGGATCCCTGCTTGACGACCCATCCGCTGGCTCCACCAATGTCGATGAAAACATCAAAACAACACTTCCCCGTACCTGGTACCTTTAGTACTAGGCAGCTTTAGGGCGCCTTCGTGACATAACGGCCGCCAGAACCCTGTGTTACACTGCGCGAGAACACGGCGAGTCTCAAAACAGAATCCTAACCACGACTACCACGTCGCTAAATTGGTACCCTGGTGTCGTTCGGCCAAGGTGGGCAGTTCGATGCATCGATCACAAATTGTCGGGGAGAAGATACCCATGAAATACTCTCTGGTTTTCCTCATTTCGTTTCTCGTTATTCTCTCCCTTCCCTTCGGCGCCACTGCCCAGGTCATCGAACGGGTGAGCGTGAGCAGCGGGGGCGTCGAAGCAGACGCGGACAGCTCTCTTCCCCTTTTTGACGCCGTCAGTGCCGATGGCCGGTTCGTTGTATTTTCGTCTGATGCCGGCAACCTGGTCGCAGCGGACGGCAACGGCACGACCGATGTCTTCGTACGTGACCGGATGCTCGGCACGACAACCCGGGTGAGTGAACCGGTGGGAGGCGGCGACGCCCTGGGCGTGTCAGGGTATCCCTCGATCAGTGAGGACGGGCTTTGGATCGCGTTCTCTTCCGATGCCGCCAACCTGGTTGCGGGTGACACGAACGCCGCTCAAGACGTGTTCGTTGTCAACCGTCAGACCGGACAGATCTCTCGGGTCAGCCTCGGCTGGGACCTGAGCGAGGCTGACGGCGACAGTCGAACCCCGTCGATCAGCGGCGATGGCCGCTATGTCGCGTTTACCTCTGACGCAACCAACCTCGTGAACGGATCGGTCGTATGGTCTCCGGCTCTTTACGTGCGCGATCTGGACACCGAGACCAATGAGATCGTGAGCTTTTCATGGAACGGCGTCGCCGAGGACGGTGGCAGCTGGTACCCCCACATCAGCGCCGACGGCCGGCACGTGGCATTCATCTCGAACTCGACCAACCTGGTAGCCGATGACGGGAATTCTTCGAATGACGTTTTCATGCGAGATCTCGACCTCGGCATCACGACCAGAGTGAGCGTCGCCAGCGGGGGAACCGAGGGCGACGGCCGCAGCGGCGGCTTCGGGATGAGTGCGGACGGGCGTTTCGCCGGGATCTTCTCCGCGGCCACAAACCTCGTTCCGGGTGATACCAACGGCGTTCAGGACGGTTTCGTTCGAGATCTTGATCTTGGAATCACCGAGCGCGTGAGCGTCGACAGCTCCGGCAACGAGGTGAGCGGCGGCGGCGGCTCGCCTGCCCTCGACGGCACCGGCAGGTTTGCGGCGTTTCACTCGGAAGCCGCGGATCTCGTCAACAACGACCTCAACGGCGTCACCGACATCTTCGCGCGCGACCGGAATACCGGGATCACGTCTCTGCTGACGATCTCCATGACCGGCGCCCAGGGAAACGGTAACAGTGACTTTCCGGTCGTGTCCGAAGACGGCAGGATCGTCGCGTTCAACTCGTATTCGACCAACTTCGTGCCTGACAGCACGCCGGGCAGACGACATATCTATGTCGCTGTTGGCCCTGCTGCAATCGGTGACACCGTACGCATCATCCCCGGTGCGGCGAGCGCGTCGGGCGTCGGTGACGCCTACTTCGTCACGGACGTACGGCTCTACAACCCGAGCACCGAATCCTCGATCACCGTTTATTTATCGGTTCTCGAACGAAATGCCGACAACTCGAGGGCTGAGGAGGTGGCGGTGGATATCTCACCGCGGCGGGGCATCGCGCTCAACGATATCCTCGCCACTACCTTCGGTCTCACGGAAGCCACCGGGGCAATCCGCATGCGTTCGAACGCAGATTTTCTCGCCACTTCTCGCACCTACAACGCGGGCGGTGATGCGGGCACCTTTGGCAGCTTCATACCGGCGCTTGCCGCAACCGACGCACTGACACAGGGAATCCTCCTCCAGGTGGCGAACAATCCCGCTGACTCCGGCTTCCGCTCCAATGTCGGTTTCACCAACCCCGGTCTGGCCGAAGCCACTATCGAGGTAAAGGTCTTCAACGCCGACACGGGAGAGCTGATCGGCGCGAGGAACCTCGTTCTGCCCCCTCGGTCATTCTCCCAGAAGAACGCCTTTCAGTTCGTCGGACAGAGGGACCTTTTCGTGATGAACGGCTGTGTCGAGTTCAAGGCCGATCTTCCCGTATTGGCGTACACAACGGTGATCGACAATACCTCGAACGATCCAACCTGCGTCCTGCCGTTCGCAGACCAGGGAACGCCACCTTGATGATGGGATGGGTGCCGATGGGCGCCAGGTACGGTGGTTATCAGTTTGGGTGCCGGGCTTTAGAAACTTAGGAAGTTGATGGGTCGATGTGGGGTATTGAACTTCCTAGGATCCTAAAGCCTGGCACCGATAC
>CAYRFI010000082.1:0-20061 GCA_964423595.1 uncultured Thermoanaerobaculia bacterium | reverse complement strand
GGGGTGCTCGACGTACTGCAAGTACGCGCTCCGCGCCCCTCGGATCGAAAACCCCCCTGTGCACGGCACCTCGACGCCCTCGCGACGAGACCCGGTGAGATATGCGGACTAGACCCGCGTCCGGTATGAGACGCTATTTCTCCTCGAGCATCGTTGAGGTTCGCGCGCCTTTGCGTGGAGCGGACATGTTGGCGGTGGACCTTCCGCGTTTTCGCGTCTCAGCAGCATCCCCTAACGAGGTTTGAAGCAGGTGAGATGTCCGTCTCCGTAAAAGACCTCGTAGCGAGCCGAAAGGAAATCCCTCAGGCAGTCGGCGATGGAGAAGATGACTGGAGGGTGTTCCTCGGCCTCGACCTCGTGAGCGAATCGGGTGTAGAAGTCGCGTCCGGTGCCTTCGGGTCGAACCGGCCGATAGAGGTAGATGAAGTCATAACCGGTTGCGGAGATGTTGAGGACGTCGTCAATGATCCATTCGACTCGATCGGCCGGCACTCCGAGCCATTCACGGAGGCCGTCGCCGATGTCTTTCATCCGGGACGAGATCTCGATCTGGACGGTCTTGTGGTGGGGGTAGAGGAGTTGCAGGAGCAGTCCCTGGAGACCGTTGCCTGCACCGAAGTCGGCGCTGACCGTGTCCGGACCGATCCACGGTCGAGCCTTGAGAATCGGGCTCAAACCGCCAGCGTGGTTCCAGTAGCCGCCGGCCCCGTCCATCTGACGCCGCTCCTCCGGAGTGTATGGTGCCTCGTTCATGTGAAGGTGGGCGTAGAGCTCGAGGAACGCGTCTTCGATTATCTCGCCTGAGCCCTCCAGGGTCGCGTTCTCCAGCTGTTTCTCAAGCTCTCCGTAACGAGGGAAATGAGATGCGCCGTCCGGTGGGCTCGGCAGAATCAGGAAACGAAGAACGAGTCGCGCGAGACGGTCCGCTTCGCCGGGGTCGCGCCCGGAAGCCACGAGGCGCCGCGCCAACTCGAGCTCGGCTGACGTGCTGAAGATGTCGCCCACGCGAGGTTTGTACCATGAGTGAGCCGATCCGCAATGCGAAAAAACGTGGTTTCCGCCTCGACTCATGCGGCAGGTTGCGGCGGACTTCCGGATGCAGGAGGAAGTTGTTGAGATATGCGGACTTGAGATACACTGAAAGAGCGACTTGATCATCGATTGGTTTTTCTATCGAGGGAGCGGTTGAACGGTGGAAGAAAAAAAGGCGATCCTCACCGTAGCCCTTGATGAAGAGACCTTCGAACGCATCGCGCCACTCCTCAAACGTCGAAGCCTCTCCGTCCGCACCGCGAGCCAGGGTTCCGAGGCCGAAGCCCTTGCCAAGCGCAAGCGATATCACCTCGTGATCTGCCGCTACCCGCTTCCGGACATGAAGTTACGCGAGTTCGTGGCGTCGATTCGAAGCGAATCCAGCGCCAGCAAACGCGCATCATTGATGATGCTGACGATTCCAGAGATGGCGACCGAGGCACAGTCAGGCGTACGCGGGGGACCTTTCTTGGTGTTCTCCGGTCAGGAGCCGCTTGGCACCCTCGGACAGGGCGCTGCCCATCTTCTCCAGGTCGCACCCCGATATGCGCCGCGGATTCCTACCCGCCTCAATGCCAGCCTCGAGGACGGTTCCGAATCCTACGACGGCTGGGTCGCGAATCTCTCGAGAACCGGGATGCTCGTAACCGATGCACCGATGCTGCCCGTCGGTGCTCTGTGTGTATTCGATTTCAAGTTGCCGAACGGTGAAATCGTTCGCGGTACGGGCGAGGTTGTGCGCCACGCCAAGCCACGTCGGGAACGAGTCACCGGTTTTGCCCTCCACTTCATCAACTTCGAGCCAGGTTGCTACGAGTTGCTCCAAGCGTGGTGCGACGAGGAGGAGCCCGAGCCCATCTGACACGGTCAGCGAGAGATGAATTCCAGAAGAAGGCTAATTGATCGCCGCGAGGGCGTCGTCGAGCAACGTCTTTGCCGAATCCGCCTCCCGGCCTTTCGGTAAGGTCGAGATCAGCGCCTCGAGGATTCTTACAGCGTCTTCGTACTGTCGATGATTGTAAAAGTCCACGGCGCGGTTGTACTCGTCGACATAGCGGTTGTAGTCGAGGGCACGCCGAATCTCGCGGATCCTTTCGTCGAGCCATTCCTGCTGTTCGATGCCCAATCTGTCGCGCATGGACTCGAGGAAATCGATCGCGGATTCGTATTCCTTCGCCACGATGAGTTGGTTGAGATGGTCGATCTCCGACTTGGTTGGGGAGGGATTGAATGTCATGACCTCCAACGCGGAGGGCTGATCGGGGTTGTCGATGAGATTCAGAAGCTGCCTCGAGGACCACGCGACCGGCCCTGTGTCGATTAGCTCGAGGGCCTGCGCAAGCGTTTCTTTGGCGGCTTCTCGATCATCCTGTGAAAACAATTCTTGCGCTCGTCTGTAATGCGCAAGGGCCCTTTGCTCGGCGATTCTGTGTCGGGTCCATTCGATGTTCTGGCGCACCACCAACGGGTACAGCGAACGATCGGCCAGCGTGGCGGCGAGGTCCAACCTGCCAGCGGCCTCCAAGGGGTGGTCGTTCCGAAGGAGTTCGTGGGCGCGCTCCAGGTCCTGCTGAATGACGAGTGTCCACGCTTCTGCCTGCACGCGGCGATCGGATCGGAGTGCGTCCTCAATCAACACAACGGCCTCTTCACGCCAATCCAACTTCAGGTAGAGCCGCACCAGGTCGCGGGTGGCCATGATGTCTGAAGGCCTCATCGTGTGAGCCTTGCGGGCTGCCTCAACTGCGTCATCGGAGGTCTCACCGGCGTCGGCGTAAACCCTGGCCAGCGTCGCCCAGGCCGGCGCAAACGACGGGTCGAGCTCGGTGCTGCGTTTCAGGGCGGAAACGGCCGTTGGGGGCTGTCCTCCACGGCGGCTCAAAAACTCTCCCCACCTGAAGAGGACCAGCGGATCATCTGGACTGGTTTTCGCCGCGCGCTCGTGGAGCGCGCGCGCGACTTCCCAGTTCGCAGTGTTTTCGGCTTCGATCGCCATCGACGAGATCGGTGCGCCGTACGCGGGATCGACCGTGACTGCTGTTTCGAAATAGGTGCTTCGTTCGGGACGGTCCGGCTCCTGGTTCGCAAGCAGGTCGCCGAGGCGAAAGAGCACCTCGGCGTAAGACATGTTTCGGATTTCGAAATTCTCGTCGACGTAGATTTCGGCCCGGGTCTCGATCGAAGGGAAACGGAGCAGTCGGAGGTAGGTTCGGAGCTCCCTGGCCAGTGATTCGTAGGAGCCTGAAAATGAAGATGTAAAAGCCTCGTCCGCCTGCGCACCGTTGCGCACCGACTCGAGGTAGCGACTCAGTTGTCGGCGCCGATCCTCATCTCCGAGAAGTAGGTAGTGAACCAGCGCCCACGATTGGGAATAGAACACACCCTTTCGGTCTGCCTCATTGTAGAGATCCGAACAGCGATCGACGGCGAAGAGCTCTTCGAGAGGAATCGGAACCGCGCCCCTCAGTGAGGCGAGATGGCGCGGGATCGGAAGGCCGATATAAACGGTGTCACCGACCACCTCGAAGCTCTCATAAAACTGGGCCAGCCCCTCTGAAAACCACACCGGGAGGTACCACATGTTGTTGTTCGCCACGTAATGCACGTACTCGTGGTAGACGACGGCCGATGCGTCCCGGGCGGAAGCGTTGATGGCAATGTAGTTCGCCTCATCGGCGGCGATGAAGTAGCCGGTCACCGCAGCCGGGCGCCCGTGATAGAAGATCTTGTAGGGGAGGAAGGAGCGTTCGCCCTTGAAGACGTAGATGAACGTTGGGATCGGAGACTGGAGATCGTAGTCGGTGAGCTCGGCCAACACCGCCCGAAGCTCCTCGAGGTCGACCGCGATCTGGCGAGTTGTCGAACGCCCCGCATTGCTGAAGAAGCGGAAATTCGGGGACCTCACCTCGATCCATTTCTGATTCGGTTTCGGGAGCTCGAGTTCCCCAGCCGACGCCGGAAGGGAACACGTTGCGGCGGCGATTGTGACGGCTGCAACGATTCGCTTCATCGTCCCCATCGGATCAGAATACGACAGCAGGTTCTTGGCTTCGGCGCAGCATGGTTCCTCATCGTGATGCAATACGGCGGTGAGAGTGAAATGGTTGCGCGTCGAGCGCTGAAACTCGTCGAAAGCCCGTGGGCAAGGTGGGAGTTTCCGGTGGGCCTTTTGGGTGAGATGTTCAGGTGGGATCAAAAGGGTGGGCTGTATGGCACGGGCTGTTTCGAACGAGTGTGTTGGTATCGAAGATCGCTACCAACAAAATAAATATATAAGCAAGCGGTTAATTTGTCAAGTTTTGCAGAGACTTAAGCTCAAAATGACCCTCTTTTGTCAACGCGAGACACACAAAAAGACCCCACCGGGCGGCCGGTGGGGTTTGGGCAAAAGGTGGAAAGGAGGTCTTTCTGTTCAGCAGACGCCGGCCTGCTCCTCGGTCTCGTCGACGATCCGCAGCCGCAGCAAGAGCAGCAGATCGTGGGCCGAAACCGGTTTCTGGAGGAAGGTCAGCCTGGCTTTGCCAAATCGCGCCCCAATTTCGAAGACCGGGTGGTCGGTCAGCGCAACAATGTGACTCCGGCAATCGCTGAGGTTGGCGAGGGTGATGAGATCCATAGGCTCGTTCTCGAGCAGGGTCATATCGATGATCAGGTAGTTCGGGGGATCGGCGGCACAGATCTGCCGGGTCTGGGGCAGGGTCGAACATCCGGTGACGCGCACCGACGAAAGCTCGGAAAAGCCGTCGAAAACCGCCCACAACAGCTCTTCCTCGCGAGTCGAGATGACGACGTGGACCATGTCCGGTACGGACATCGGGTCGCGGAGATCCTCGAGCTCGTGTTGCTGGCCTCTGGTGGGGTTGGTTTGATTGCCCATGATGTGCTCCCTGACCGGTTTCGCCCTCGTGTCGATCGGTCACACAGGTCATCAGCAAGCTTCGTGCCAGTATTTTCCCTCGAAGTCTGGATGGAATCCTGTCCCAGGATGAGACGCCGAGAAGGGAGATGTCAGATTGTGAGCCCCCGACGATCCATTCGCCGCTGCGGAGAATACCCGGTCTTTCAGAATCCGAGGTCGGCTTCTCCTCGCAAAGATTCTCGGTTCTGGTTCACGAGTACCGCGTCAACGCGCGTTTTTCTGGCTTGACACTGGACAAGTGAAGTAAACTATTAACAGTGTGGGGATTTGAGGTCCCCAGTTCTCTCGACATTTTTTCAGGCGGGGAAGGTAAGGAGGGTACCGTAATGTTCCGCAAGAGCCACGTGCCGACCGTCGTGGTCTTGGCGGTGGCGCTGCTGGCAGTGGGAGGAGTGTACGCTCAGTCCACGACCGGCCGCATCATCGGCACGGTCACCGACCAGGGGGGCCAGGCGCTGCCCGGGGCCTCCGTCACCATCAGCTCGCCGGCGCTGATCGGCGGGCCGAGGACCGCAATCGCAGACGATGACGGCAATTTTCAGTTCATCAGTCTCCTCCCGGGAATGTACACCGTGAAGATCCACAGTTCCGGCTTCGTCAGCCAGGAGCGACAGGAGGTCAAGGTGGCTCTCGGCGGAGCTGCGGCACTCAACATCGCGATGCCGCAGGCGCGATTCGAGAGTGAGATCGAGGTCGTGGCGGAAACGCCGGTCGTTGATCCGACCCAGGTCAACATCGAACAGGTCTTTGACCTGAAATACCTGCAGCAAGCAGCGGTTGGTTCGGACAACCGCAACTACCTCTATATCCTCGGTCAAGCGCCGGGGGTGACGGGTGGAAATAACCCGAACGTGCTTGGTTCGACACTGTCCGAAAACGCTTACTTCATTGACGGGCAGGACACCACCGATCCGCTGACCGGGACCTGGGGAACCCTTTACAACTACGACGCCATCGCCGAGGTCGAAATCCAGACCTCGGGGTTCGAGGCCGAGTTCGGGCGAGCTACCGGCGGCCTGATCAATGTTCTCACCAAGTCCGGCGGCAACCAGTTCTCGGGCACTCTTGACGTCCGCTATCGCAACGACAGCTTTCAGGAGAGCGGTGACCATTACGACGCTTCGACACTCGAGTCTTCGTTCCAAGACGTCTCTGCGACCGTCGGCGGGCCGATCGTGCGTGACACGTTGTGGTTCTTCGCCGCATACGAGCTTGTCGACTCCAAGCGAACCCCGGCCGGGTCGCCGACGACGCGTGATTTCGAAGGTCACAACTACAACCTCAAGCTGACCTGGCAGATCGCGCCGAGCTGGCGGCTGATGGGCAGGGCCTCGGGAGATCCGGCCGAGATCGCCAACCAAAACGCCTCGCAGTTCGTCACACCTGAGGCGGCGTCGCGGCAGAAGCAGGGCGCCGATGTCTACGCTATCGATCTCAACGCGGTGCTCACGGACGGTCTGATGTGGAACACGGTGGCCGGCGCCTACCGGGCGACGCTTGATGTGCTCCCGATGTCGGGAGACCTCGAGACGCCATCGCATTTCAACTACGCGACCTCTCTCACGACCGAAAACTACCCCCGCCAACAGTACTCGAAGCGGAATCGGGACGACATCGCCACCGATCTCACCTGGTTCGTCGGCAATCTCGCCGGCTCGCACGAGTTCAAAATCGGGGTTCAATACTCGGGGACGGAGTACCCCGGCGCGAACTGCTATACCGGCACCGACGGCGGCGCGTGCTCGCCGGGATCGGTCGGGTTTGCCTATGATGACTTCGATATCACCGATGAGTTCGGTCATTCCTTGTTCACGCTGCCCTACTTTTTGTACGAAGTCACAACCGCTGGCGAGCAGAACTACACGGGAGACCTCTACACCGCGTATCTCCAGGACTCGTGGCGCGCGCTGTCGAACCTGACCCTCAAGGTCGGCTTCCGATACGACCAGGTGGCCTACGACAACAACGTGGGGCGCCAGGTCGCCGACATGAACAAGTTCCAGCCCCGCGTCGGTGTCGCCTGGGACATCACCAACGACGCCAAAAACGTCGTTCGAGGCAATTGGGGACGCTTCATGGACCCCGCTTCGCTCACTTTGCCGTCGATATTGCGTGCCGGCAATGAACCCTCGTACCAATGGTTCTCGTGCATGACTTTCGGCCCCTCCCTGTACTTTGACCCCAGTCAATGCGAGTTCATGATGGATTTCTTGGAATGGGGGTATCGTGCCGATGATCCGGACGGCATGGACCCATTCGGCTGGTTCCTGCCGCCGGGGTATACCACAGGTGTCGGCGAGACCCTGGTACAGTCGGATCTTCGGGCGGCCTACTCCGATACGCTGAGCCTCTCCTACGAGCGTGAGGTGGGTCGGCGGGCGTCCGTCGAGCTGACCTATATCAACAAAAAGACTCGTGACCTCTTCGAGGACACGTGCGCCGAGAATTATCCGGTGCCGACCGAGGGCGCGGAGTGTTTCGAGTATCTGCTCGGCAACCTCCCCGGCCTCGCGCGTGATTACGAGGGATTCATCGTCCGGTACGAGACCCGGTCGTTCTCCTGGTTGACGTTGCTCGCGTCCTACACCTACTCGGAGTCGAAAGGGAACCTCGACTTCAGCCAGGGCAACAACCCCGACTTCGACTATTACCCGTGGCAATTCGAAAACCGTTACGGCTATCTCAGCGACCACCGCGCCCATCGCTTCAAGCTCAACGGTTTCATCTACATCAAGGGCGATTGGACCATCGCTTTCAACGGCATTTGGGAATCGCCATTTACCTGGGAACCGCAGGCGGACGCGTATGACGACCCACGGATTCAGGGAGACTTCTATTTCTTGGAACCGCGCGGCAGTCGCGACGCCTTCAACGCTTCCAACCTCGACCTCCAGCTCAGCAAGGGCTTCACTGTGGGCAACCGGGTGCGGCTGGTGGCGATCGGCTCGGTCTACAACACCTTCAGCACCGAGAACGGCACCGCCGTCTGCAGCCTGGCCCGTGGATGTGGTGCTTATGAGATGGGCGAAGCACTTTCCTGGAGTCTGCCCCGCAGCTACGAGCTCGGCTTCAGAGTCGAGTTCTGATTTTTCATTCCTCCTTTCTCCAACCCGCCCCCTCCGGGGCGGGATTTTTTGTGCCCGTCTCCGTGCCCGAGAACACCCGACACGCCGGTCATTGCTCGATGTCGGGAACGGGGGCGGAGACGGGCACGGGAAGAGTAGGGCCGACAGTCCTATAATGGGCCCATATGGCGAACCTGGCGCTCCCAGACCTGGGTCCGGCAATCCCGACGCGGGGCTGGTGGTGGGGACGGGCCCTTGGTCGACTGATCATGGTCGCGGCCCGGTGGGGCTTCGACGGCGAGGTTCCGAATATTTCCAAAGGGGTGATTATCGTCGCCCCCCACACCTCGAACTGGGACTTCGTGATCGGTGCGGCCGCCATGCTCGCCCTCGATCTCAAACTGCGCTTTCTCGGCAAACACACCCTCTTCGACGGACCCCTGGCGCCGATCATGCGCGGCCTCGGGGGCATCCCGGTAGACCGGACGCAACCCGGGAGCGGTGTTGTCGAGGAGATGGCGGAACGCTTCAGAATCGAGAAAGAGCTCCTGCTGGCCCTGGCGCCCGAGGGAACCCGCAGCTCGGTTGATCGTTGGAAGACGGGCTTTCACCGGATCGCCCGCACGGCGGGCGTGCCGATCATGGCGGTGGCCCTGGACTACGGACCGCGCCGGATCCGCTTCGGGCCCCTCGTCACGCCGTCCGATGACCTCGATCTCGACATGCGGATCTTCTTCGAGTTCTTTGCTGCGGCTCGCGGCAGGCGGGGAAAAGTGGCGCCGTTTTCGTCGGAAACCCCACAACCGCGTTGAGCGACAAAAGAACCGTTTTAACATCGATCGTTGCTGCGAGGCGGAGAAGAGTGCGGGATATACTCGCCGGAATCAGTGAGCCCGGGAGGATCCATGCGCATCGCGCTCGTTCAACAGCAGGCGACCCTCGATCGGGATGACAACCTCGAGCGGGGCCTCCGGGCCCTGGAGAATGCGGCGGCCGGCGGCGCCGACCTGGTCTGCTACGCGGAGCTCGCCTTCGAGCCCTTCTACCCGCAACGACCAGTCGAAGGCGATCCGAGTGATCTTGCACAGGAGGTGCCGGGGCCGGTGACGGAGGCCTTTTCCAGGCGTGCCGCCGCGCTCGGCGTTGTCGTTGTCCTCAACCTCTACGAGCGGGACGGCGACGACTGTTTCGATTCGTCGCCGGTGATCGACGCCGACGGCAGCTTGCTCGGACGAGCACGCATGGTGCACATCACCGACTATTCGTGCTTTCACGAGCGGGGGTACTACGCTCCGGGCGACACCGGTGCGCCGGTCTTCGACACCACTGTCGGCAAAGTCGGAGTCGCCATCTGCTATGACCGCCACTATCCCGAGTACATGCGAGCGCTGGCTCTCGCCGGAGCCGAGCTAGTGGTGGTGCCGCAGGCGGGAGCGGTGGGTGAGTGGCCGGACGGGTTATACGAGGCCGAGCTGCGTGTCGCCGCCTTTCAAAACGGATACTTCACCGCACTCTGCAACCGGGTCGGCACCGAGGACTCCCTCGACTTTGCCGGTGGGTCCTTCGTCTGTGGCCCGGACGGGAGGGTGCTGGCACGCGCTCCGCAGGGCGAGGATCACATCCTCTATGCCGACATCGATCTCGCCGAGGTCGCCGAGAGTCACGCGCGGAAACTTTTCATGCGTGACAGGAGACCCGAGCTTTATAGCGATTGGCTGTCGAAGGGTTGATCGATAGCGATAGCGACCGGGCCGTAGAGGCTTCCTTGTTCAGACCAGCTCCGGAAGGTACTTCTCCCGCGCAAGACGCCAGAAGACTACGAGGAAGGCGGTCAATGGGATCGCGAGGATCATGCCCATGATCCCGTTGAGAGCCGTGCCCCAGAAAAAGATCGCGATGATGATGACGACCGGGTGGAGCCCGGTGCGGTCGCCCATGATCTTCGGGGTCAGGAAATAACCCTCGATCATCTGCACCGCGGCAAAAACCACCAGCACCAGCAGCACCCGGGTGAGGCCGCCGTCGGGCTGGAAGAAAGCCAGCGGCAGCGCGGTGCCGAGACCGATGATGTTGCCGAGGTAGGGGACGATGTTGAGGAATCCGAGCGTCAATCCGATGATGAAACCGTACTTGAGACCGGCCAGCGTAAAACCGATGGCGAAGAGCAGCCCCTGCAGAAAAGCAATGATCAGCTGGCCCCGGAAGAACGCGACGATGATGGTGACGAACTCCTGGAAGAGATAGAGCAGATCCTTGCGGGTCTCCGACTTGAGGAACGGGATGAAGCGCTCGAGAGTGCCGACCTGTGGCGTGTCAGCCATGAGGAAGAATGCGAAATAGATCGGTGCGACGACCCAACCGAGGAGGGCGGCCACTCCGTACAGAACGCCGGCCCCGGCCGACACCATGCGCCGGCCAAGGTACTGGGCGACAT
Organism: uncultured Thermoanaerobaculia bacterium; assembly: GCA_964423595.1. Lineage (GTDB taxonomy): Bacteria > Acidobacteriota > Thermoanaerobaculia > Thermoanaerobaculales > Sulfomarinibacteraceae > Sulfomarinibacter. The sequence goes on along the minus strand of CAYRFI010000082.1, from coordinate 9,611 downwards.
CGACCACGGCGCCGCTCTGTCCTCCGACCGCGTCGCCGACCGCCTGCCCGATGGCGGTTTCCTGGTAGAGCTGGACGAGTCGTGGCGAACGCTGTTGTACCCATGTGACGGCCGCCGCCCACCAGTGTGGGAAAGCCTCTATGAGTCCCTTGGCCTGCTCGACCAGAAGGTCGCCGAAGAACCAGCCCAGACCGGCGACCGGAATGATGAACGACAGGAAGACCACGATCAGCGCCGGCACGCGGCCGAGCTTGAGCCGGGTTGCGATGGCCTTGTAATACGGCTTGACCACCAACGCCGCCACCGCCGCCACCGCCAACGGCAAAAAGACCGCGGAGAATTTCACGAAGAAGGCGCCGACGATCCAGAACAGCGCCCCGATGGCGACGACGATGACGACCGCGGACAGAATGGTGACGGCGGCGGCTATCGTCGCTCGCTGCCGGTCACTGAACTCAATCGCCATCGTGGTGCCTCCCGAGGGTAGATGATATCAACACCGCGGTCGGTCGAATGAGGAATAAGGAGTTTCCCCCGCCGTCCCGATAAGCGAGACGCTTCCAGAGCTTGTTGGACAAGCCTCAGGGTCCAAGCCTCTGGCCGTCAGCATGCCCTCAGGGCATCACGGCATCGAGACGGACATCACGCTGAAGATCGCGGTCGATCTGGCGGCCGGGTGTCAGAAACCTGAGCCCCGCATAGAACTCGGCGCGGTCGATCAGCTCGCCGACCATGGCGCCGAACAATGCCACGGGGATCGGTACAGTGTCCGTAGCGGCGAGCGCCAGCGCCGGCAGGATTCCGACACCGATGCGCACAGGGGCGAGAACAGCGCCACCGGGCACCGGACGCTCGCGGCGCGCCAGATAGAGAACCAGCTTCACCGTGGCCGACGGCCACAGCAGAACCGGGTTCGCGGTGAGGATGCCGATATAGAACGCGGCGGTGAGCATCGCCATCGCGCTGTGCGGGACTGTGAGGACCACCTGCCCGCGGACCCGGTAGACCATGTCCATTGCATAGAGGCTGGCGAAGCCGACCGCTGCAATCACCCATCTCGCCCAGTTTGTTACATCGTCGCGCAGAGCGCTGGCGCAGGCAGCCGCAAAGAACGTCGAAAAGAGCACCACCTCGCGGCTCACCCACGACCGCCTGAGGTTCAGCGCCGCGCGCCAGATACGGCTGATCGTTCCGAGATGGAGGGTGCTCACCGCCATCGCGAGACAGCCGACGGTTGCGAACACCGTCAGTGGAATCGCGATGCCCCGCGCCGCTGCGGCCGCAAACCACGCCACCAGTAGCATCGCGACCGAGGTGAAGAACCACAGAGACCATTCGCTCGTGAAGCCGCTCCAACCGACAGTGGATCGTGGCGATATCACGTTCACCGCGATCGGCGCGGCCGTCATATCGGGGGCTGTGTCACGACGACTGCCGACGACTCGAACAGCCGGACGTAGCCCGGTTTCGGGAAAACCCGGGCGATGAACCGCGCGCGGGTCGTCCTCTTTTTCGAATCTGAGGGCCTCGATCGGGCAGGCGGTGACGCAGGCCGGGGGAAGATCTTCTCTCAGACGATGCTCGCAGAAGGTGCACTTCTCCATGACCCCGACCACGGAGTTGTACTGGGGCGCCTCGTAGGGACAAACCCATGAGCAGTAGCGACAACCCATGCACGATTCCTGGTCGAGGAGCACCGCTCCCATGGACGCGTCCTTGGAGTAGGCGTTTGCGGGGCAGTTGTGGAGGCACGCGGGCTCGAGGCAGTGGTTGCAAGCGAGCGAGTAGTGGAAAACAGGCAGCGTCGCCAACCGCTGCCGGTTGAAGGTGTGGACCCGGCGCCAGCTCAGCCCCTCGGCGACCTCATTTTCGTTGTTGCACGCCACCACGCAGGCCGCACACCCGGTGCAGCGGTCGAGGTCGAGGACGAAAAGACCGTGGGTCATACGATTCGCTCCACCTCGACCGCGTTGTCATGGAAGGCCGCACCGTGACCCATATCGGTCTCGCGCGCAGCCGACAGCATGTTGACGCCGCCACCCTCGGACAGCCACCAGCCATTGTGGATGACGAGGCACCCGGGCCGCAGGCTGTGTTCGAGGCGAACGTTGATCTCGACCTTGCCGCGATCGTTGAACACGCACACCCGGTCGCCATCGACGATCCCACGTGCTGCCGCGTCCGCCGGGCTCATCTCGGCGAAGGTGTCGGGATCGAGCCCCCGGATCGACGGGAGATTGCCGAACTGCGAGTGGATGCGGTTCTTGGTGTTGGGGGTAAGGAGCTGGAGCGGGTAGTTCGCGGCGTTTCCGGTCGCCGGCCGCTCGACATTGGGAGTGTAGATTGGCAGCGCGTCGGCGCCCCAACGATCGCCGGCCTCTTCAGAGTGAAGCTCGATCTTCCCGGAGGGGGTAGGGAAGACGAAGTCCGACCACGCGACCTCCTGGCTGCCAGGCGCGAGCACCGGTCCGCGCCGCAGGCGCGAGAGCGAAAGCCCGGGGAACTGATCGAGGCGATGCTCGAGCCACGAATCGATGGCCTCATCCGAAGGTGCCGGTATCCTCCTCTCGATTTCGTTCTTCGGGACACCCAATCGCTGCGCGAGATGCCAGTAGATTTCGGTCTCTGGCCGCACCTCACCCAGCGGCTCGATCAGTTTGGCCTTGATCTGGATGTAGGGGTGCCAGTAGGCGCCGATGACGTCGGTCTGCTCGAACATCGTCTTAGCCGGCAGGACGATGTCGGCCTCGCGCGCGGTGTCGGTCAGGAACTGGTCGACCACGATTCGGAAGTCGAGGGCGCGAAACGCCTCGAGCACTCGAGTTGTCTGGGGGTTTTGGGTGACCGGGTTGCCACGCTCGACCCAGGCCACCTTGAGCTCGGGATCTCTCTGTTCGAGCATTTCCGGACCGAGTCGTGCGGTCGAGACCGACACGCGAATGGGGTCGTCATTGGTGTCGGGCGGATAGAGCGCGAGCGGCTCACGGACCGGGCTGAAGATGTCGCTCTGCAGGTTGGCGTAAATCCATCCTGCGCCGGGTTTACCGAGATTGCCGGTGAGCGCGAGCAGGGCGATCAGGGCGCGCATCGTCTGGGCGGAGTTGGTGTATCGCTGCATTCCGAAGCCGGCGCAGATGCTGAGCGGCGCGACCGAGCCGATCATCTCGGCCAGGCGTTCGACGACCTTGGCCGGTACATCGGTGATTTCCGCAACTCGGTCCGGTGGGTAGTCGCGGACCATCGCCGCGAACTCCCGGTATCCGTGGACGTGGTTGCGGATGAATGCAGCGTCGACCGCCTGGCGGACAATCAAGAGATGGGCGATGCCGAGGGCCAGCGCGCCGTCGGTGCCTGGCCGGATTTGAACCAGCAGCTCCGCACCCTCGGCGGACTGGGTGCGCCGAGGGTCGATGACGACTACGCGGGCGCCATCGTCCGCCGCCTCCTCGACGAAGCGCATCTGGTGGATGTTGGTTTCGGCCGGGTTCTTGCCCCAGAAGATGATGAGACGCGCGTTGACCAGGTCCCAGGGTGTGCTGTGCTTGTTGTCGCCGAGGGTCAGGCGGGTGGCCTCGAGACCGGCCGGCCAGCAGAGATCACCAAAGGTTGTCGTACAACCGCCGACGAGTGTCCAGAACTCCTTCGACACCTCGTTCAACAAACCCTTGGTGCCGCTTCCGTTGTAAAAGAACACGCTGCGTGGACCGTAGCGTTCGCGGGCAGAACCTAGCTCGGCCGCGATCCGGTCGAGGGCGGCCTCCCACGAGATCCGTTCGAACCGCCCGCCCGTCGTCCTTTGGAGGGGATAAAGGATTCTGTCCTTCGCATACACCCGTTCGATAAACGAAAGCCCCTTGAGGCACACCCCCTCCGGCGTCGCCATGTTCTCGGGATGGGCCTCGATCGCGCGCAGCTTGCCGTCTGAGACCTCGACCCGCATCCCGCATGTCGAATAGCAATTTCTGGGACACGCGGTGGTGAAGAAATCTGCCACTGACTGAGTATAGGGTGCTCCTCCCGTGCCCGTCTCGGTCTCCGCGCCCGAGATTGCCACCGACGTGACTGTTCGATCGACACACCATGCTAGACTCCGTCTCAACCAACGAGTGGTGGGAGAGGAAAGGCAGGAGAGTCCTGAAATTGAAGGGTCGTGTGCTTGTCTGTGTCGCTGTGTGCGTCGATTCCAAGCGCGCGGAGGCATGAACTCGGTGCAGGTCGGGTGGTTGGAATCTCCGATCGGCCCCATCGAGATCAGGGTCAACAACCGCGGAGCCGTGACCGCTGTGTCGTTCGTTGACGATTCGGATCCCGGGGTGGGGGAGACCGGCAACGCGGTCGCTCGGACGGTTCAGCAGCTCTACGAGTACTTCCGGAGCGAGCGGCGCCGCTTCGAGCTCGAGCTCGAGCCGGAGGGCACGGACTTCGAGCACAGGGTGTGGAGGGAGGTGCGGCGGATCCCGTTCGGCGCCACCGACACCTACGGCGAGATCGCGCGTCGTCTCGGGGAGGCCGATGCCGCGAGGGCGGTGGGCGTCGCCAACGCCCGCAACCCGATCGCGATCATCGTTCCGTGCCATCGGGTCATCGGTTCGGATGGCGATCTGACGGGTTACGCCGGCGGTCTCGACCGCAAGAAGTGGCTCTTGGATATGGAGAGCGGACAGGCGCGGCTGTTTTGACTGCCGTCAACGTGCAAGAGGTAAGCTGTCGGCAATCAGGAATCAGCTCTCAGCTTTTGGGTTTTGAATCCAAGAACCCGGTCTCTCTTCTTGGGAGGGTGGGGGAGCTGAGGTCTGACGGCTGATAGCTGACCGCCCTGACTCCTAACCCTTTACTTCCTCCATCATCGCTGCCATCTCCTCCTGAAAGGCCTCGATGATCGATTCAGGGTCGGGTACCAGACCCGAATCCGTGGCAACGCCCAGCCGCACCTGGCCGGCGTAGCTGAGGATGCTGACGCCGAGCCCGAGGCGTGCCGACTGTGGGACCCAGAACATCATGCTGCGCATCGCCTTGCCGGCGAGGTAGATCTCCTCGCGTGGGCCGGGGACGTTGGTCATCACCGCCGTTGCCTTCGAACCGAAGAGCTGCAGTGCCAGGCTCTCGACCTTTGGTCCGGTGAGACCGACCGCGTTGAGGATGGCGTAGATCACCATCGGTTCGGACGACTTCTTGATCTTGTCCATCCGCTTCTTGAGCTCGGCCAGCCGCTCGCTGCGGTCGGCAAGGCCGACCGGGAGGGCCAGAAACACCAGCCCGAACCTGTTGCCGAGATTGATGATTTCGGAGTCGGGCCGCAGGTTGACCGGCACCACCGCGCGGATGTTGAGCCCGTCGACCCCAGCCTTGCGGCCGATCATGTAGCGGCGGACGGCGCCGGTGACCCCGGCCAGCAGGACATCGTTGATCGTCGCCCCCTGGGACTTCGAGTACGCCTTGACGTCGGCCAGCGGCATGACCGCGGACCACGCGACGCGCTTGGCGGTGGTGAGCTCGCCCTTGAAGATCGTCTCCGGGTCGGCGGGCATGGTCGCCAGTCGAGCGAGGATCCCGGTGCCCTTGGCCCCTACGGTCACCATCCTGGCCGCGCGGGCCGGGTCGGCGATGGTCTCGAGGGTCTTGTCCACCATTCGTGCGGTGATCCGTCCCACCGAGTACACCGCATCGTTGACCACCTCGGGCAGCCAGAAGCCTCCGCCAAGTGGCTTCCGTCGCCGCCGGCTGCGGCGGGTCTTGGCTGAGCCCGACGGCGAGTCGTCGGTGAGGTTCAGCAGCACCCGCACGAGCGCGATGCCGTCGGCGATACAGTGGTGGATGCGAGCAACCACCGCCGAGCCGCCGCGATAGTTCTCGACGTATTGGAATTGCCACAGGGGCTTTGAAAAGTCCAGGGGAGTGCTCATGATCGTGCTGACCATCTCCTGGAGCTCCTTCTGCCCACCGGGGTCGGGAAGCGCCACCCGCTGCAGATGCGACCGGAGGTTGAAATGGGGATCGTCGACCCACCGCGGCCCGATGCCCGGAACCGACGACGTCACGACCTTCTGTCGAAATCGCTCGAAGGGCAGCAGTCGGTCCTCGATCAGCTCCTTGAGCTCCGAAAAATCCAGCTTTTCGTAGAAGGACATCACCCCGCTGATCAGCATCAGATTGGTGGGCGATTCCATGTGCAGCCACGCCGCATCCACGTTCGACATCGGCTTGCCTTCGAGCAGAGCCATCAAGCGGTTCCTCCCGACAGATTCTGGTGGAACTGTAGCAGAACCGCTGGCAACCGACCCCGTCCCGGGAAGGGCTTGAGGCCTGTGGCCTGGGGCCTGACGCACTCGGTCACACCGTTGGGCCGGCGAGGTTGCAACGCCTGGCCACAAGCTTCAGGTCCCAAGCCTCACGTCCGAGAGGCAGGCGAGTTATGGTGCTGCCCGGCCCTCCGCGGTGATGCCCAGTGAGATCTTGGGGTCCGGCGGCTTGAGGTAACGGGCGAGGAAGGCGTAGATCTGCTGGCGGTAGCCCCAGGCCTCGGGGGTGTCGAGGCGGTCGAAGCTGTGACCGCCGGGGACATCGGAGACCTGATGTTCGAAATCCTTTCCGGCCGCGGTTAGGGCCTCGATCAAGTGCTCGACCTCGATGTAGTTGACGTCCTCGTCGTGGATGTTGGTGTGGATGCGGAGCGGCTTGGTGAGCTTGTCGACCGACCACACCGGTGAGCGGCGCTTGTACTCCTGGAGGTCCTCCTGCGCGGACTTGCCGATGAAGTAGTCGGCCTCGTAGAGATCGCGGTAGCTCTGGTCGTGGTAGCCCATGCGCTGGACGAGGTCCGAGACCGGCACGCCGGCGAAGCCGCAGGCGTAGGCGTCGGGGTGGCGGAAGAGGCTGAACAATGTGATCAGGCCGCCGTGGCTCCAGCCGAGGATGCCGACCCGCTTGGGGTCGACGCGGGGGTGGTTCTCGACCGCCCAGTTGCGTGCGGCGAGGGCATCCTCCACCTCGAGCCCGCCGTAGTCGATGTCCTCGTACATGCCGCGGCCGTAGCCGGTGGAACCGCGGTACTCGGGTGCGACCACGATGTAACCCTGGCCCACTAGCTCACGAACGATGTGGGCGTAGTAGGTGGTGAAGTCGGCGTGAACTCCGCCGTGGGGCAGGACCAGCAGCGGCAGCTTGCCGGCATCGTCGAAGCCCTTGGGGGTGAAGAGGTAGGTGTAGAACTTGAGGTGGTTGCCGGCGTTGACGCCGGTGGGGTTCTCTTCCTTCCAGCGCGGAGGGCCATAGATCCTGGACTTGTCGATGACGGCCACATCGCCGACGCGCTCGTACCACAGCACATCGTCGATCATCTTGGCGAGGGTATCGAACTGATGGTCGGCTCGGAGCGAGGCCTTTTCGACCGCGGCCACGGCGTCGGACTCGGGTGGATCATCGGCCGCGACGACTATTGACACGAAAATCGCGATCACGACGACGAAGAGCACAGCGGTTCGTTGCATGGTTCGGGCCTCCTTCGAGCGATGATTCTATAACGGCTCACAGACAAGCGAGGGTACAATCGTGGCCATGAATCCTCCCGGCGGGGACGACGGCGACCCGGTTGGAACGCTGCCTCAGCGCTTGCGCAGCGCGGCCCACCTCCTGAGGACCGCAACCGGCCGCCATGACGCGGTCACGGAGGCTCTGCCCGAGCGCCCGGTGACTCGCAAGATGCTGCCGGTGCGCTACCAGATAAAGGAGGACGACGATGGCCGCTACCTGACCTGTGTCGAGGCGTCGAATATCTTCGTGCGGATCGATCGCTCGCTCAGCGTTTCGGCGTCGTCGGCGCGGAAGTATCCGAAGGGCACGATCTTTCTCGATGGCGCGGCGAAAGGTGAGCCGTTCATCGATGCCTCACGTGGGGTCTACAATCTCGATCACCACGAGGGCTGCGTGCGCTCGTTCACGCTCTCGACCTGTGAGCAGGCGATGATCGTCATCCGCAAGGGGCTCGATCTGGACGGCGAGCGGTGGACGGTATGGGCGAACGATCCCGACCTTGACACGGTTCTCGCCGTCTGGTTGCTGCTCAATCATCGGCGGATCGATGAAGAAGGTTCGCTCGCGCGCAAGAAAATCATGCCGATCGTTCGGTTGCAGGGGGTGATCGACGCCCACGGTTTCGAGCTCAAGGACCTGACGGCCTTTCCCGACAATCTTCAGGAGGCCGCCCTGACGGTCATCAACGGTCTCCGTGGCGAGGAGATCGAGCTCAAGAAAGACAATCGATGGGGCGCCACCGATTTCCTCGAATTCACGGCCGCGTCGCTGCACAAGCTGGACGAGCTGGTCTTCACGCCTCTCGATTTCGAGGAGGGACATGCGGTCGAAGAGCTCGCCCGGGAAGGCATCCTTCCGCAGAGAATCGCGGTCGCATGCCGCTCGGAGGCCGGGATCTACGAGGTCGAGGAGCAGCTCCGCGACCTGCATGGCGACCGGCTCGGGCTGGTGATACTCGAAAAGGAACCCGGGATCTACACCCTCCGCCAGGTCGATCCTTTCTTGCCGACCAGTCTCGAGGCCCTGTATGACCGGCTCAACCTGCTCGATCCCGAGGCCGTCGGCGAGGCGCAGTGGGGAGGATCGAACGAGATTGGTGGCTCACCCAGGGGTGGGAGAACAGGACTCAGTCTGAGCGAGATCATGTTCATTACCCGGTGGGTCTACCAGCCGCCGTCAGCCGGCCGTCGCTTCGCCGCAGTCGCGACCGGGGTCGCTGGGGCGGCTGTTGCCCTCGCAATATCCGTCCTCGCTGGCGGATCGCAGGTTGGAGCAGGAATATCGCGGGGCTTGATGGTTCGGGGTTTGCTGTCAAGCGCGGCAATCTCAGCCGCGGTACTGGCGGTTTTCGGGCTCGGGTTCTCGTACCTCGGGCACTCCCGACAACCGGGCAGATACGGACTGCGAAGAGTGCGTGATATCGGTTTTCTAACGGTGCTCCCCGTGACTGCGGTTTTCGGTCTCGCCGGCGGGGCCTGGATCATGACCCCTGTACAGGCGCCGGAGGCCGCTGTCTTGAAAGTCTTTGCAGTCATGTTGACTGGAATTGTCGGCATCGAGACCCTGTTGCGGGGCGCGATGCACGGCCACCTGCTGCGTTTTTTTCCGGTGATGGCGGCCAGGGGGCGAATCTTTATTTCGGTACCGAACGCGGTTGCCGCGCTGGTTTACTCCGGTGCGGTGACCATCTGCCTCCTGCCGCCGGCCTGGCTCACCTCGGATATCGGTGGGTGGTGGATGGGGTGGGTGGGCGCCGCCCTGATCTTCGGTCTCGTGTGCGGCGGCGTTCGCGAACGAACGCGAAGCGTCTGGGCTGCGGTCATCCTCCACGCGGTTTCTGCAACCGCGGCGTGGATCGTGCTCACCAGGTTTCTGTGACAAAAACCACCCGCCCGCCCGAGAACACAATGCAAAGGCGCAAAGCCGCAAAGGTTTTTCTAGATGTTTGAAAGACGATAACGCGGGGAGTTGGCCTCAATCGCCAAAATTCGGGCTGAGATTTCACGGCCAGCGAGGGGTTCGAGGTTAGCCCGCATATCTCACCGGGTTTCGTCGCGAGGGCGACGAGGTGCCGTGCCCAG
>CAYRFI010000081.1:0-20066 GCA_964423595.1 uncultured Thermoanaerobaculia bacterium | reverse complement strand
GAGGAGACAATTATGGGTATCAACAAGGTCATTTTGGTGGGAAACGTCGGTCGTGACGTGGAGTTCCGAGCCACTCAGAGCGGCCAGAACCTCGCCAAGTTCTCCCTCGCCACCACCGACAGGCGATTCAAAGATGAGAATGGAAACCCCCGCACCGAGTGGCACAACATCGTTGCCTGGGGCAAGCTGGCGGAGATCTGCGATCGCTACGTCACCAAGGGCAAGCAGCTCTACATCGAGGGGCAGATCCGCACACGGACCTACGAGCAAGATGGACAGAAGAAATATTTCACCGAGATCCACATGGAGCAGATGGAGATGCTCGGATCGAAGTCGTCCGGCGTCGGTACGCCGGGTGAAGACTACGGCGCCGTCGCTCAGGGATTTCCGGACGATGCCGACGACGTGCCCTTTTAGTTCAACGATCGTACAGTCTCGACTCCCGCGGCCGTCGCGGGAGTTTTTTGTTGAAACGCCTGGACCGGATACTCGACTGAAATATTCCGCTGGATGTGGGCGCTAACCCTTGACAATGATTGAGCTTCCCGGTAACTTCTCAATTCCCCGCGTCCGGGGAAGGAGGAGTGGATGATCAAGTCCGATCTGGTCGAGCGGGTGATGCAGGCCACCGATCTTCCGAAACCCAAAGCGACCGAAGCAGTGAATGCCCTCTTCGAGGGGATGAAGAGAGCACTGCTGCGCGGCGACCGCATCGAGCTGCGCGGGTTCGGCGTTTTCCAGGTCAAAGACCGAAAGCGCGGTATCGGACGTAATCCTAAGACCGGACGCGAGGTCGAGATCCCGCCCGGGAAGACGATCAGGTTCAAACCGGGCAAGGCGTTGCGCGACATGAGCTGAGCGTGCACTCCCTCCCTCCCAGCGAAAATCCTGGCCCCGGCGGTCCGCCCGCTGGGGTCTTCGTTATGCCGCCAAGCACATATCGCCCTCGATGGTGGCTCCACGTCGCGCTGTTCCTGGCCACCTTCGCGAGCACGACGATGGTCGGTGGACTCGTGTGGGGCAGCCTTCCAGCGGAGATGGCGCGGCTCGGACTCGTCGAGCTTCTGACCGACCCACGGGTCTATTTCGCCGGCCTCAAGTTCTCCGTCCCGCTCCTGACAATTCTCTGGTGCCATGAGCTCGGTCACTACATCGCGGCTCGGCGACATGGATTGACGGCCACCCCACCCTATTTCATTCCGTTCCCCGTCCCGGTCCTCGGCATCGGAACTCTTGGTGCGGTGATCCGAATCAAGGACCCGATTCAGGACAAACGGCAGCTTCTCGATGTCGGTGCCGCGGGTCCGATCGCCGGTTTTGTTGCCCTGGTGCCTTTTCTCGCCTACGGGATCATGGCGTCCGAGGTCGGGGAATCAGTGGTTGAAGGCACCTATCTCGAGTTCGGCGAACCTCTCATCTATCGGCTCCTCGAAGTACTGCTCCGGCCCGGCCTCGGCAACGACACGACGCTCTGGCTCCACCCGACCGGCGTCGCCGCCTGGTTCGGGGTCCTGGTCACCCTCCTGAACCTCCTGCCTTTTGCCCAGCTCGATGGCGGTCACATCGGCTACGCACTCTTCGGCCGCTGGCACCAGCGAATGGTGTGGCCGCTCCTCGGTGTGCTCGCGGGCCTCGGGTTCATCTGGCCCGGTTGGTGGCTGTGGGTTGTCATCGCCCTCGTCATGAAACCGCAGCACCCACGGCTTTGGGACGAAGAGCGCCCCCTCGACCGAAAACGACAACTGATCGGCTGGATCGCGATCGTCATTTTCGTTCTGTGCTTTGTCGCGGAACCAATCAGAATCGTTTTCTAGACTCCGTGCCCATCTCCGTCTCCGCGCCCGTGCCCGAATGGGCAAGTGACACTCAGCTCAACGAATCAAGAAACCGCAGCATTGCGTCGGTGACGGCTTCGGGCTTCTCCAATGCCGACAGATGACCCGCCTCCGGGATCACAACAAACGAGGCGTTCGGTAATGCGTCCGCGATCTCTCGCGAGAGGTGTGGCGGGAGTGAGGCGTCCTCCTCGCCGACGATCACGAGAGAGGGGCATAGGACTCCGCGGAGCTCGCGCACGATTGACGGCCTTCGCGTCAACGCCGTAACTGCCCTCGCCAGCGATTGAACATGGATTTCCTCGAACCGCGACTTCCACTCATCAACCAGGTTCTGGTTTTCGGTCAGCGTGGTGCGACCGAACAAGAGTGGAAGCACTGTGGGAAAGAAGGGCCGGACACCGAAGGCCTTCGCGCCGATACTCATCGCTCGATATTTGAGTTTCTTGAATGTGGTCTCTTCACCGGCGTGTGTGTCGAGGAGAAGAAGGGCCGCCACCCGATCCGGCTCAGTCACTGCCGCATGCATGGCGACCATTCCGCCCATCGACAATCCGGCCCAGACGGCTCCCTCAATCTCGAGGTGATCCAGAACGGCAAAGGCGTCCTCCACCATGTCGCGAAGCTCATATGAGTTCGTCGCCGGCACAGAATGGCCATGGCCCCGTTGGTCGATGTTGATCACCCGGAAACGTTCGGCGAGCGTTGGTACCTGGTACATCCACATTTCGCCGGAGCAGAGAATGCTGTGTCCCATCACCACCGCTGGACCCGAGCCTACGTCCTCGAAGTGAATAGTCACGCTGTCTCTTTCGATTGAGGGCATATGCGCACTCCAGATTCCCTGGGGCCGACACATTTCAAATCGATGCGCGACCGCCGCACGAACAATTTACTCAGTTTCTGTGGTCCGATCTTAGCATCTGCTCGCTGGTCCGCATGTCCTTCGGGCACGGAGACGCAGACGGGCACGGAAACGGGCCAGAGTGCTACCCTTTGCGAATGGAAACGGTGACCCGCATCCTCGCGACGACGTCGGAGATCAGCCTCAAGGGTGGGAACCGTCGCTGGTTCGAGCGCACTCTCACCGATAATGTGCGCAGTGCCCTCTCCGATCTGCCGGTATCGGCCGTGATGCGGCCGTCGTGGCGCATACTGATCACTTTCAAGAACCCCGTCCCCTTTGCCGAGGCGGCGCGGCGGCTGGCAACTGTCTTTGGTGTCGGATCGATCAGGGCCGTCGAGCTCGCTGGCCGCACGATGGAGGACCTCCAGGCCCATCTCGGGCCTCGCCTCGAGAACATGGCTCCCGACAGTTTCGCGATTCGCTGCCAGCGATCAGAAAAACGCTTCCCAATGACCTCGCCCGAGATCGAACGCGTCCTCGGCGCCTTCGTCCAGGAACAAACCGGCTGGCCGGTGGACCTCAGTAATCCCGCCCTGACCATTCATGTGCTGGTCGACGAGAAAGGGCTCTTCACTTGGACCCACAGCGTTCCGGGTCCCGGAGGTTTGCCGGTCGGAGTCGGCGGGCGAGCAACGTGTCTGATTTCGGGTGGCATCGATTCGCCGGTCGCCGCCTACCTTTTGATGAAGCGCGGTATGCGGCTTGACTTCGTTCACTTCCACTCTGTACCCCGCACCGACCCGGCAAGCCTCGAAAAGGTCGAGGGCTTGATCAGGATCCTGATTCGCTACCAGGGCCCCGCACGCCTCGCCATGGTGCCCTTGCTGCCTATCCAGGAAGAGATCGCCGCCCATTGCCCGGCTGAACTGCGGGTGTTGCTCTACCGGCGTTTCATGTTGAGATTAGCCGAGGAAATCTCGGGGCGCCTGCGTTCGGACGCCCTCATCACCGGAGAGTCATTGGGCCAGGTTGCCTCGCAGACCATCCAGAACCTGCGCGCGGTGGAGTCTGTGGCAACGATGCCGGTGTTGCGTCCATTGATCGGGCTCGACAAGCCTGAGATTATCGCCATCGCCCGACGCATGGGAAGCTACGAGACCTCGATAACCCCGCACTTCGATTGCTGCTCGTTCCTCCTCCCCGAAAGACCCGCCACGAAATCGACTTCTGCCGAGTTGGACGAGGCCGAAACAACGCTCAATGTCCCCAGCCTCGTTTCCGAAGCTCTTGACTCGACCGACATTCAACCCATCAACGAGCCTGTCGGCTGGGGAGAAATTCCGTTGCCCATGGGGGTGTCGGGATGAGCGACAACGGCAGCCGATCCCGCCGCGACCTCCTGACCGGATGGATGGATGTGTTCCGCGGTATCTCCACGGCAGCCACCGGCACCACCAAACACGACCCGGGAAAGCTGCTGCGACCGCCGGGCGCCCTCAAGCCCGACGAGGATTTCGTCGCGGCCTGCACGGGCTGTGGTGACTGCATACCTGTGTGTCCGACCTCGAGCATCTTCACCATCAGAATCGAAGACGAACGACAGATTCCGGTGATCGCGCCGTCCACCAAGGCGTGTTACTTGTGTACCGAGCTTCCGTGTATCGCAGCCTGCAACGAGGGCGCGCTTGTGGATCCGGGGGGTCCCGACAAGGTGCGCCTGGGCATCGCCAGGGTCGATCCCCGCCGCTGTGTGACCTTTCGCGGAGAGATCTGCGACAAATGCTACACGGCGTGCCCCTACCCGGACCGCGCCATCATGTCGATCGGTGGACGGCCGTTGATCGGGAGCGGCGCCTGTACCGGCTGCGGTCTGTGCGAGATGGTCTGCCCAGAGCATCCCAAGGCCATCGTCGTCATCGCCGAAAGGAATCTTGTGACGGGGCTTCGCATCCCCAAGGATGAGCAGCGCGCGGGGTAACCGCCAACTGAGAGTGCTTAGCCACATCAGCGACACAGGAGCCACCTTTAGCATTGTTCGCTCGGGACGCGTCACCACAGGGCGGAGCGACGAAATCGAACAATGCAAAAGATGGCACCTCGCTCGCCGAAGCGGCAACGCACTTCCCGTTTTAGAGTTCCGCCTCGACCTTCAGCTCGCGCGTCATCAGCTCACGTAACGCGGTCTGCGCATCCGTTTCGCCCTTTAGCAGCCGGCTCATGGCTTCGGTGATCGGCATGGCAACGCCGTGGTCGTGGGCGAGCCGGGCCGCAGCGGGAGACGTCCGCACGCCTTCGGCGACCTCGCGCATGGAGCCCAGGATCTCGTCCAGCGACTCCCCACGCCCGAGACGTTGTCCGAGCGTCCGGTTGCGCGACAGGCCACCCGTGCAGGTCAGGACGAGATCGCCCATCCCGGCGAGCCCGCGAAAGGTCTCTGCCTCCGCCCCGAGGGCGATCCCGAGGCGCGTGATCTCGTGCAGCCCGCGGGTCATCAGCGCCGCCTGAGTATTGAAGCCGAGGCCGAGCCCGTCGACAATTCCGGCCGCAATTGCGACCACGTTTTTGAGCGCCCCGGCAAGTTCCACGCCGACGAGGTCGGCTCCCGCGTAGCAGCGAAGATGGTGATCGGAAAACTCCTCCTGGAGAAATGCCGCGAGGTCGAGGTCCGGACAAGCCAGGACCGCGGCGGATGGATCTCCCCGCACAATCTCGCGGGCAAAGGTGGGACCGGAAAGGCAACAGAACCTGTCCATCTCGAGACCCAGCGTCTCTTCGGCCACCTCGTCCATGCGCCGCAAGGTCTCGGTCTCGATCCCCTTTGACGCGGAAATCATCACGACACCGTCCCTCAACTCTCTGGCGAGCTCCTCCATTACCGAGCGGCTGAACTGCACTGGCACCACCCACAGCCAGTGGTCGGCATGACCGGCCGCGGCGCCGAGATCGCTGACGGCGTTGATCCCTGGGTGGAGATCGAGATCGGGAATGAAAAGCGGGTTGCGATGCTCTGCGTTGATCCCCACGGAAACTTCCGGCTCACGCGCCCACAGCACCACCTCGTGCCCTCTTCGGGCCAGCTGATGAGCCATCGCAGTGCCCCAGGATCCACCACCGAAAACGCTGAGCCTCACGCGTCACCTCCAAGAATCGTCACCGACCTTGACCTCTTCGCCGGCCAGCATTTTGCGGATGTTCGAGCTGTGCCTGAGAATAATCAGCACCGCAGCCGCACTCACCGAAATCAATGTCACCATGTCGGGATTGTTGATCACTTTGAGCGCCAACGGGAAGACCGCACTGGCAACCATCGATGCCATCGACACCCACCGCGTGATCACGAGCGCCAGAAACCAGACGGCGAGAGCTGCAAGCGCGCTCAGCGGCGCGATGACGAGAAAGGCGCCGAAACCTGCAGCCACGCCCTTGCCGCCACGGAACTTCAGCCATACCGGATAGCAGTGGCCCACAACGACCGCCAACATGGATGCAGCAACCCAGCCGCTCTCGGGGTTATACGATCGCATCAGCCACACGGCGAGCGCTCCCTTGGCCACATCGATGGCCGTCACCGCGACCCCCGCCTTCCATCCGGCGGCCCGCAACGCGTTTGTGCCGCCGACGTTGCCTGACCCCTTGAGCCGCACGTCTTCGCCCGTCATCAGACGGACCACGAGCAGCGCCGTGGGCAACGAACCCAGGAGGTATGCAACCAGGACCAGTACGAGCTCGATTCTCACTCCAGAGAAAACCTCTCCAGCGCAGTGTACACCGCGCCCCCGGGCTGCAAATCGCTCGAGAAGAGCACCACTTCCCGGCAGGTAAAAGCCTCGAGATCAAGCGTGTCTCCCCACTCGAGGAATCGATCGACCGCAGTTTTCGACCACTGCATTTTCAGCCGCGCCAGGGTCAGATGGACCGACCACGGGCGCCGCTCACGCGGAAAACCGACCAACTCGGCAGCCCCCTCGACCGCCGCCACGACTTTTTCGACGCCGTCGGCGGTACCCCCGACCCATGCCACTCGCGGCCGCGCGGACGAGGGAAACAACCCCGCCTTCTCGAGTTTCACTGGGACTATTCCTATGCCACGAATGCGTGGGGCCAGCTCGGCATCAAGAGCGACGAGCCTGGGCTGCTCGACCTGGCCGAGAAATTTGAGGGTCAGGTGCCAGCCCTCCGGACGCGTCCACCTCGCCCGAGGGAGCTCGTGCCGCAACCCCTCCTGAGCCAACGCCAATTCCTCCTTGACCTGGGCCGGGATCTCGAGGGCCAGGAATACGCGAATCGCATCGTCACTCATCTATCGAGCGCCAGCAGGCGTCTCCGCAGGAGATCGAGAGTCGCATTGAGACTCCACACGCGGATGATCGTCCGGTCACCGAGAAACACGTGGTGCTTTGCCGACACTCCGTCGGGCCCCGCGATCGCCCAGTGAACCAGGCCGACCGGTTTCTCCTCGGTGCCCCCGGTCGGCCCGGCGATGCCGGTGATGCCGGTACCCCAGTCGGAACCGAACCTCGCCCGGACGCCCTCGGCCATCGCGCGGGCAACCTCTTCCGAGACCGCACCGTGCTCAATCAGCATTTCGTGCGGAACGTCGATGAGATGCTCTTTGGCCTCGTTGGAGTACGAGACGACCCCACCGAGAAAGACCTCCGAAGCCCCCGGCACGTCAGTCAGGTGGGCGCTCATGAGGCCTCCGGTGCAGGATTCAGCGACCGCCAGAGTCTGTTGACGCCGTTTCAGCCCTTCCAGGACAACCTCCGGTAGATCTTCAGCGTCGACCGCGGCAACGTCCATGCCCAACACTTCTCGAAAGGCGGCTTCCATGTCGTCGAGCTGCAACCCAGCGACGGATTCGTCACCCTCGGCGGAGAGCACCAGGCGCAGGACGCCGTAGGAGGCGAGGATCGTGATGTTCTCGCGGTCGAATCGGTCGTAGAGGTGGCGGATCTTGACCTCGGTGTCCGATTCCACGACTCCGCCGAGGAGCAGGGTTCGGGAGATCTTCGAGAGACCAGGGTTCCAGCCAGCGATTTCCGGCACCAAATCGCGCTCGAGCATCTCCTCCATCTCCCACGGCACGCCTGGAAAGACCGCGAGGATGCGTCCGTCATCTTCGAGCAGCAGGCCCGGGGCCGAGCCACGATTGTTGCGAAGGGGCCGGGATCCCGCCACTACCCGCGCCATGGTGGTGCAGATCTCGGGCATGTCGCGGCCGAGCTCCGCATACCGTTCGCGAATCCAGGCTTCGACCTCTGCGTCCGATTCAATCTCGCGATCGAAGGCCCGAGCCACCGCGTCTCGGGTGACGTCGTCGGCGGTCGGACCGAGCCCACCAGTCACCACCACCAGATCGTGCTGAGCAATCATTTCGCGAATCGCGTTGGCGACTCGTTTCACCGAATCACCCACCACCCTCTTCTCGTCCACCGTGATGCCGTGCCGGGCGAGGGCACGGGTGATGGTGAGCGAGTTGGAGTCGAGGCGGTGGTCGCCGAGGAGCTCAGATCCGACGGCAAGGCATGCCGCTGTTTTTCGCGCTCCGCCCATTCGATCCTCCTGGCTGCATGATACGCGGTCGAGCGCGTACTCGTCTCGGGGCCGGTGTCATGAAGCGGGACACGGCCTTCAGGGCGCCGTTCTGTGACCTCCCTCGCCGAGAGGATGCCAAGCACGCCGATTCGCGGGCACACATAGCTTCCAATTGTCTGCGCCTCCTTGAATCGGGATGGCAGGCACCTCCGGTGAACGCGCCCTTGTCTCGCAGATCCCATCGCGTGGGTGGGGGGAAAATCCGAAATTCGAAATCCGAAATTCGAAATGTGTGGGAGGGAGGTGCGCTACAATCCCGGCGCCGCGATGCGGCAATGTCCCGACCACAAGGAGGCATCGATGACAACCGTCACCCGCACCATTTCCGACTGGGCGTGCGGCGTCCTGTTCGAGGATCTTCCACCCGAGGTCGTCCGCGAGGCCAAGCGATACCTGATGGATTCGGTCGGCTGCGCGCTCGGCGGTGCCCAGCAGCACGACGTCCACATTGCGCGTGAGGTCCTCACCGAAACCGCCGGCTCCGGAAACTGTCGGGTCATGGTGACCGGCGAGCTCTGGGACCCGGTTTCGGCGTCGCTCCTCAACGCCCTGATGATCCGGGTAATGGATTACAACGACATTTACTGGAAACAGGATCCTTCGCACCCGTCGGACCTCATCCCTGCGGCCATGGCGGCGGCCGAGCGTGCCGGCGGATCCGGACGCGACCTATTGGTCGGCATCGCACTCGCCTACGAGTTCGAACAGCGTCTGTGCGAGGTCTCTTTCCCCGGCGTGCGCGAGATCGGTTGGCACCATGCCACCCTCACCGCCGCCGCGGCGCCGATCGCTGCGGCTCGCATGCTCGGCCTTGACGCCGAGCAGATGCAACATGCGATCGGCATCTCGGCGTCGCGCCATTGCACCACTGGCTCGGTCACAGCCGGCAAGCTGACGATGATGAAGAACACCGTCGACCCGATGGCAACCCAGAGTGGGATGCTGGCAGCGATGCTGGCCGAACGCGGCTACACCGGCCCCGAGCACGTCCTCGACGGCAAGGAGGGGTTCAGCCACGTCTTCGATTCGGAGTGGAAATTCGACATCCTGACCGAAGGTCTCGGAGATTCATGGCGCATCCTCCAGTGCGGGATGAAGTTTTTTCCTACCGAGGCGTTGACCCACGCACCGATCTCCGCCACCCTCGATCTGATAACTGAAAACGACCTCGCACCGGACGAGGTCGAAACAGTCACGATCTACTCGCTGGCGCGGGCTGCAGACATCCTCGCCGATTCGTCCAAGTACGATCCTCGTTCCAAGGAGACGGCCGACCACTCGCTCCCCTATGTGATCGCTGCGGCGGTCGCCGAACGCCAGGTGACACCGATTCAGTTCACCGAGGCGAAGATCATGGATCCGACGATTCGCGCTCAGCTCGAAAAGGTCAAGGTCATCGCCGACCCCAAAATCGAGGCGGTCTTCCCCGAGCTGCAAAGAGTGCGCGTTGTCATGCGAACCACCGACGGCCGCGAGCTCGAGAAAGAGCTCGACTACCCCAAGGGCGACCCGCGCAACCCGCTCACCGACGACGAAATCGCGGGCAAGTTTGCGGCGCTTGCCGAGGGCATCGCGAGGCCGGCTGACGTGGAGCGGATGCGGGCTGCGGTCAACCGGACCGAAGAGTACGATGCTGTGCGGGAGTTCATGGCTGAACTCGTGGTGAAGAATTCGGAATTCGGAATTCGGAATTCGGAATGACACCCACCCGCCCACGTTCCGATCTGCGAGGCAAGGGCGCGTACACCGGAGGTGCCTGGCATCCCGGCATGATGTTGTCCTCAGCATCATGGTGGCGTGCCTGGCATCCTCTCGGGAAGCGCGTTGACAGAAAAGCGCGTCGAAGCAGGAGTCAACATGCCACAGACAATCACTGAAAAGGTCGTTCAAGCACATTCAGAGGGCCTGCCCCCTGGACACGAGGTACGGGCCGGCGACATGGTCACCGTACGGCCGTTCCACGTCATGACCCACGACAACACCGGCGCCGTGATACCGAAGTTCCAGGCGATCGGCGCCGAGCGGATCGCCGATCCGACGCAGCCCGTCTTCACCCTCGACCACAACGTTCAGGACACCAGTGAGGAGAACCTAGCCAAGTACCGCCGTATCGAGGAATTCGCAAAAAGCCAGGGAGTCACGTTCTTCCCAGCCGGCGCCGGCATCGGCCATCAACTGATGGTCGAGCAGGGGTTCGTCCACCCCGGCACTCTGGTCGTCGCCTCCGATTCCCACTCCAACATGTACGGCGCCCTGTCGGCTGTCGGCACCCCGGTGGTGCGCACCGATGCCGCGGCGTTATGGGCCGGATCGGTGACCTGGTGGCTGGTGCCGCGCACCGTCCAGGTCGTTCTCGAGGGCGAGCTTCACCCGGGCGTGACCGGCAAAGACGTCATCATTACCCTGTGCGGGCTCTACAACAAGGGTGAGGTGCTCAACGCGGCAATTGAATTCCACGGCCCGGGTGTCGCAAGTCTGTCGATGTCGGAGCGTCTGACGATCTCCAACATGACCACCGAGTGGGGTGCACTTGTCGGCTGGTTCCCATTCGACGAGATCACCTCCGAGTATCTCTCGGAGCGCGCCACCGTCCTCTCGACAACGGGTGCCGGCGATCGTCTCAGCGAGGAAATGATCGCCGCTTGGGAAGCTGACCCGCCGGCCCCCGACGCCGACGCCGCGTATGCCGCCGAGATCACGCTCGATCTGGGTCGGGTTTCGCCGCATGTCGCCGGCCCGGACGGCGTCGGCGTCATGCAATCGGCGGCCGAGATGGCCGAAGAGCGGATCGCGATCCACAAGGCCTATCTGTTGTCATGCACCAACGCGCGATTCGATGATCTGGTCGAGGCGGCGGAAGTGCTCCACGGTCGCAAGGTGGCGGACGGCGTCGAGCTCTATGTCGCGGCGGCCTCGGCCGAGGTGCAGGCCGCCGCCGAGGAAGACGGTGCCTGGCGTGATCTGCTCAATGCCGGCGCCCGCGCCCTTCCTCCGGGCTGCGGCGCATGCATCGGTCTCGGCGTCGGCCTGCTGGAACCAGGCGAGGTCGGGATCTCGGCCACCAATCGCAACTTCAAGGGCCGGATGGGATCGCGCGATGCCCAGGCCTACCTGGCGAGCCCGGCCGTCGTCGCCGCGTCGGCGATCGCGGGCTTCATCACCGGCCCTGACGATCTCGGATCGTCGGTGCCGAAGTACGCCTTCAACGACCTTGGATGGCGGCCCCTCGAGCGAGAGGTCGTGATCAGCGAAGGCTTCCCCGCAACGCTCGAGGGGCGGGCCCTCCTGCTGCCAGCCGACAGCCTCAACACCGACGGCATCTACGGCAAGGACGTCACCTATCGGGACGACCTCACGCCCGAGCAGATGGCGACCTACGCGATGGCCAACTACGACCCGACGTTTCAGGCGATCGCCGTTGTCGGCGACATCATCGTCGCCGGCCGGAACTTCGGCTCGGGATCGTCGCGTGAGCAGGCGGCCACCGCCCTCAAGCACCGCGGCATACAGATGGTCATTGCCGCTTCCTTCTCCCAGACCTACCTGCGGAACGCATTCAACAACGCGTTCATCTGCCTCGAGAGTCCCGCCCTGTTCGACGCGATCCGCGCCGCCTTCGCGGACGAAGTGACACAGGGCGCCAAGACCATTCCCGCCGGCGACCTCACGATCAACTTCCCGAGCGCCAAGGCCACGTGGCGCGGACAGACATATCCTCTGTCACCCCTCGGCCCGGCGGCCCAGGAGCTTGTCCTCGCCGGCGGCTTGGAAGCGCTGACAAGGAAAAGGCTGGGGTTGGAGAAAAATAGGTAACGCAGAGACGCAGAGGAGCAGGGTTAGACGCGTGCTGAGGCGTCGACGTCTCCGATGCCACCCTTCGCATTGTTTGAATTCGTCGCTCCCAAGTGATCCGGCGTGCTCCGGGCAAACAATGCGAAGAGTGGCACCTGTGTCGTCGATGCGCCGAAGCGCCTCTGCGTTATACAAAAAAGGCCCAGTCTCAATCTCCTCATGAGGTAGGTTGACGACCCCGCTGTGTTATGCTTCGCAACGTCATTCGAGCTGAAGTTACAGTCACATCGCATCGATGATGGACATGGGAGGGGGTTGGCGTTGGGACGAATGTCGGGTGCCCCAGATCGCATCCACGTGTTCGGTGATCGTCCACCCTCAACGCACAAACTCCCGCATCAGCAACCTCATCACAACCGAATCATTCAGGGCCCTCTTGACGATCATGTCAGAGGGCCGATTTCTTTCTTCAAAAACACGGCATCAACAGGACCGACGATTGGAGGGAGGAGATGAGCAACATGTTCGAAATCAAGGAGGTCCGGATGGGACGAAAAATCGGAGTCCTCGCCTTCGCGATAGTGCTGACGCTGGTGTTCACCGCACCGGCGGAGGCGATCGACCTATCGGGGAAGGGCAGTAATTTCTCTCTCAACCTCGATGTCACTTTGTCGTACGGAGTTACCTACCGCATTGAGGAGCGCGATCCGGCGATCATCAGCCGGTTCGAAGGCGGCACCGCGGATTCGGTCAACGGTGACGACGGCAACCTCAACTTCGACAAGGGAACGATCGTCAGCAACACGCCCAAGGCGACCATTGATTTCAGTTTCGCGTCCAACCCGAACAAGCCCCACCAGTTCGGCTTCTTCGCTCGTGCTAGCGCCTTTTACGACTTCGCCCTCGAACGCGACTGCTGCGTCCGCACCGAACTCACACAGGAGGCCCTCGACTGGGCCGGCAGCCGGACCGAGCTGCTCGATGCCTACGTCTGGTGGCAGTTCCCGATTGGCCAGATCCGGGTCGGCCAACAGGTCCTCAACTGGGGCGAGAGCACCTTTATCCAGGGCGGCCTCAGCGTTATCAACCCGGTCGACGTGTCGGCTCTGCGGGTGCCCGGCGCCGAGCTCCGCGAGGCCTACCGTCCACTCGGCATGGTCTCGGCCTCGATCAACCTGTCGCAAAACGTGGCGGTGGAGGCCTTCTACGAGTACGAGTGGGAGCCGATTGTCATCGACCCGCCCGGCACCTACTTCTCGACCAACGACTTCGTCGGCAAGGGCGGTGAGTACGTCTTCCTCGCCTTCGGCAACTTCGCGGACACCGGCGAGCCACCAATTTTTGTCCCGCCTTCGCAAACTGTGGACTATCCGTTCATGAGCGTGCCTCGAGGCACAACGGCTGAACCCGACGACGGCGGTCAGTACGGCGTGGCCCTGCGCCTCTTCGTCCCCAGCTGGGGCGGCACCGAGTTCGGCCTCTACTATCTCAACTACCACAGCCGGCTGCCGACCATCAACGGCATCACCGGCACCCTCCCGGGCGCACTCGATGCTCAGGCCGCAGGCGTGGCGACAGCGCTGTGGACGTACTACCTTTTGAATGTGCCGCCGGGTGTGAGCCCGGTGGCAGACGCGACGGCGGCCCTTTATGGCAACCTCAACGCCGTTTCAGTTTTTGCACAGTCCGCAAACTGGTACACCGCCTACCCCGAGGACATCAAGCTCTACGGTCTGAGCTGGAACGCCCAGCTCGGCACCTCGGGCGTCGCTTTTCAGGGCGAGGTCTCTTATCGACAAGACAACCCACTGCAGGTGGACGACGTCGAGCTGCTCTTCGCCTCGCTTTCGCCCCTGAGTTCGAGGTACGCCGACGCCAGCCAGATCACCAACGGGACTCCTCTCGGATTTGAGGAGACGGCCCTCGGCTACCGCCTCCTCGACACCTCGCAGCTCCAGTTCACCCTGACCAAGATCGCCTCCAACTTCCTCGGCGCCGACCAGGCGGTGTTCGTCGGCGAGTTCGGCTTCAACAAGGTCTTCGACATGCCGTCGAAGGACGAGCTGCGTTTCGAGGGCCCCGGCACCTACACCAGCGGCAACCCGGCGATGACGCTGCCTACAGGCCTCCACCCCGGCCAGGAGTGGGAACGGCCGGAGCATTTCGCGGATGACTTCTCCTGGGGCTACCGGCTGGTCAGCCGGCTGACCTACAACAACGCCATCGGCGCCTGGAGCCTGGCGCCACGGATCTCGTGGCAGCACGACGTCGACGGCGTGACCCCGGGGCCCGGCGGCTCATTCATCGCCGGCCGCACGGCGCTGTCGGTGGGCATCTCGGCCGACTACCAGAACGCCTGGCAGGTCGATCTCAGCTACACCATGTACGACGGCGCCGACCGGTATAACCTGATCAACGACCGCGATTTCATCGGCGGTTTCATCAAGTTCTCGTTCTAGAAGGGAGAGATGATAATGCGTAAGAACTCGACCATCATTCTCGGCTGCGCGCTGGCTCTTGCCGTCGGCATGACGGCAACGGTGTGGGCCGGGTTGTCACCGGATGAGATCGCCAAGCTGGGGACCGAGCTGACGCCCATGGGGGCCATCAAGGCCGGTAACGCCGATGGCACGATCCCGGCCTGGGAAGGCGGCCTCAAAACACCGCCCGCGGCCTGGAAGCCCGGCACGCACTACATCGATCCGTTCGCGGACGACACGGTGCTCTTCACCATCACCGCGGCCAACATGGATCAGTACGCGGACAAGTTGACGGAAGGCCAGAAAGCACTGCTCAAGACCTATCCCGACACGTACAAAATGAACGTCTACCCGACCCGCCGCAGCGCCGCGTACCCGCAGCGGATCTATGACAAGACCATCGAGATTGCCGGTACCGCAGAGTTGGTCCAGGGCGGAAACGGCGTCACCGGCGCCATCAACGGCATCCCCTTCCCGATTCCCAAAGAGGGCGTCGAGGCGATCTGGAACCACCTCCTGCGCTACCGTGCGGACAGCGCCTCCCGCACCATCGGCCAGGCGGCGCCGACCCGCGGCGGTAGCTACACCCTGGTCACCTTCCATGACGAGTTCTACATGCAGTACAGCATGGAGGGCATGACCGAGGCAAAGCTCAACAACCGGATCCTGTTCTTCAAGCAGGAGGTGATGGCGCCGGCCCGCCTCGCGGGCGGTATTCTGCTGGTCGGCGAGACCCTCGACCAGGTCAAGGAGCACCGCAACGCGTGGCTCTACAACCCGGGTCAGCGGAGGGTCCGCCGCGCCCCCAACGTGGCCTATGACAACCCCGGCACCGCCGCTGACGCAATGCGCACCTCCGACCAGTTCGACATGTACAACGGCGCCCCCGACCGCTACGACTGGAAGCTAGTCGGGCGCAAGGAGATCTACATCCCCTACAACTCGTACAAGCTGCAGGACCCGTCGATCAAGTTCAAGGACATCCTGACGCCGCTTCACCCGAATCAGGACTTTTCGCGTTACGAACTGCACCGGGTATGGGTGGTGGACGCCACTCTCAAGCCGGGCGCCCGCCACATCTATAAACGACGCACCTTCTACCTCGACGAGGACAGCTGGCAGATCGTGGTGGAAGACGTCTACGACAATCGTGACCAGCTGTGGCGGGTGTCCGAGGGCCATGCCATGGCCTACTACAACGTGCCCAGCCTCTGGACCTCGCTCGAGACCCACATCGACCTCCAGGCGGGCCGCTATCTCGCGATCGGGCTCAACAGCGAGTTTCCACCCTACGATTTCGATATCAAGCGCAGTCTCGATGACTACACGCCGGCCGCGCTGCGTATGGCGGGAAAACGGTAGCCGAATGACCGAATCGGTGGACGGGCCGCGCGGCCCGTCCGCTTTTCTTTTCGGTGCAGAACAATGACGAGGAGAACGGCAGATGGACACACCATCGGGCACATCCTCCGCCCGGGTCGCTAACCCAGTGACCCGACACAGATTTTCCATAACGATCAGGTGGACCATGATCGGCATCCTGTTGACCCTGGTCGTCGGCGCCGGAGTTCGAGCGACCGCCCAGGACGAGCTCGCGCCGGAGCCGTCGATCATGGCACGCCTCGCCTCCCGCGCCCTGACCCTCGACGCGTTTGCCGTCGACGGTATGTTGGTTGCGGTAGGCGAGAGGGGCCACATCCTGATCTCGACCGACGGTGGCGAGACCTGGCAGCAGCAGGAAGTGCCGACGCGAGCCATGCTGACCGGGGTGTATTTCCACGACCGCTACCTCGGCTGGGTGGTGGGCCACGACTCGGCGATTCTCCGCACCGCCGATGGCGGCACGACCTGGGAGATCGTCAACTGGGCGCCGGAGGATGAGACGCCGTTCTTCGATGTCTGGTTCGCGGACGTGGACAACGGTATCGCCATCGGCGCCTACGGCAGCTACTCCGAGACCACTGACGGCGGCACCACCTGGTCTTCGAGATGGATCAGCGACGACGACTGGCACCTGCACAAGATCGCCCGCTCCGAGAACGGCCGGATGTACATCGCTGCCGAGGCGGGTTCCTTCTATCGATCGGACGATAATGGAGAGAACTGGGTCACCCTCCCGACCCTGTACCAGGGTTCCTACTTCGGCGTCCTTCCGCTCGAGGGGGACAGCGTTCTCCTCTTTGGCCTTCGTGGCCATCTCTTTCGCTCCGACGATGCCGGCGAGAGCTGGGAAGAGATCGAGACCGGCACCGACGCCATGCTGACCGACGGTCAGCGCCTCGCGGACGGCACGATCATCATCACCGGTCTCGCCGGCACGATTCTGACCTCATCGGACGGCGGACACACCTTCGAACTCCATCCACAGGCCAATCGCCGTGGTATCTCGGCGGCGGTCGAAACCAGCGACGGCTCGTTGCTGCTGGTCGGAGAGTTCGGAGTCAGAGTCGCTTCCCTGAGCGAGCTGACCGCGGGCAACGATTGAGCGGAAGGGAGATCGCGATGATCAGCATTCTCGAAAACCTCATCTTTCGCAACCGCCGCCTAGTGGTGGTCCTCTTTGTCGTGCTGACGATCTTCATGGTCTACCAGGCTTCTCACCTCAAGATCGACGCCGGCTTCGCCAAGATGCTGCCGCTCAAACATCCCTACATGAAGACCTACCTCGAATACCGCGACGCCTTCGGCGGTGCGAACCGCGTCGTGATCGCGATAAACGCCCGCGAAGGAGATATCTTCACCCCTCATTTCTTCGAGGTCCTGGCCGAGGTCACCGACGAGGTCTTCTTCATCCCCGGTGTCGACCGCACCCGGGTCATGTCTCTCTTCACTCCCAATGTCCGCTTCACCGAGGTGGTCGAGGACGGCATCTCCGGCGGCAACGTCGTCCCGGACGACTTCGAGCCGACCCCGGAGGGTCTCGCCAAGGTCCGCGAGAACATCCTCAAATCCAACTACATGGGGCGGCTGGTGGCAAATGACTTTTCGGCCGCGATCGTCGCCGCCGAGCTCCTCGAGTTCAACCCCAACACCGGTGAGAAGCTCGATTACATCGACGTCGCCGACCAGCTCGAATCGATTCGAGAGAAGTTCTCGAACGACGCGGTCGGCGTCGACTTCGACTACCACATCATAGGATTCGCCAAGGTCATCGGTGACCTTGCCGCGGGTGCGGCAAGGGTCGTGCTCTTCTTCCTTATCGCCTTCATCATCACCGGCATTTTCGTCTACATCTACTCGCAGAGCTTCAAGCTGACGGTCATCGTCGTCGGCTGCTCGTTGATGGCCGTCATCTGGCAGCTTGGGCTCCTCACCCTGCTCGGCTTCGGCATCGATCCGATGTCGATCTTGGTGCCGTTCCTCATCTTCGCCATCGGGGTCAGCCACGGGGTACAGATGGTGAGCGCGTTCCGCGCCGAGGTCTTCGACGGGTTCGAAAGCCTCGACGCCGCGCGCTCCACCTTCCGCCGCCTCATCATCCCGGGCGGCATCGCCCTGCTGTCGGACACCATCGGCTTCATCACCATCATGTTGATCGAGATTCGGATGATCCAGGAGATGGCGATCACCGCCAGCCTCGGTGTCGCGGTCATCATCCTGACTGACCTCATCCTGGTACCGGTGCTGCTCTCCTACGTTCAGCTCAAGGAGAGCTACAAAGAGAAACTCCACCAGCGTGCGACCAAGATGGACCGGCTCTGGTCGGTGCTCGGCCAGGTCACGACGCCTCGAAAGGCGGCCATTATCGTCGCCGTGGCGGCGGTTCTCTTTGTAGTCGGCGGTTGGAAGGCGACCCAGATCAAGATCGGCGATCTCCACGCCGGAGTGCCCGAGCTGCGCGCGGACTCGCAGT
Organism: uncultured Thermoanaerobaculia bacterium; assembly: GCA_964423595.1. Taxonomy (GTDB): domain Bacteria; phylum Acidobacteriota; class Thermoanaerobaculia; order Thermoanaerobaculales; family Sulfomarinibacteraceae; genus Sulfomarinibacter. The sequence continues at coordinate 1,664 of CAYRFI010000081.1, read as the reverse complement.
ACAACATCGACACCGAATTCATTACCAGCCACTTCGCGATCGGTGTGGACGTCATCACGACCATCGTCGAGGCCCACCCCGAGGCCTGCACCGAGTACGAGGTGATGAGCGTGATCGACGCCTTCGAGTGGCGCATGCGTAACGTCGAGGGTGTGCAGGGAGTCTTCGGCATCGCCGGTGTCGCCAAGATCATCAACGCCGGCTGGAACGAGGGCAGCCTCAAATGGCGCGTGCTGCCGCGCAATCCTTCGGTGATGGCCCAATCGGTGACCTATATCGACACCGCCACGGGGCTCCTCAACGGCGACTGCAGCGTCATGCCGGTTTACATCTACACCGTCGACCACAAGGCGGAAACGATCGACCGGATCGTCGCCGCGGTCAAGGCGTTCAACCACGAGCACGGAACAGACGAGCTGAAGTTCCGGCTCGCGACTGGCAACGTCGGCGTCATGGCCGCGACCAACGAGGTGGTCTCGGCGGCCCAGTTCCCGATGCTGATGTGGGTCTTCGCGGCCATCATCGTCCTCTGTCTGATCACCTTCCGGTCGCTCAAGGCGACTCTCAGCATCGTCATCCCGCTCGCCCTGGTGTCGATCCTCGCCTACGCCCTGATGGCGATCCTCGAGATCGGCCTCAAGGTCTCGACCCTGCCGGTGGTCGCGCTCGGGGTCGGCATCGGCGTCGACTACGGGATCTACATCTACAGCCGATTCAGCAGCCTGTTGCAGAAGGGCCAGTCGATCCACGACGCCTATTTCACCACCCTCAAGCTGACCGGCAGCGGCGTCATCTTCACGGGTATCACTCTCGCAACAGGCGTCGCCACCTGGATCTTCGCTCCGATCAAGTTCCAGGCCGACATGGGCATCCTCCTGACCTTCATGTTCCTCTTCAACATGGCGGGGGCGATCATCCTGCTGCCGGCACTGGCCTACTGGTTCAAGCCGAAGCGCTGATCCAGATTTCATCGACAGAAAATGGGCCGCCCATCCGGGCGGCCCTGGTGTTTTTTGAGAATACCGTAATCAGAACCGGGCGAGGAATTCGACGCCGACGACCCGCGGGTCGTTGGTGAAACCGGTCAGGTTGTCGAAGTCGATGCCGCCGCGGACGTTGATCTGGTCGGTCAGATTGCGCGCGAAGAGCGCGACCTCGTACTTGGCCTGGCTGAAGGCGTAGCCGAGGCGCAGGCCGAGCTCGAAGCTGTCGTCCTTGAACTCCTTGGACTCGTAGAGGAAGAAGTTCTTCTCAGAGTAGTAGGCCCAGTCGAGGGTGGCGAAGAACCTTTTCAGGGCCGCGTCCGACCGCCAGTTGATGATGCCGTTGAAGATCACGTCCGGGGCATGCGGCAGCGGGTTGCCATCGACAAAGGCGACGGTGCCCGATGGGCTCGGCCCAGTCGGGTCGGTGACCGTGCAGCCGCCACCGCAGGCCGCAACGGTGAGGTTTGGGTCATCGATTTCGGTCGGGTTGTAGCTGGCGCCGAAGGTCATCAACCAGTTGCCGGTGGGGGTCCACTGGATGTCGGTCTCGAGGCCGTACCCCTTGGTCTTGTCCACGTTCAGCAGTCTGGCCGTGTTGGTCACGCCGCCGACCGCCGTCACCTGCTGGCCATCCACCTCATAGACATAGCCGGTGAGGTTGAAGCGCACCCGGTTTTC
>CAYRFI010000080.1:8024-20413 GCA_964423595.1 uncultured Thermoanaerobaculia bacterium | reverse complement strand
CGGACGGTGCTGGGTACCCCGGCCGGACCTCGCAGGGCGCGGAGCGCGTACTTGCGGTGCGTCTCGAGCACCCCGAGGCAAAAAACACCGCTGGGTGCGGTGCATCGGTGGCCGCAGCAGGAAGTTGGTGAGATATGCGGGTTAGGGGCAACAGGCTGGACAAAGCCGCTGGAGGCCAACATGAATGACGAGCTCCGGTTCCTCGGTATGACTCCCCTCTTCGGTCTCGCCGGTGCGCTGGCCACAGCCGTAACCCGGCACGTCTTCGCCGTGACCCTGTTGGACATAGTTCCCGCGCAGTTCGCCATCTTGTCGTGCCTGGTGGCAGGACTCGGCGGCCCCGCCGTCGTCTGGCTGGCGTTGTGAATGACGACCCACCGTCCACGGACTCTCCGTGCCTCCGGCATAACCCACGCTGCTTCACTCGGTCCAGGGCTGGTTTTGACGGCAGAAATCGGCTTCTTCATCCCCCTCGGTATCTTTGCGATCGCCTTTTTCGAGTGATTGAGACAGCGATCTACCGTACAATCCATCGCATGTCCGACAACGAAACACGCGGCGACCGCGACACGATTGAAGGTGCCGTCGGCCGTGTTCTATTCAGCAACGACGAGAACGGTTGGTGTGCGGTGCGCCTGCAGCCGGAGGATGCTGCTTCAGTGACCGCCATCGGACCGCTGCTCGGTGTCCGGCAGGGCGACGAGCTGCGGGTCACGGGTCGCTGGGTCAGCCACGCAAAATACGGCGAACAGTTCGAGGTCGAATCTTACGTCCACCTCGCTCCATCGACCCTCGATGGTCTCAGGCGTTTCCTGGGATCCGGCAAGATCCGCGGCCTCGGCCCGGCACGGGCTGCGCAGATCGTAGAAGAGTTCGGACTCGAGACCCTCGATGTCCTCGACCAGCAACCGGAGCGCCTCCTCGAAATCCGCGGCATTGGTCCGTCCACCGTCGAGCGGATTCGGGAGTCCTGGGAGAAGCACCGCGGCATTCAGCAGATCATGATCTTCCTCACTGGCCACGGCGTGGCCCCGGGAATTGCGGTCAAGGCGTTCAGAAAATACGGCCCCGGTGCCGTCGATGTCGTCCGATCGAACCCCTACCGTCTGGCTGAAGAGGTCTTCGGCGTCGGCTTCCTGACCGCCGACCGCATTGCACACCAGCTCGGTATTCCAGACGACGCACCGGAACGGCTCGAGGCCGGGGTCCTCCACACGCTCGTCGAGGCTGTGGGTCAGGGTCACTGCTTCGTCCCCGACGACGTGCTTCTCGCAACCGCGGCCAACCTCCTCGAAACGGACACAGAAGCACTCCCGTCGGCGCTCGCGGGTCTTATCGCCCGACAGCAGGTGTCGGTCCTGCCACGGAAGGACGAATGCCCCGCGATTTATCTTCCGCGCCTCGAAAAGGCCGAGGCCACCGTTGCCCTCAACCTCGCCGAAACCCTTGAGGCCCCAGCCGCAACACAACCCATCATCCTCAACACATCCATCGCCTGGTACCAGGGCCGGCTCGACATTCGTCTCGCCGAGCGTCAGCGCGAAGCCCTGGGGGCGGCCTTGACTGAAAAGGTGGCGGTGATCACGGGTGGGCCGGGCACCGGCAAGACCACCCTCATCCGGGGTATTGTCGAAATCCTCGGTCACAAAGAACAGAAGGTGGTGCTCGCCGCACCGACCGGACGGGCCGCCAAACGTCTCGCCGAAGCTACCGGGTTGGGCGCCAAAACGATCCACCGGCTGCTCGAGTTCAACCCCATCACCGGCACCTTCAACCGACATCGAGAGCATCCGATCGAAGCGGACTGCGTTGTCATTGACGAGGTGTCGATGCTGGATGTCGAGCTGGCGGCGATGCTGCTCGAGGCAGTGCCGCCGGCGACCCGGATCGTTCTGGTTGGCGACGCCGACCAGCTGCCGTCGGTTGGACCCGGCAACGTTCTCTCCGATCTCATCATTTCGGAGAGCGTGCCGGTGATCCGCCTCGACCAGATCTTCCGCCAGACCGACCGCAGTCTGATCGTGGAAAACGCCCATCGCATCAATTCCGGTGACATGCCAAATGTGGACGACGATCCAGAGTCGAGCGATTTCTTCTTCGTCGCCCGTGATGATCCGGCGGCGGCGGCAGAACTGGCGATCGACTTCGCTACTCGCCGCATCCCCGAGCGGTTCAATCTCGATCCGATCGATGACATCCAGGTGCTCTCGCCGATGCACCGAGGCGAACTCGGCGTCACCCGCCTGAACGAGCGCCTGCAAGCGGTACTCACGCCCGAGGGTCGCGAACTCGTGGTCGGTTGGCGGCGGTTCCGGGTCGGCGACAAGGTGATGCAGGTTCGCAACAACTATGAACTCGACATCTTCAACGGCGACCTCGGTCGGATTACTGACATCGATTTCGAGGAACGGGAGCTGACCGTCAGCTTTGACGACCGGCCGACCGTCATTCCATCCGACGTGCTCGAGGATATCGTTCCCGCCTACGCCTGCACGATTCACAAGTCTCAAGGCAGCGAGTACCCCGCGGTGGTGATCGTCCTCCACCACCAGCACCACGTCATGCTCCAGCGGAACCTCCTCTATACAGCGATCAGCCGCGGTCGTCGCCTGGTCGTCATCGTCGGCTCGCGGCGCGCACTGGGCCGCGCCGTCCACAACGCGTCGGTACGAAAACGCTACACCCAGCTCGCGGAGCGACTGCGGGCGGTCGTCAATTCCTCTGGCTGAGGTTTCTCCATCTCGCGCCTTGAAATAGGAATCGGTCCCATGCGATTTCGAGAGCTGCGTTATGATTTCTGGTACCGAGGACGATCTGTCGTGTCATACTCTGGTTTCCTGCACCCTAGAAAGATCTTGCCGGTAGTCATCACGGCGCTGGTGATCGCCGCTTCGGCCTGCGGACGTACCCAAACCCAGGAACCGGTATTCCCGGTTCAGGATCCAGATGTTCCTCGGATTCTGGTGGTCCCTTTCGCGAACCTGGGATCGCCCGAGGACGCCTACTTCGCCGCAAGCCTGACCAAGGAGACCACCACCCGACTGGCCGCCGTCAAGGGACTGGGTTTTGTTTCCCGGGACGCCGTCGGATCGGATGATCCTGCCCCAAGATCTGCCAGCGAGATCGGTAGAGAGCTCGGTCTCGATTATGTTCTCGACGGTTCCGTCCTATGGGATCGGGAAGCCGATCCGAGCGAGCAGCTCTACGTTGAATCTCGGTTGATGGAAGTGTCGGACGGGACCGTGTTGTGGAGCGACCGCGTCGTGAGACCGCTGTCGGAAATTTTCTCGATCCAATCGACGATCGCCCATGCCGTTGTCGATCACATCGGTGTGGCGGTGGACTCCGAAGAGAAACGAGCGCTCGATTCACGGCCGACAAACAATATGGAGGCGTATCAGGAGTACCTTCGTGGTCTCGCGTACTGCTGGAGCTTCGAGCTCCAGGAGCTCGAGCTTGCCGAGGAGCATCTCAGTCGAGCCGTCATCCTCGACCCGAACTTCGCAGTCGCTCACGCGGCGCTCAGCGAGAATCACAGCCTGATGTTCCACTTTGACTATGACCGCGCCCCACGGCGTCTGGCGAGCGCCAACGCCGCCGCGCAACGCGCGCACGATATCGACGCGAACCTGCCCGAGGGGCACCGGGCTCGAGGCTACTACTACTACTGGGGGCAGCGGAATTACGAGCTCGCCCTGAGCGAGTTCAGCCTCGCCGCTCACGCACGCCCGAATGATCCCCAGATATTCGCCAGTATCGGTCTTGTTCTTCGCCGCCAGGGCCGATGGCAAGAGGCCATCGACGCGCTGCAACGGGCCGCCTCGATGGAGCCCGAGAATCACGACACCATCCTCGACCTCGCGTCGACTCTCTCCCGCGTGCGGCGCTACGGCGAAGCGGTCGAAGCCTGCAAAAGGGTCATTGAGCTGGCCCCGGATGACATCTATCCATATGTTTTTCTCGCTCGGACCCTCCTGTTGCAGGACGGTTCGATCGAGGGCGCACGCGACGTTCTCGATGCCATGCCCGACAAAGATGCCGCCCAACAGGGGTTCTACCGGTACGAGCAGGCCGTGTTCGAGCGAGACTACGACGGCGCCATGGATGCCCTCGCCGCCGTAGATGACGTGATCTCTGACCCAATCGGCGATGTCCGTTTCACGAGATCTCTCGCCGAGTGCGAGTGCGGTATTCTCGGCAAACGTCCTGAGGCGTCGGCGGACGCCTGTTTCAACGCCGTCGAGTATCTGGAAAGGGCCCGAGAGATCGAACCTGGCGATCCGGCGGTGCATGCCGCCCTCGGATGGGCGTATGCCCTCACGGGGGACAAGGAAGGTGCGATCGAAGCCGGGCAACGTGCTGTAGAGCTGTCACCAATCACGGCCGACGCGATGTCCGGCCACAGCTATCTCGTCATGTTGGCCAAGATCTACGCGTGGGTCGACGAACCCTATCTCGCGGTCAAGACGATCCATACCGCGATGAGCACCCCGGGGTGGATTTCAGCGGCTACCCTCGACCGCGATCCCTGTTGGGACCCGATCCGCGACGACCCACGCTTCCAGGAGCTGCTCAGGATGTACAGCAGCGACGAATAGACCTACCGGGCGATCGCCGTCAACCGTCTCTTCGAATAATCCGAAACCACCAGTTCGAGGGCCCGGCCCAGTAACGCGCCGCGGAGCTCTCCCCGACGGGCCAGAAGCCCGAGGCACCATCGTCGGTCGACTTCGTGGCCGAGTCTCGAGACCAACTCCAGGGCGCCCCACGTTTCCGCGGGAATCCCTGCCTCGAGCAGTGCACACAGCGCCCGGCGGCGCGCCCAACCGTCCGGAAATGCCTCGATCAACTCGCGCAGCGTATCGACGCTCGATCCTGCGAATCCGGAGAGCTCCCGGCGCAACACCCGCAGTTGAGAGAAAACGGACTGCTCGGCCCCCATGGCCCCCATCACGGCCCGGGCTTCGAACCGAGGCGGACCGCCTTGGGGCGCTGACGGGCGCAGCTCCGGTCTCGGTGTCGGAGCTGGTCGTGATTTTTCAGCAGCGATCTGCCACCGGCTCCAGTCGGCCGCTGCTGGCGGCGGAGGTGGAGGTGGTTCATATTCTTGCGGAGTCATGGTTTCGAGTTCGGCCTCCGGAGTGTCGTCGATTTCGGGTAAGGATACGGGCGGGGACTCGGGCGCGGGAAACTCCTCATCATCCTCTTCGGGATCCGGTTCGAGAGCGTTGAGGGAGGCAAGAGCCTCTTCAGGTGTTTCGATGGTCGATTCCTCGACAGCGTGCAGCGCGTCGATGGCCTCGGCGATGTCCGGGCCGGCATCCTCGGGATCCGGCTCGGCCAGCAAATTGCTCGCGAGATCGGCGCCGAGAGAAATCGCCTCGTCACGGCGTTGAGGATCGCGAAGAGCTGCCAGCAGCTCTGAGACCGCCGATCCGTCGGTGCCGCGCGCGTTGGCCAATACCCGCAGCAGCATTGCCGGTGCCAACCCTCCCGAGCGCCGGCTGAGACCCTCGAGGATTTCCTCAGCACCGTCGAATCCGGCGTGACGGGCAAGCAGGCGGCGATCGGTCGGGCTGAGCTCGCGCACGGTGCGCCAGGCCCGCGCCAGCACTCTGGCCTGCGCGAGAGGCGAACGCGCATGCTGCAGCTCGTGGAGCAAAGCAGAGAGCTTACGTTCGGTGCTCATCTAGTCAGTCTCGGAGACCTTCCCCGGTTTCCGTTTCGAGCTCCTGACGTCGAGATTGTCCGCGACTGCTCCCGGAAGCCGCGAGACGTTTCGCAGGAGATTGTCGAGATCGACGCCTGAAAGCTGTTTCATGACCGGGCCGAGCTGGGACAGCACCTGGATCACGTCGTCGGTCAGACGGGCGGCGCCTGTGCCGTCGCCTGGTTTCCCACCGCTAGAGATGATGGTCGTTTTACCGGCACGCGCGAGGGGTTCCGAAACCGCGGCCGCGATCTCCGGCAACACCTTGAGCGCTTCGATCGAGAGACCGGCCTCGTTGTAGAGCTTGAGTGCCTCGGCCAGCTTGCGGCGCGCTCCGGCCTCGGCCTCTCCCTTGGCCTGGATAGCCTCAGCCTCGGCGAGCCCGATCTGTCGCCGCTGCACCGACTCGGCCTCCGCCTTCGCGATTCCTTCCGCCTGCAGTGCCTTGGCGGCCTGCTCCCGACGCAGTCGCTCGGCGGTGGCTTCCTGTTCGACGGTGTACTTCTTGGCGTCGGCAAGGCGTTCGGCCTCGTACTTCTTGGCGTCCGCCTGCTCGCGGATCTGCGCATTGAGCTCGAGCTTCTGGCGTTCGACCTCTTGATCGGCGATGCGGATATCCTGGATCTTGAGCTCCATCTCCCCGGCCTTGACCGCCTGCGCATTCGCGACATCGACCTCTTTCTTGATTGAGGCCACCTTGAGGCTGAGCGCCTTGTCGGCCTCGGCGATCTCGGTGTCGACGCCGATCCGTTTCTGCTCCTTCTGTTGCCGCGCCTGTTCTTCCTCGATCTTGGCCTCGCGATCCGCGATGGCGGTCGCTATCCGGGCGTTCTTCAGCGCTTCCTGAATCTTGGGTTGACCGAGGGCGTTGAGGTAACCCTCGTCATCCTGGATGGCGCGGAAGACAAAGGAGCGAAACTCGAAACCCATGCCGTCGAGATCCACATGAGCCTCGTCGCGGACCTTTTCCTGGAATCGACGCTGGTCGCGGTAGAGCTCCTCAACGGTCAAAGTGCCCACGATGCCACGGAGGTGGCCTGCCACTGTCTCCCCGATCGTCGCCTGAATGTCGTCCACCGGCATGCCCAGGAAGCCCTCGGCAGCGCTGCGGATGTGCTCGATGTCGCCCTGCACCTTGACCTGGGCCACCGCCTTGACGTTAATCGGGATGCCCTGGACGGTGTAGACGTGGGGCATGTCGATCTCGAGGGTCATCATGCGCAGCGAGAGAACCTCAAACTGCTCCCAAGCTGGCCACACGAAGGTGCCGCCGCCGCGGATGATGCGGAAGCCTTCGATCTCGCCCTTGACGGTGCGAACCTTTTTCCCGAAGAGCTTGCGGCGACCGAATACGATCAGTGCCTCGTCCGGACCGGCTTTTTTGTAGCGCACGCGGATCACGAGGTACGCAAAAAAGAGCAGCACCGGGACAATGACGAAGAATGCGATCAAGAACGAGGCACCCATGACTTCACCTCCGGTTTTGAAAGCGGCAGTAGTGTATCAATGACGACCCATAGGTAGACATACGTAGTGGGACGAAATTTCTTCCGGCTCAGATTCCAGATGCCGGCAGATATTGTCCTCCACCCGACGGGCGGATCTGGAATCTGTTATCCGGGATCCCTTACAGCTGGCAGGTGTCAGCTTCCCAACCGCACCGTCACCCCTGTGATCGAACAGCGAAGGCCACCATCGGCCGGCTCGAACGGTATCGCCACCAGTCGGCTCGACACCACGTCGATATCAACGGTGACGGATGCCAGCATGTCGGACTTGCGGACCTCATTGCCGATGACAAGGTGACGAATCAGGGTCACCGCGTCTTCGATAGCCAAGGTGCCGCCACGGATGGGCTCTCGGGGAACCTCTTGGGTTCTCCCCGCCACCTCGGACAGTGCCCGCGCGATCCGGGTGAGATCGCCGAGGGGCATCTCGAAAGCCGGGATCACAAAAGTCCGCTGCTCCTGCCAGCCGTCGCTTCGGCGCCCCCCGTGACGGACCCGGTCGCTGACCGTGACCTCTGCTTCGATCAGCCACGCCGGGCGCCAGGTGTGTGCCGAACGGCCTGCCGCCGGGACCAGAGCTGAGCTCTCCACCAACTCCAACCCATTTTCGCCCAGGATCGCCGCATCTCCGCAGTGATCACAGAAGAAGATCGTGTCGAGCCCCTCACCGTGGAGGGCCGAGCCGCAGGATGGGCAGTCGAGTGAAACCAGTCGCAGCGTCATTGGAACCTATCCACGACGTCCTTTACGGTCGCCACCAGGCTTTGATGCTCGCGGTCACGCGCCAGACCCGACCCTTCCTCGACAACGCCACCGTGGCGGAACTGCGAGTAACCCCAGTAGATGAGCCCAGCCAGAACGAGACCGATCATCCCCAGTCCCATCAGCCCGTTATCGGACCGCAAGAACTGGCCCGCGTGCTGGAGAATGGTCGTTCCCACGAAACACGCGCCGGCGCACGCTCCGACCAGGCTGAAGGCACGGTAGAAGTGGTTTCCAGGGGCCTTGGCATATGCGAGGCTGCCGTCTTCGGCGTCGACCAGCACCTGGTAGGTGCGTCCGCGGAAACCGTAGCGCACCACCCACAGTGGATAGTAAACAAGTGCGACCCGCCTACGCATTGAAGCGATCCACGAAAAAGTCACCCGGTCGAGGCGGTTGCCTCGCTGGATGTCGGCGATCGCCTGTTCGCTCATCTCGTCTGCGGCCTCTTCGAGCGATCGACTCGCACGAAAGACCATCCCTCGTCCCCGCAGCAGATCCTCGTCGAGGGGCCGAACCTCGTCGCCCGACAGATCCACCCGGTGGACCCCGAACTCCGCCATGTCGGAGGCCGGCATCGTGAGGTCGACCGCACGCTCGACCTGTCGCTCGACCGGCTCTTTGACCGTCTCCCAACGGTTGCCGCGCTTTCGCTTCTTTTCCCTGATGCCGAGCACCCAGCCAACCGCATCGAGACGGGCGCGGACAAAAGGGAACCAGGCGAGGAATGCCTCCTGATACCGTGCTTCTTTCTTCAGCGCGGGATCCTTTCGGATCCCGCGCCGGAACCAGCGCCGCACGACGTCGCTGGCATGCTCCCGCTCGAGCTTATTGAGCACCATGACCCTGACGATCCCGCGGTCGCCCACAACCGCTTGTGGCGTTTGGCAGTAGCGGCAGGTCACGTTGGTGAAACCCTCCTTCACATCGACCGAACCGCCGCATGACGCACAATTGAGTCCGGTCAGAACGCGCTTCTTCTTGGTTCCTTTGACCTTCGCCTCGACCGCAGGCGTAGCCCCTGCTGCGGGCGATGGCGGTGGTGGAGGTTTCACACTCATGGCCGACCAACGCATCGAATTCTGAATTTTGAATTTGGAATTCGGAATTCCAGCCGCCCGCCCGGTCCGCCGATTCGATCATGGGAGGAGGGGTGGAAATCCGAAATCCGAAATCCGAAATCCGAAATCTCGACCCGAGTGGGCGGGGAAAATCCCGAATTCCGAATTCCGAATTCCGACTTCATGTTCAGACTTTCCGGCTTGTCATCCACGCAATGCTGAGGATCGGCGCCGCAGAGACGAGATACACCGCGAGCTTGACGATGAGGTTCTGAATGAAGAGTCCCTCGAGCCCGAAAACGACGACCGCGAGCACCGCAACACCGACAAACGGCGCCTCCGCCTTGGCCGGAAAGTCGGCCGGAAAGACCTTGCCCGAAACTCCGTCGACCGCCGCCTGATAGGTCCTTCCCTGCCACGAGTACGGAGTTCTGTACATCGGCAGGTGGTAAAGCACGGTCTGGCGTATGGACACTTCGCCGTAGCGAGCCGTCAGCCACTCACGGGCCGTCTCCAACGGCACCTCGGGCTCGACGACCGGTGTCTCGCCGGCCGCGTCCGACTGCATCGGCCTGGTGCTGCCGGCCGGCAGCTCGAGCCCCTGGAGGCCCTGCAACGACGACGGAGCCGCCGGTTGGAGAACCACCCGTTCACCCTCTTTTCCCATGATCGTAAAGGCCCAGAACGGGAAGTATTCGAGCTTGGGATCGCCCAGATGAGCCTTGCGATCGAGATCTGCAACCGTGGACGTACCGCCGAGAAACCTTCGCAGGTGAGCCGGGACCTGTTCGTACGCGATCGTCGGCGCCATCACTTCGTGGATGAGCGTTGCGCTGCCGTCAACCACCAGCGCGGTGTCGCAGAAGGGGCACTCGAGCAGTCGCTCACCGGCACGCGGCTCGATCGAGGCCCCGCACTGGGTGCACGCTACGCCCATGCTAGTACTCCCGTGCATGAATGCGGTTCGGAATCGAGGACATCGATGCGCGACCCTGCCGGTGTTTGGCGACTGAACGCGTACCCATGCTGTACTTCGAGGGAGCCAAGCGCCGGCATGGGGGATGCAGCGGTGGCCGAATTCGACCGCATTCGTGCATGGGAGTACTTTGCTATTCCTGTTTGGCCCCGCAGTTTGGGCAGAACTTGGAACCGTCCGGCACAGGCTGACCGCAGCCGGGGCAGCCGCCACCCGCCTGTGCGTGGCCGCAGCTGGGACAGAATTTGGCTGCCGCTGGTACAGCCCCCCCGCACTCTGAGCAGAACGAACCACCGGATGCCCGAGCCGCGCCGCCCGCAGCGGCCGCCGCGCCGCCGCCTGCCTGTGCCTGCTGCATCGCGCCGGCGATCATTCCCGGCATCATGGCGCCAAAACCCGCGCCGAGCCCGAGTCCCATGCCGGCGCTCGCCGTGCCTCCGCCTTCGCCGCCGGCTCCGCCCTGTGCCGCATCCTGGATGGCCTGGGCCGCCTTGAACTGCATATACGTGTTCATGTCGCCGACCGCGCCCATCGCGGCGCGCTCGTCCATTTTTTCCTGCACCTCATCGGGAGGCGTCACGGAGTTGATGTAGAAGTCGGTAAGGTCGACGCCGTATTTGGAAAAATCTTCGGTCACCCTCGCCTTAGCCGCCGTTCCCAGCTCGTCGTAGTACTTCGGCAGGTCGAAGATCGTCTTGAGGGTCTCCCCCATCAGATCGTTGAGGCGCGAGACGATGATATCGCGATAGAAATCCTGCAGTCGGATGGTCTCGAAGAGGCCCTGCGAACCGACCACCGTGTTGACGAACAGTTGACTGTCCTGGATGCGGTAGGCATAGGTGCCGAAAGCGCGCAACCTCACCATCCCCAGTTCGGCATCTCGGAAGACCACCGGTTCCCGCGTGCCCCACTTCTGGTCGATGAAGGTCCGCTTGTTGACGAAGACAACCGAGACGCGAAATGGCGATTCTCCACCAAAAGGCGCGCCGATGATCTTGCCGAGCAGGGGAATGTTCTGCGTGCTGAGCGTGTGGCGTCCGGGCCCAAAGGTGTCGAGCGCCTTGCCGTCGCGGTAGAGCACCGCCTCCTGCGCCTCGTGGACCACGAGCTGTGCGCCGAGCTTGATATTGGCACTGCCCTCGGGCGGGAAGCGGTAGATAATCTCCTCACCGCTCGGATCATGGTGTTCGAGAATCTCCAATAGTGCCATCACGCACCTCCCGTCCGGGTCACGGCTTCAAATACCGTCGCCCGCTCATCAAATTTCGTGTCCGCCCCTTCGACGGCCTCGAGAAGGCGGCTGAGCATCTGCTCGTCCGCGGTTTGCGGAAGCTGCTCCACCTGGAGGGCGAGGTACTCGATCATATCGGTCAAAGCGAGATCGAACTCATAAAGCCGATCGAGTTCCGCCTCGCCGATCTTGACCGCGTCGAAGAAGCCTGACGAACCGTAGTCCGCGTGGCGGATCCGGTTGGCCATTCGATCGAGTGACTTTTCGATGCTGCCGGCGCGATCGAGGTTGTCGAGGCGGCCCTCGCGCGACCACTCACGGATCTTGCCGTTGATCGCGAACCGCGCCCGGTCCACCTGGTCCGCCAGCCAGTCACGTTGCAGCTTGTCGATCTCGCGCCGCATTTCGCGCTCGAGATACCCGCTGAATCCCGGAATTTTCGACCCGAGCCGTTCCAGAATGTTACGGCGCTCGCGCGCTCTGTCCATCTGCTCGTTCATTTCATGCCTCCCTGTTTCCTCGGGCGGACACTGCGACACCGCGCCGCGCCATTCGGACACACCGTACGCCACAAAATGTTACAAAAATCAGGCACGTAGATTGCGTATGAATAAATCGCCATGTCGTTATCAGTCTTGTATCCCTGCTCGTTTCATAACGAGGGAGCCCGGAAGGCTTCAAAGGCTGGCGGCATGCCCACCTTGTATCGGCAGGATTCCTGCCCCCATCCATCATCGACCTACCAATAATACCCGCCATTATACCTGCCTTTACGAGGCTGTCTCCGGGGTCCAGGGAACCCCGGGGCGGCTCCTCACCGTTCGGAAATTCGGAATTTGGATTTCGGAATTCGAAATTTTCCACCCACCCATCCCCACATGTAGTGTTCGTTGTTCCTCTCATCAGAAGTCTCTACGCTTGGGAGGAGACGCTGATTCCGGGCTGCGCGATACAATGGCTATGCCATGACGAAGAAACCACGCAAGAAAAAGAAAAAGGCGGGCCGGCAGCCTCAGACCGGGCCGGCAAAAAAAGACACGAAGTACTCCCCCGGGGAGATTGCGATGGCGGTTCTCGGTGCCGCGATCCTGATTATGGTCGTGGGGATCATCATCACCTCCCTGCTCGGATGACCTTCGGT
>CAYRFI010000080.1:0-8014 GCA_964423595.1 uncultured Thermoanaerobaculia bacterium | reverse complement strand
GGCGTCCAGATACAAGATCCGCCCAACCTTCCAATGCCACGCCGACCCCTCACGCTATCCGGCATCTGATCAGGCGTCTGGAATCAATGAAAAGGGCACGCCGAAGCGTGCCCCTGTTGTGATGAATCGAGTGTCGCGCTACCGATTTTTCCCGTGCGGAGCGGCCGCGCCGGCAAACGCGGCGCGCCGGTAGTCCTTGTTCATCCTCGCGATGCCCGAGATCGAGATCTCCTTTGGGCAAACCGCTTCGCACGAGCGGAAATTGGTGCAGGCGCCGAACGCTTCGCGCTCCATCGCCTCGACCATCTGTCGAGCGCGTTTCGCCCTCTCGGGCTGACCCTGCGGGAGCAGGCCGAGGTGGGAGATTTTCGCGCCTACAAAGAGCATCGCGGCGCCGTTCGGGCACGAGGCGACGCAGGCGCCACAGCCGATGCATTCGGCAAAGTCCATTGCATGCTCGAGGGTATCGGTCGGAATTGCGATGGCGTTGGCATCTGGAGCGCTGCCTGAACGGACGGAGACAAAGCCGCCGGCCTGCAGGATGCGGTCGAACGAGGAGCGGTTCACAACCAGGTCCTTGATGATCGGAAAGGCCTTGGCACGCCACGGTTCAATCGTGATCTCGTCGCCGTCGCTGAAATGGCGCATATGAAGCTGGCAGACGGTGCTGCCCTTGAGGTGGCCGTGCGCGACCCCGTTGACCACGAAGCCGCACGCACCACAGATGCCCTCGCGGCAATCGTGCTCGAAATGAACTGGTTCCTCGCCCTTGTTGATCAGATCGTGATTGAGAACGTCGAGCATCTCAAGAAAGGACATGTGGGTATTCACATCCTCCAACTCGTAGGTCTGGAAACCGCCCTTGTCCTGTGCGTTCTTTTGCCTCCAAACATGCAGGGTCAGCTTCATTTGTAACTCCTCTGCGTAGGTTGCACGGTTTCGAATTTCAGGTCCTCGACATGTGCTTCAGGGTCGGAGTCCTCGCCCGTGTACTCCCAAACTGTGACATTCGCGAAGTTCTCGTCATCGCGGAGGGCCTCGCCCTCCTCGGTCCGGTACTCCTCGCGGAAGTGGCCTCCGCACGATTCATTGCGGTGTCTGGCATCCCGGCACATGAGCTCGGCGAGTTCAAATAGGTCTGCTACGCGGCCCGCCTTCTCGAGCTCCTGGTTGAGGCTCTCGCCGTCTCCAGGCACTCGAACGTCTGACCAGAACTCTGCCTTGAGCGCGCGGATTTTATCGATTGCTTCGGTCAGCCCCTTCTCGTTGCGAGACATGCCGCACTCGTCGAGCATCAGCATGCCGAGCTCGCGGTGTAGCGAATCCACAGAGCGCGAGCCGTTGATCGAGAGCAGTTTCTCGGTGCGCTCGCAGACCTCGCGTTTGACCGCAGTGCACTCCTCCTGGTCGGCGCTGATTGGTTCGAGCTTGGCGCCCGCCAGGTACTCACCAAGGGTGTAGGGAATCACGAAGTAGCCGTCCGCAAGGCCCTGCATGAGCGCCGAAGCGCCCAGCCGATTCGCACCGTGGTCGGAGAAGTTGGCCTCGCCGAGCACGAAGAGGCCGGGGATGGTGCTCATCAGGTAGTAATCCACCCACAAACCGCCCATTGTGTAGTGCGGCGCTGGGTAGATCCGCATCGGCACCTCGTACGGGTTTTCACCCGTGATCATCTCGTACATGTCGAAGAGGTTGCCGTAACGTGCCCGGATCACGTCTTCGCCGAGGCGGGCGATCGCGTCCTCGAAATCGAGGTAGACGCCGCGCTTGGTCGAGCCGACGCCGCGTCCCTCGTCGCACACATTCTTGGCGTTGCGCGACGCCACATCGCGCGGCACCAGATTCCCGAAGGACGGATAGATCCGCTCGAGGTAGTAGTCGCGCTCATCCTCGGGGATGTCACCGGGGGCCCGCTCGTCGCCGACCGCCTTCGGCACCCACACCCGACCGTCGTTGCGGAGCGACTCCGACATCAACGTCAGCTTCGACTGGTAATCACCCGACTGTGGGATACACGTCGGGTGGATCTGCGTAAAGCATGGGCCTGCAAAGCCGGCGCCTCGCTTATACGCCCGCCAGATCGCGGTCACGTTGCATCCCTTGGCATTGGTCGAGAGAAAGTAGACGTTCGAGTAGCCGCCGGTGCACAGGAGTACCGCATCGGCCACGTGACACTCGACCTCACCGCTCACCATGTCGCGGGTCACGATGCCCCGTGCGCGACCGTCGACGACGATCAGGTCGAGCATTTCGGTGCGTGTGTCGAGCTCTACCGTGCCCGCAGCAACCTGGGCATTGAGAGCGGAGACCGCGCCAAGCAGGAGCTGCTGACCGGTCTGTCCCCGGGCGTAAAAAGTCCGCGAAACCTGGGCGCCGCCAAAGGAACGGTTGGCGAGGTACCCGCCGTACTCACGAGCGAACGGGACGCCCTGCGCCACACACTGATCGATGATGTTGTTGGAGACCTCCGCGAGCCTGTAGACATTGGCTTCACGAGACCGGTAGTCGCCGCCCTTGATGGTGTCGTAGAACAGCCGGAAAACGGTGTCGCCATCATTCTGGTAGTTCTTGGCCGCGTTGATGCCGCCCTGGGCGGCGATCGAGTGGGCCCGGCGGGCGCTGTCCTGATAGCAGAACGCCTTGACCTTGTAGCCAAGCTCGCCGAGACTTGCCGCCGCCGAGCCACCTGCGAGGCCTGTACCGACGACGATAACCGTGTGCTTGCGTTTGTTTGCCGGGCTCACCAGCTTGAGTTCGTCAAGCAACGATTGCCACTTGGTGGCCAGTGGCCCCGACGGAATGCGTGCATCCAGTTTCATTCCGTCACCTCCTCACTGCACCACACCCGTCAGCACAGCCAACGGGATGGAGATATTGCCGGCGCCAATAAGCACCGAGAAGAAGACTGCCGGTACCCGCCGCAACCAGCCGTATCGGGGATGATCCCAACCGAATGTCTGAAAGAGGCTCCACAGCCCGTGGTAGAGGTGGAAGGCCAGCAGCAGATTGGCGAGGATGTAGACGAGGGCGATCAGCGGATTGCTGAAACTCGCGATGACGTTGTGGTAGACCTCACCGCGAATGAAATCCGGATTCGCCCGACCAACCGTGAAATCCAGGAGATGGTAGGAAATGAAGAGAGCCAGGATGGGTCCGCTCCACACCATGGTACGCGCTGCGTAGTCCAGCCCCGGCGGATTGAAGACCCGGTACTTGACCGGCCGTGCGGCACGGTTGCGCAGCCACACAACGACTGCCGCCCAAATATGAACGGCGACACAAAACAGCATCACCGACCTGAACGTCCACAAAAACGGCTTGTTCGCCTGCAGCAGATGCGCATAGTGATTGAGCCGTTCCGCCCCGAGATAAATCTGCAGATTGCCGAGCATGTGGCCGACCACAAAACCGAAGAGGATGATGCCGGTGACGGCCATCAAAACCTTCTTACCCAGCGTCGAGCTGATGAAACCTACGGCTTGACTCATGGGCCCTTTGCCACCCCCTTTTTGGATCTATTCGAACCAGCGGGCTGTGCCCGCGTAAAGCTTCCGCCCCGAGCCTACTCCTGTCAGAATAATTTCTCAACGGTTCTGTGAAATTTTTCCCAAGCTCGGCTGAAATGCTCTCTCCGCCTCATTTTTCAGGCTCGAGGTCCACGCGAAAACGTTGGAGGGACCCATTTCTCCGAGGCCATTCGTCACTTTCACGGCGGGTTTTACTCCTCGGTGACTGAATTGCGCCGGTTTGTGTCGTAGAATCCTGCCGGGAGGCACTGGGTTTGGATCGTATCGGCGTCGTCGGCGCCTCGTACCGCACCGTTCCTGTCGACCAGCTCGCGTCCGCCGCTCTTCCGGCCGATTTTCCGCGCGAGAACCTGGTCGAGCTCGCGCGCCTAGCGGGTTTCTCCGAGCTCGTCTACCTCGGAACCTGCAACCGGGTAGAGTTCTATTTCCGCGGTGACACACGCATCCACACCAATCCCCTACTCTTCCACCTTCGCCGCAGTCTTGCCGATCTCACCGACGGACAGTGCCAACTGCCAGACGATGACAGCCTCTACGTCCATTTCGGACGTTCCGCGGTGCGCCATCTTTTTCGCGTCACCTCCGCCCTCGATTCGATGATGGTTGGCGAGGCGCAGATCACCGGACAGGCCAAGGAAGCACATGAAACCGCCCACAACTCAGGTCTTCTCGGCGGCATTCTCGACCAGACCTTCCACGAGTCCTTCCATCTCGCCAAGCGGATCCGCACCGAGACCGAGCTGACACGCCGGCCGGTATCGCTGGTCACCCTTGTAGAACGGAAATTGACCGAACACCTCGACAGATCGTCGGCCCCGGTTCTGATTCTCGGCGCGGGTGAGATGGCGCGACAGGCATTGCAACTGGTCCGGACAAACGATGGCTCCCGTCCGGTCGTGGTGGCGAACCGCACGGCGGCCCGCGCCCTGGAAATGGCCGAGGGGGATCCCAATATCTCGACGATTCCGCTCGACGAGGCGATCTCCGACACACCGTCGGTCGGTACCATCATCGCCGTCACTTCTTCTCACGAGGCGCTTTTTGACCGGACGCGGGTGGCCTCGGCTCGTGATCGCCTTCCGGACGGCGAAGAACTGCTGGTGGTCGACCTCGCCATGCCGCCAAACGTGGCGCCCGAATCGGGCAGCTTGGCGCGCGTTGTCCTGCATGGTATCGAGGAAATGCGTGAAGAGGCGGAGATCAATCGCCAACGCCGCCTCGAGGAAATGGATCGCTGCGAAAAGCTGGTCGAGCACCAGCTCACAATCCTCAGACGCCACCTTCTCGACCGTGCGTTGTCGCCGGCTGCCAGAAGCATCCGAAAGTCCTACGCGGAAATGGCCGAGCGCGCCGTCCGCCACAGCTTCGGAAAAGACCTCGCCCACCTCGACGAAGCGGATCGCAAGGCGGTCCAGCGGCTGACCAACGGGCTCATCAAGCGTTTGGTGCAGGTGCCACTGAAGGGGCTCAAGGGCGCCGCGATCAACCACTCGAGCGCAGTGATCGACGGCTTCCTCAAGGGGCTCGAGGACAACAACGGCTCCGGCGAAGGCGAGGACCTTTGAATCGCGCAACCGCTTTGCTCCTCGGCACCCGGGGCTCCGATCTCGCCCTGTGGCAGGCACGGCACGTGGCCGGACTCATCTCCCACCGGCTCGACGTCGAATGCGCTATCGAAATCGTCAAGACCCGGGGCGACCGCATCCAGGACGTGGCCTTTCAGAAAATGGAGGGCAAGGGCTTTTTCACCAAGGAGCTGCAGGACGCCCTCGCTGGAGGTCAGGTCGATCTGGTCGTCCATTCGCTCAAGGACTTGCCGACCGAGGAACCCGAGGGATTGGAAATCATTGCCATCCCGGAACGGGCGCAAGCTTCCGATCTCCTGCTTGCCACGCGAGGCCTTCTCGCGAGGCACCACGCGGATCCCCTCGGGCTGCCAGCGGGTGCAGTCCTCGGGACGTCTTCTTTGCGGCGCGCCTCTCAGGCGCTGGCCTCGAGCCCGGGGATCGCGGTGCGCGCCCTGCGCGGCAACGTACCCACTCGAATCCGCAAGCTGCGCGACGGCAACTATGACGCCATCCTGCTCGCCGCAGCGGGTGTTCGCCGCCTCGATCTCGAGATCGATGATCTCGAATGCGTCGAGCTCACGCCAGAGGTGATGCTGCCCGCGCCGGGTCAGGGCGCACTCGCCATCGAGGCACGCGCCGGCGATCCGATCACACAACCACTGTCGGCGTTGCACGATCCGGCGGTTGCACGTTGCGTGGAGGCCGAACGGCGTTTGCTGGAGCTTCTCGGCGGTGGTTGTCATCTTCCTCTCGGATGCCTGGCCGAGGAGGATGAAACCGGCATCCGGCTACGGGCGGTTCTCGGCCAGATCGATGACGAGCTGACTCGGGCGACCGTCTCACGGGTCGGCGGTCTGGCTCAGGATCCGGAGTCCGCCGCCCGCGTGTGCTTCGAAGCCCTGCGATTGGCGATGCCGGAGGTCGTGCACTCGTGAACGGCTTTGTCCTCATTACGCGGCACCCTTCGGAGTGCGGTGAGCTGCAATCGCTGCTCGATCCCTGCGGCCTCAAACTGCGGCCCTTTCCGGTGCTGCGCCTGTCGGATGTGCACGATGGCGAGGGCTGGAGCAGGGTCATGAGTCGCTTACCGGATCTCGAGCCGGGGGCATGGCTCGTGATGGCGTCCCCTCGCGCTCCCAGGCGTTTTGTCTCTAAGTGCGACCAGTTCGACGCCAACAAACTGCTGGAGCTTCCGGTCGCTGCAGTTGGCGCCAGCACCGCGGCCGCAGCCCGGAGCGCGGGCCTGCGAGTCGAACTGGTGGGGTCCGGTACCGCCGCCGATCTCGCGAGGCAATTGATCGATGAAATCGAAGAGCCCGCGACGTTCGTTTTTGTCTGCGGTCACGACCGACGCCCGGAGCTTTCACACGAACTCACCGAGGCCGGACACGACGTCCTCCAGGTCGTCGTCTACCGAATGGACCCGACGCCGCCGAGAGAGCTGCCGCCACTCGGACCCAGCCTCGAAGCGGTCGTTCTGACGTCGCCGAGGGCGGCTCAGCTCTACCTCGAAGGAGTCGGCGGTTTGCCGCTGCCGTGCAGGCACTGGGCCCTCGGCCCAACCACCCGAAACGCTGCCGCCGCCATCGGCATCGACTGCTCCATCCCAAACGAACCAACACTCGAATCCCTCGCGGAGGAATTATGCAAGAGCTGATACATCGACCCAGACGGCTCCGGGGGTCGGCAGCCATGCGCGATCTCGTCGCCGAAGCGCGTCTCGATTCGCGAATGCTTGTTCAACCTCATTTCGTGGTCCCTGGAACCGCCATCTCTGAGCCAATCGGCGCCATGCCGGGCATCGACCACCAGTCGGTCGACCGATTGGTGGAAACCGTCGGCCGCGACCTCGAGCTCGGAATCCGCGCGTGCCTGCTCTTCGGTGTCCCGGATGAGGACGTCAAGGCGCCGGATGGGAGTGGAGCGGCCACCGAAGACAATCTCGTCTCAAAAGCAGTCGCGGCCCTCAAGGATGCGTACGGCGAGAAGTTGCTGGTGATGACCGATGTCTGCCTCTGCGCCTACACCGACCATGGCCACTGCGGTCTGGTTATCGATGGCAAGATTGATAACGACGCCACCCTCCCCCATCTCGCGGCGATGGCGCTGGCCCACGCCCGTGCAGGCGCCGACGTGGTCGCCCCGTCGGACATGATGGACGGACGGGTTGCGGCGATTCGCGAGACCCTCGATGCTGACGGCCTCGTCGACGTCACCATCATGTCCTACTCGGTCAAGTACGCCTCCGCCTACTACGGGCCGTTTCGCGAGGCCGCGCACTCGGCACCGGCAGCGGGCGATCGCAAATCGCACCAGATGGACACACGCAACCGTCGCGAGGCGTTGATCGAGGCGGAGCTCGACGTCGAAGAAGGTGCCGACATTCTGATGGTGAAACCGGCGCTGGCCTTTCTCGACATCGTCGCCGACCTCCGCGAGGCATTTGCCAACCCACTCGCGGTCTACAACGTGTCGGGCGAATATTCGATGGTCAAGGCAGCGGCCGAACGCGGTTGGATCGACGAACGCCTGGTTGTGCTCGAGAACTGGCACGCCTTCCGTCGCGCCGGCGCCGACATCATCATCACCTACCACGGGCGCCAGGCGCTCGCCGAGGGTTGGTTGTGATGAACCCCCATATCCCACCAACTGTTTGCTGCGGTCGGAAATCTGCAGCAATCTCCGGCGTTTGCTCCCATCGGCGTGCTCCACGTACCGTCAAGCACGCGTCCGCGCCCGCAAGGCTCGGCCCGGGTCCCCAGCGTCATCCGTTGCGTGCGCCATGGGTCCGGATTCGAGGCGCCGCGACGACGGAGATGTCCCTCCATCGCCGAGGCGCGGTAACGACGAAGACGGGGCCATGGCGCCGCAACCCTTCGGGCCGACGGGGGTCGTGGCCGATCTCTGCGTTGCTCGTCG
>CAYRFI010000079.1:0-20899 GCA_964423595.1 uncultured Thermoanaerobaculia bacterium | reverse complement strand
GTATCGATCCCGGAACGCTGGTGGACGCAGGATCGACAGAGCCGAGCTAGCTAGCCCGCTATACTCACCGCGTCGCCAAGCGACGTAGTGAGAATTGCAGCAAAAAGCCCGGCCCCTGTGGGCCGGGCGTTGGAGGAATCGGGAGGGCCGGTTCAGCCAAAAAGGTAGGATCAAGACGATGGGATAATTGGCTGGCCTAAAAAAGGTTGGCCTTTTTTGAGGTAGGTCTCAAGGTGGTCAGCGTCCCCAAGCCCCTCCCTTTCTCAATTGATGCCTCATCGTAGCACGGGGTTGTCTCGTTGTCCACCTTAACCCCGAGTATTCATTGAGTTGGCTGCCACTGGCGTTGCCAAAACAGTGAGCGCACTCAGCTGTCGGGCCGCGACGGTTGGACATCAATCCGTTCGCTTTTCGGACAGTGCGATTTCGAGCTCAAAGATTTCCCCCTCGACGAGCTCGATGCTTCTCGACGCCGCAACGAAACCCGAGGCGCTGACGACCACGTCGTGCTTGCCGGCAGTGGTCGCCAGGGGTCCCTGCATCAACGCCAGCTCCCTGCCCGTGGCCACGAAAACCCCGTCGATCGAGACCGACGCAGTTTCCGGCCTTACGCGCAGCTGCAGAGAGGAGCCCGGTATCTTCGCAGCATCGGTTGCGCCGTTCGACCGGCCATCAAGGTCTCTCCTCAAGCTCGGATCAGGCCCCGATCGAGGAGAGGACGTCACCACCGGCTCGGTTTTGGCCTGCGGCCCGAAGACCCGATCGAAGGGTTCGCCTTTGCCGTAAGTATCTTTGGACGCTCCCGATGATGTCGCCTTCGCCGGCTCCATTCGGTGCTTGAGGTCATACCTGCAGGAATCGTTCACATTGAGTTCGAAGATGACCGAGCGATATCCTTCGAGTCGGAGTTCGAGTTCGTAGGAACCGGGCTCGAGGTACAGGTAGCCCGGAGTGCCGTCGAAATACCGCGCCCGGCCGACAAATCGACCATCGAGATAAACACGGGCGTCCTTGGGTCGCACATTGATCGAGACAATCGCCAGCTCGGGCCCGGGCGGCGCTCCTGCCGCAGGTGGCGGTCCCTCCCAGTACGCGGCCACCGGCGTACACGGCAACATGACCGTACTCGCATTGACGGTGCTGACGGTCTCTTCGGAGGACCCAGCCGACAATGGCGCGGTGGACTGCGCACCGGCGCCCACAGCGCCTATCGCGAGCAGAGCAAGGACGAAGATAAACAGCCGATGCGTCCCCATGGTTCACCTCCAGCTAACATCCTTGCAAACCCTTTGCCAGGCCCTCCTGGTAACACTGATCCAGAAAATCCTGGTACACGCGACGGGGTACGACGCCCTCCACCCGCTCGCCGAGCTCCACCAACAGCCACAACGCGTTACGAAGCAGCCGCGCAAACGGCGTTATGCGACAAGAACGGTGCAACCCCAGGAAATCGTCGAGCTCCGGGTGGAGTTTCGCGAAGATCGCCGCCGACCGCCCCGATGTCCTCTGGCGACGACAAAACGTCCGCGGCCGAATACAGTGTCGGTGAATCGTTCGCGCCCGCGGCTGGTAGCGGATCTTCAGACCTTGCCCGACCGCGCGATACGCAAACTCGATGTCCTCCCAGGCCGCCGCCGGAAAGTCCTCTCGGAAACCACCCAATCTGACGAGCTCTCTGCGCGGAAGGGAAATATTCGAGGTGTAAAAGAAATTGAAGGGTACCGCTCGCGGGTCTTCGATCAAGAGGTACCCGAATTGGGCACCGTATTCGTTGACGAAACGCAAGAACGGGCTGTCGAACTCGGATGAAAATGACGTGTAGCCAAGGACCGCCAGCGGTCCCTGGTTGCCGAAGAGTCGATGTTCCTCGAGATGGGCGCCGAGCCAACCTGGCTGGGGCTCGGTGTCGTCACCGAGAAAGAGAATGACATCGCCAGAGGTTGCCTCGACTCCCCGGTTGCGCGCTCCGGCAGGTCCCGAGTTCTGCTGCTGAATTGCCTTGATCTCAGGGTTCCCGACCAGAGATCGTAACCAATCTGAGGTTCCGTCCGAAGAGCCGTCGTCAACCACCACGAGCTCCAGATCGGTGCCAGGTGGTCGAACCTGACGCTGGACCGCCGCAACGACGGTTTGCAGCTGGTCAAGCCGATTGAACGTGGGGATAATGATTGTTGCCCGCATCAGACTACCGATTGAGAAATGGCCGGAGAGGGCCGAGCGAGGAACTCACAGTTGATCGTATCGCTCAGCGAAGCGAGCTCCTCCACCGGAACCTCGTGGTCCCACTCACGGCCAATGAGGCCTCCCTCGTCACCAATCGAAATGTCGTGAATGTCACTCACCTCCGCTATCAGAATACTCATACAGACCCCGCCCCACACCGGATGCAGAACGCTCTCGAATAGAGGCGCCGCCGCAGTTGCGAAGGGCAGGTGAATAGCCATCAGCATTACCGACCGGAATCACCGCCAATTGACTGGGACGTCGCGCCATCCATGTCCTACCGTATCCGACCGACTCATCCCCTGCAACAGGTTGTCATTGCCCGACCAAGGTCATCCACGTGATCGCAAGTCGCGGGTTGACCCCGTCACACCGGTGTTCCAGAGAACACAACATTCGATTCTCTCGCGATGGCCAGTGCCAATACATCGAAATATGAACTCGCGCGAATGTGAAAACGATTCCCCGAAAAAGGGGCGCCGCAGCCGAACACGCTGCCTGGTTGTGTGGCGGGAGCTCCCGCCTCACCACCTCGAGCGCTTCGCGAAGATTTGGCAACAGGGCCCTACCAAAATGATGTTCGATCATTTCCTGGATATTCGCCCAGTCTGAATCGATACCGACGACGCTGATGTCCCGCTGCGAAGCCAGGCCATGACCATAGGCATTTCCTTTGACCACGCCGAGCAATGAGGTATGTTCTCCCACGGTATTTCAAAACAACCTGGGGTTGTAGATCAACGCGTTTTCGTCGATCTCCATCCATTGAACTGCGTATGGAGCATCAGACACCATCGGCGAAGTCTAGCGTGAAATCTCCGGCGCCTCGATCATAAACCCCACCGTTCCGTCGGCCCTCAAACTACTTCGATACAACAGTTGCAGCGGCAGTCTGTCACTTTTTTCATCAATGAATGAAAAGAACTTTTCGCCTGTCAACTCCATATTCTCGATCATTTCAGTCCGAATAAAGACGGATGGCGCGCTATGAGATAGAGGGCTGTCATTGCATAAAGACGCTCATGAGATCTCTTCAAGGAGCCAACAACTCGAGGCGAATTCTTCACGAATTTTTCAGAAAAAGTGCTTGACTCTCGATTCTATTAAACGTATTCTGACCATAATCTCTTAGGAGGTGCCCGATGGGCTTCGAAAAATTCATTCCGCCCCAGACCTCCGGCGTGCGGCCTCGTGCAACAATCCGCCCGAGCGGTTTGATTTCATTCGACGCCGCTACGGTGGAAACCTTTGGTCTCGATACAGCGTCATACGCAGTCTTGTATTTCGACAAAACTCGAAAGATGGTCGGAGTACAGATCACCAAAAATGCAGGTGATGATGGTTCGTTGAAATTGTCGCGGAGGCGGAGATCAGTAAGCCTCAAAGCGCCGCAATTTTTCGACCTCTATGGGCTCTCGTTCGAAGAGGCTCAGCGATTCGACGTCGGCCACGATCCCGATTCGAACATGCTTACCATCAACCTCAAACACGTGCAGAGACGCCGCGGGCGGCGACCGAAGAAACCTTAACTCGGCCAGTCGTCAGCAACGCCAAAGAGATTCCTGAAGCCGGCGGAGGAGAGAGACGCAATCTCCTCCGCCGGCTTTTTCCATTCTTCGGCCAGCTTTTCACCGACCAAGGGCACGAACGATGGTTCGTTCCGATGACCACGGTGCGGAACCGGGGCGAGAAACGGACTGTCGGTCTCCACGAGCACCCGATTCGGCTCGAGGACGGCGACCATTTCCCGGATGTTGTCAGCAGTCTTGAATGTCACCATTCCGGAAATACCCACATAGAGGCCCATTTCCAGAACCCGCCGTGCCTCGCCAGGCCCCTCCGCAAAGGAATGACAGACGCCCCGGACTCGGCCCACCCGGTTTTCAAGGACAGATTCGAGATCTGACCATGACTCCCGGTTGTGCACGACGACAGGCAGATCGAGCTCTATAGACAGATCGAGTTGCCAGGCAAATGCGGCAAGCTGATCCTCGCGCGGTGAGTTCAGGTAGTGGTAGTCAAGCCCGATTTCGCCCACCGCAACCACTCCTGGACGCGTGCACAACCGCTCGACTGTCCGTTTGAGAGAGGCGCCCAAAGAATCTGCCTCGTGTGGGTGCACACCCACCGCGGCGACCACTCGTCCTGGCCATCCCTCCGCAAGCGCAATCGACGCATCAAGATCGTCGCGCCCGGTCGCAGGAGTCAACACACCGCCCACACCTCGATTCGCCGCGCGTTCGAGAACCGTGGATATCTCTTCTTTCTCGAACATGCTCAAATGCGCGTGAGAATCTATCCAGATGGTCTTTTCATTCATGGGGAACGATTCTACCCGTACACTTATCCGTCTCCGTCTCCGTGCCCGATGGGAGGTTAAGGATGAAGGGACAAGGGCAAAGACCCTCTATAATTGGTGGCGCTGCTGTGATCAACCTTTACCGTTGACTCGTAACAGCTCGGATCGGGCAACCATCATCGCCCCACCCACCACCGCTGCCGTTTCGGCGCGCAGAATGTGTGGGCCCAACCGCAGTCTTGGCCAACCATGGCGATCGAACAGCTCGCCTTCCGCATCCGTGAATCCTCCCTCAGGTCCAACGACCAGAAGATTTCCGGCCGCATGTGGGAGTTTGCCAGGAGCAGACCCTTCAAGATCGGCGACCACGCCACCCTCCCGTTCCAGCTCGCTCTCGACGAGAGCTGCCAGAGGCACGACATCCGTGACCGCCATCGCCCACGGGCGTCGGCACTGTTTCAGCGCCTGTATTGAAATTCTTCGCCAGTGTTCAACGCGACCACCGAAATCTCTTCCCCGGATCTGTGCACGTTCCGTCTCCATAGGCACGAAACGCCCAACTCCAACCTCAACCGCCTTTTGCACCGCCCAGTCCATGGCCCGATTGTCGATCAACGCCAGAGCCACGGTGACCCCCCGCACTTCGGGCTCTGGCTCATGGTGAACCCTCAAAACCTGTGCTTCGACCCACGTTTTCCCTACCGCGACCAACCTCGCCTCAGCAACCGCACCCATCCCATCAGCGAGAACAACCTGATCACCCGGCCGACGGCGGAGCGCACCGGTCAGATGCCGGGCCTCGGTCGGGTCGAGAACCACAATGCTCCCGGCTTCAAGACCCCCTGAAACGGCGAGCAGCCACGGAACCGCCTTCATGGTACCGTTGCCCCAACGGCTGTCAGACGTGCCCAATCTCCGAGAATTCGCCGCGACGGGATGACGAAACCGGCCTCCGTCAGAGCCCAGGAGACGGATTCAACCTCCGATGCGAGCAAACCGGAGAACACCGCGACGCCCCCTTGTGCGAGCATATCCCGCAAATCTCTCGCGAGTGGCAGAAAGCTGGAGGTGATCATGTTGCACATCACGATATCGAACTCCGCACCGGCAATACACTCTACCGATCCGAGGACATATCTCACAAGGGACGACCATTCCTGCCGCCGGGCAGTCTCGAGTGCCACCCAGATTGCGGTTTCGTCGATATCGAGCCCAACCACCGAAACCGCTCCCATGGTCTCTGCTGCGAGAGCAAGGATTCCCGATCCGGTACCAACGTCCAGCACCCGGCGGCCTCTGACGTCGATGTCCTCGAGCGCCACCAGGATCGCCTGCGTCGACTCATGAGAACCGGTGCCGAAGGCCATGCGTGGTTCAATCACCAACCGCCGCCGGCCATCTGGAGCGGCCGTGGGCCGATCCGGGTGGGGATCGATCCACCATCGTCCTCCAACTTCAAATGGGCGAGTCGATTCGCGGAAGCCGGCCAACCAGTTGACAGCCTCGACCACCTTCCGGTCAACCTCGCAGGCGCCCTGATCAACGAGGAGGCGGGACAGGCTGGCCGCGCCGTCAAAATCGATCTCCGGAAGATAGACGGTGATGACGACCCCACCGTCCGTCCGATCACCAATCTCGGTGCCAAGCACTCCCCACGGCGCCAGAAGCTCCGGGAGTTCCTCCTCCAGCTCTTCCGGGATGATGCAGCGGATGCTGAGGTAGGTTTCCCTCATCGAATCATTCCGTACAGAACATCCTACCGGCTTCTGCCAGGACCCCGCCAAGCGCTTCTCGCTTCGGCGACCGTGTTGCCACCCTTCACATTGTCTGAATTCATCGCATCCAAAAATCGGCGAAGCCCTGAGGGCAGACAATGTGAAGAGTGGCACCTGTGTCGTCGACGCCGCTCAGCGCTTTCGATTGGTGTTGTCGAAGCCCCAGAGTGCGTCTCACCGGGGCCCCAAAAAACGCTCAACGCCACTAATCGCCGCCAAAGGCCCGCCGAAGCTTCTCGAAAAAACCGCGATCAACCTCCGGTTCGAGACCTCCTCCGAGCTCTGCAACCTCCTCGATGAGCTTGCGCTGCTCGGAGCTCAGTTTGGCTGGCACGACTACCCTCAGGTGGACGTAAAGATCGCCTCTGCGACGACCGTTGACCTGGGGCATGCCCGAGCCGCCGAGACGGATGACCTCGCCAGGTTGAGCGCCGGAGTTCACCACGACTTCCGTCTCCTCGCCAAGGATGGTCGCGATTGGAACCTTCGCGCCGAGCATCGCCTGAAAGACCGAGATCGGGAGCTCGAGATGGAGATCGGTGCC
Organism: uncultured Thermoanaerobaculia bacterium; assembly: GCA_964423595.1. GTDB lineage: Bacteria > Acidobacteriota > Thermoanaerobaculia > Thermoanaerobaculales > Sulfomarinibacteraceae > Sulfomarinibacter. Next base: position 14,058 of record CAYRFI010000079.1, on the reverse strand, counting down.
GTCGCGTTGGAACAGGTCATGTTCCTCGATCGCCATGACAACGAAAAGGTCGCCGGCTGGACCACCCAGTGAGCCGGCCTCACCTTCACCTGCGAGCCGTAACCGCATGCCGGTGTCGACACCGGCGGGCACGGTGACCTTGAGCGATGTCTCTTTTTCGGTCCGCCCCCTGCCCTCGCAGTCGCCGCACGGATCGCGGTTCACCCGACCTGCACCGCCACAGGTGGGACAGGTCTGGGCGACGGACAGAAAACCACGCCTGAACGCTACCTGGCCCGTGCCCTGGCAGGTATTGCAGTTCTCTGGTGTAGTGCCGGGCTCAGATCCGGAGCCGGAACACCGCTCGCAGTCTTCGAACCGCGGCACGCGAATCGACCGCTCGACTCCAGTCGCGGCCTCTTCGAGGCTGAGCCTCAGGGTGTACTGAAGATCGTGCCCACGGCGCGACCGTTGACCCCCGCGTCGCCTTCGGCCGCCGAAGATGTCACCAAACCCGAAGAGATCGCCAAGGATGTCAGCGAAATCGCCGAACGCGTTGGGGTCGAAGCCGGTGAACCCCTCGCCTCCGAGGCCCTGGTGGCCGAACCGGTCATAACGCGCCCGCTTGTCGGTATCCGACAGCACGGCGTAGGCTTCCGAAGCCTCCTTGAACTTCTCCTCGGCATCGGGGTCGTCGGGGTTTCGGTCGGGGTGAAACTGCACAGCCAGCCGACGATAGGCCGCTTTGATATCGCTTGTCGACGAATCTCGATTGACACCGAGAATATCGTAATAATCTCGCCGGGTTCCGGTGGTCATCTAATCCTGTGACTCGCTTTCACTGTCTGCATCGACAACGTCGCCGCCCGGCGCATCCGGGTTCATCTTGAGTTCTCCGCCGAGCGCCGCCACCGGGTCGAGCATGATGACGTGGGTCAGGATCTGCGCGGCATCCTGGACCGCGTAAATTGCTTCCTCGAGGACCGATCTTTCTTCGCTGGTCAGGGCTTTCCTCGCTCGGTTGAGGGTCGCCCTCACCTCTTCGCGATCGTCCGCACTCAGGCCCGCACCAAACTCCCGCACGACACGCTCGTTGGTGTAGAGCAGGCCCTCGAGACGGTTCTGCAGCTCGCGGATCTCGCGATGCTCCTGATCATCCTTGCGGAACTTGTCCGCTTCCGCGATGAGCGAATCGATCTCGGCCTTGGAAAGACCGCCCGCTGGGTTGACCTCGATGCTTTGCTCCTTGCCAGTGGCGAGATCGCGCGCCCCGACATTGACGATCCCATTCGAATCGATCGAGAACGTGACTTCGATCTGAGGCACACCACGTGGGGCGGGAGGAATTCCGACCAGGTCGAAGCGACCGAGCGACCGGTTCTCGCTGGAAATGCCACGCTCGCCCTGCAACACATGCACGTTGACCGTGGTCTGATTGTCGCCAACGGTTGTAAAGATCATAGACTTCTTGGTCGGCACGGTGGAGTTGCGCTCGATGATCTTCGTGAACAGCCCACCATGGGTCTCGATGCCCAGCGACAGCGGCGTGACGTCGAGCAGAATCAGGTCTTTGACCTCGCCCTGGAGGATTCCGGCCTGAATGGCGGCGCCGATCCCCACGACCTCGTCCGGATTGATATCCTGGTTCGGCGGGCGCTTGAAAAACTCGGTGACCGTCTTCTGGACAAGCGGCATGCGGGTCTGTCCACCGACCAGGATGACCTCTTCGATCTGCTCGGGTTCGAGGCGTGCCGCTTCGAGCGCGTTTCGACACGGCTCGAGGGTCCGCTCAACGAGATCGGCCACCAGGCCCTCGAGCTGATTCTGGGTGAGCCGAACTTGGAGGTGCTTCGGTCCTGTGTGATCCGCGGCGATGAACGGAAGTGAGATATCGGTCTCATCTTTGCTGGAGAGCTCGCACTTGGCTGCCTCTGCGGCCTCCTTGATGCGCTGCATCGCCATCATGTCGTCAGACAGATCAAGCCCGGTCTCTCTTTTGAACTCCTGGAGCAGGTGCTCCATGACTCTAGAGTCGAAGTCCTCGCCCCCGAGGAACGTGTCGCCCGCAGTTGACTTGACCTCGTAGATCCCGTCGCCGATATCGAGCACCGAGATATCGAAGGTCCCACCACCGAGGTCGTAGACCGCGATGGTCTCGTTCTTGTCCTTGCCGAAGCCGTAGGCCAGCGATGCCGCCGTCGGCTCGTTGATAATACGCAGCACCTCGAGTCCAGCAATGGTACCGGCATCCTTGGTTGCCTGGCGCTGGCTATCGTCAAAGTATGCAGGGACGGTGATGATCGCCTGGGTGATTTCCTCACCGAGAAACTCCTCGGCAAACTCCTTGATCTCGCGCAGGATGAATGACGAGATCTCCGGCGTGCTATAGGCCCGGCTGAGGATTTCCACGCAGACATCGCCGTTGTCGGCCTCGACGATCGCGTATGGAACCAGAGTTCTTGCCCACCGCACCTCTTCCGAGTCGTAACGTCGTCCGATGAGTCGCTTGACGGCGTAGGCCGTGTTTTGGGGGTTGGTCATCGATTGACGCCGCGCGATCTGCCCCACCAGGCGCTCGCCTGCGGCCGTGAAAGCGACCACCGATGGGGTTGTTCGCGCCCCCTCCCGGTTCGGGATCACGACTGGTTTGGTGACGTCGACGACAGCGGCACAGCAGTTGGTGGTTCCAAGGTCAATGCCGATGATCTTGCTCACGGCGCGCCTCCCCCACCATTCGAGTCGCTGTCTGGTTCGACAGCAACCCCGACCATCGCGGGCCGAACGAGGCGATCACCCATGGTGTAGCCCTTGAGCATGACCCAGACCACCGTTCCCGGAGGGTGTTGACCGTCCTCGACCCTTTGCACCGCCTCGTGAATCTCCGGATCAAATGGCTGCCCGGCCGGGTTGATCTCCTGAACACCCCGGCGTTCGAGGGTGTCCCAAAGCTGTTTGGCGATCATTTCGACGCCCTGTTGAAAGGCGCCGCTGTCGTCCTCCGCGTGCTGCAGCGCGCGCTCGAAATTGTCGAGCACCGGCAAAAGCTCCCGCACCATCTCCTCGACCCCTGCGAGCCGATTTTCCTCACGTTCCCGCTCGACCCGCTTGCGGAAATTGTCGAACTCAGCCAGTTTACGAAGATAGATGTCCCGCACATGGTCGAGCTCTGCCTTGAGGTGCTCTGCCTCCTCTTCGACCGCTGGTCCAGGCACCACCTCGAGGCCCTCCGGCTGCGACGCAACATCAACCTCGGAGTTCCCGGCTTCCTGGTCGATGAACTCGATTTCAATATCTTCGTCGGGTTGCATAGGATCCACTGGGAGTCCTTTGTCCTCAGGCATCGATCGCTCCTGGCGTTTCCAGCATCTGCGTCAACGTATCCCCAATGTATTCCACAACCGGAACGATCCGCTCGTAGTCCATTCTTCGTGGACCGACAACGCCCACCGCTCCGGCTCTTCGTCTGTCCCTGAAATACAACGTTGCCACCATTCCCAGATTACCGGGTGCAGTAGCCTCCGATTCCTCACCAATCAAGACCTGCGTACGGCCGTGCGCAAACGCTTTCCTGAACTCCTTGGCGATTCGCGCGCGATCCTGAAGAGTCGTCAACAGCGATCGAACTCGCTCGATATCAACAAAGTCCGAGGTCGCCAGTAGATTGTCCGTACCCGCAACCCATACCTCCACATCCCGATCGTCGGTCGAAAAGAGCTGGCGCGCGATTTCCTGTGCTTCCACCTGCAGGTCTTTCGGGCCCGCGTTGCCTTTCCCAGGACACAATACATCGATGCGCGATTCGACCTCCCGTATCGACAGCCCTGCAAGGTGGCTGGTCAGGAAATTCGAAAGGGCGAGGAGGCGCTCTCGAGTGCGGTCACCAGCAAGCTCGAGCACCCGTTTCTCGACTGCGCCGTCGTCGGTGACAATAACGCCCAAAACCCGATTGTTGTCGAGCAAGACGAGCGAAACGGCTTCGAGCATTGGTCCATCGCCAATCGGCCTCACGGCAACCCCCGCCTCCCTGGTCGCCTCAGCAATGAGACGGGCGACCCATTCGACATCCTCGAACAGTTCCCGTCGCATCGCCGCCATCCGTTGTTGGATCTCACGCCGTATCGTGAGCGTGGGGCCGTTGCGTCGCGGGAGGGCATCGACATAGTGACGGAAACCCCGGTCCGAAGGGACGCGGCCGGCGGAGCTGTGAGCGCGGCACAGGTAACCGCCCTCCTCTAATTCAGCCATCACACTGCGCATGGTTGCTGGAGACAGACCGAGCCCAGAGTGGCGGGCAACCTGCTTTGAAGCGACAGGATCACCGGAGCGGATGTGAAGCTCCACCACCGCATAGAGAACGGAAAGCGCCCTCCTGCTCAGTTCCATCTCAAACTCCTGATCAATCTTCAGCCAATCCGCCCTGCCACCAGCGGCCGGGGAAGATACTGATAGCACACCGGGAACGCTCGGACCGACCCGCTCAATTGTATCATCGTCGATCGTCAAAAATCCCCGCCTCAGAGCCGTGCCGGCGGCTCCGAAATATTCGAAAAAATCCGCAACCGACTGTGATGATTGACCGTTGCGGGGCATTGTGTTAGCTTGGAATTTGCGGACAAGATCGCAATATTGGCATGGTTTTCTTCAACTGGGCAACAATGCAGATGGCGGCCAAGATCGTTTACTACGGTCCTGGTTTGTGTGGGAAAACGTCCAATCTCAGTTATATCTATGCAAAAACTTCTCCCGAATCGCGCGGCGAAATGGTGTCACTCGAGACGGAGTCGGACCGGACCCTGTTTTTCGATCTCTTGCCAATCGAGGTCGGTACCATAGGCGGCTTCAAGACCAGGCTCCAGCTCTACACGGTGCCAGGTCAGGTGTTTTACAACACGACGCGAAAGTTGGTGCTGAAGGGTGTTGATGGGTTGGTCTTCGTGGCTGATTCGCAGCGCCCGATGCGCGACGCAAATGTCGAAAGCTTTCAAAGCCTGGTGGAAAACCTCCAGGAGTTCGGGCTCGAAGTTTCGGAAGTCCCGATCGTTCTTCAGTACAACAAGCGAGATCTCAGCAATATCCTGACGATTGATGAGCTCAACACAGACCTCAATCCCGATAGGCTTTTCAAGTACCAGGAGGCCTCTGCAGTCAATGGTGAAGGGGTCATCACGACTCTCAAGGAAATTACCAAGCTCACGTTGAAGAAGCTCAAGGTACGGATGGCCGCGCCCGAAGAGACGACGACCACTACAAAAATCTCCGCCCCCTCGGTGCGTCCGGTCAGACCACCACAACCCGCACCACCGATCTCGGCCAAGTCCCTTGCTCGAGCCGCCGAGGAAGGGGTCGGCAATCGGGCCGCTGGGCCAGAGGCTGAATCCGTCTCTGGGACGGCCGCACCAGAGAATCAAGCCGTGAAGGTTCCTCCTGCGTCGGAGGAGCCCACGGCCGCGGCAGGCGGCATGACGGTCCAGGCTCCGACCGCTCCTATCGACGACGGGATTGGGCAGCCGTTCCCAGACGCAGAGGTCACCAAGGTCGGCGAAGGGGCTGTCGAAGAACCAGAAGTCATCAACGTCGAGTTCGACGCCGAGACCGGCGCCGGACTAGCCGAGCCGCCACAGGTCAAGCGAGTCCAGGTCTCCAATCAATTGGATATCCTTGCCGAGCTTGATGGCCTCAGAAAACAGGCAACGATGCGCATCAGCGGGAAGCAGCCCGAAACCTCCGCACCGGATCTCGATCTCGACTCGCTCATATCCGGAAAAACCGAACAGTCCAGGGAGTTGCGTCGGAAAATCGAAAAGGCCGTGAACTCGGATATCTTCAAGACCATGCGCGGCATGCAGATCGCAATCAGAATCCAGAACGAGGGCGGAGATACGATCCACTCATTCGAGCCCGTGTCGGTCGAAATCGAGGACGCGACTGCGCTCAAAAAACTGTGCTTGCGATTCTCTCTGGATCTGGAGAACCTTCGTTGACCCGAACGACCACCAGGTCGAACTGGCGATTGCTGATCGTGGTGGCGCCAGCCCTGATGCTCGCAGCCTGCAGCACGACCCAGAATCCGTCAAACGAAGCCGGCTCTGTTGTGGACAACTCTGCCATATCCTACCGTCAATGGGAGGAGTCAACCCGCGATCTCGCCGACGATCTCATGGCGGAGGCGCAGCGCATGAAGAGCGAGGGCCATGGAGATGAAGCGATCGCCTGGAGCGACGAAGCGCTCTGCGTCGTGCTGGAGACTCCCACCGGCTACTCGCCCGGGGCCCGATATCTCGACTATCTTGCCGAGCTGATCGACGAGGCCGATGAGATCGAGGCGGCCCTGCTGCCCGTCGACGACGAAATCGAGGACACCGAAGCGTTCGTCTTGCTGCCCCCGATCGACCTCTACATAAACGACAGTGCGGTCAACGAAGCTTCAGTCGACAGCCCTTTGCCGCCCAGTGATTTCCCGCTGATGCTCAACTCGACGGTCGAGCTATTCCTCGAAGCCATGGTGTCCTCCAGTGAGTATCACCGGCGCATCGAGACCGGCCTTGCACGAGCCGGCGAATATCTGCCCATGATCCGATCCCAATTCGCCGAAGCCGGCCTTCCGCAGGATCTGGCATACCTGCCGTTGATTGAGTCTGCCTTTTCGGTCAAGGCCTACTCTCGCGCCCGTGCACACGGGATGTGGCAGTTCATCTCATCGACCGGTCGCCACTATGGACTCGATGTTGGTACGTTGATCGACGAGCGGCGCGATCCGGAGCGTTCCACCCAGGCCGCAGTTGCCTACCTCTCGGATCTCTACGACCAATTCAACGATTGGTATCTAGCACTGGCCGCCTACAACTCGGGATCCGGTAACGTTCGAAGAGCCATTCGGCGCTCGGGCAGCACGGATTATTGGACCCTCCGCCAATACTTGCCGCGTGAAACGCGAAACTACGTGCCAGCGTTCATCGCCTCGGTCATCGTCGCCAAACAACCCGAAAAGTATGGTTTCAATCCGCCCATCGACAAACCGTGGGACTTCGACACGATCGAGATACCTGATGCCCTCGATCTTCAATTTCTTGCCAACGAATCGGGGATACCTCTCGATGAACTTCGCGAACTCAATCCAGCCATTCGTCGTGACCTGACTCCAGCGCGGAGCGCCACCACTCTTCGTCTGCCTCCCGGCTCAACCGCGTCCGCGGAAGCGACCCTCAGTTCGACGCCGCGAAATCAATGGGCACCGCGCATGATCCACACTGTCCGCAGCGGAGACAGCCTCTATGCAATCGCCCGCAAGTATGGATCGAGCGTCAGCGCCATTCGCCAGGCCAATGCACTGAGCGGCAGTCTCATCAGACCCGGCCAGAGCCTCATTGTGCCGCGTTTCGGAACCGAGATGAGGACAGAGTCCGCTCGACCTTCGAGGACCGCGGACGGCGGAGTCTACGTCGTGCAACGAAACGACACTCTGTGGGACATCGCAACCGGATTCTCGGTTTCGGTGGACAGTTTGTGCGCCGCCAACGGGCTTTCGCGGCGTGACGTGATCAGGCCGGGCCAGCATCTGAATATCCCGGACGGTGCATCGACTTACACCCCACCGGCTCGCCAACCGCCCACTCGAGACAGCGGTACGACCCATACCGTGCGCGCGGGTGACACCCTGTACGACATCGCCAGCGATTACAGCGTTTCCGTCAGCGCCCTCAAGCAAGCCAACGGGCTCCGGAGCTCCCGCATCTATCCCGGCAAGGAGCTTCGTATCCCTGCCCCAGTGGAGAGGTCCGCGCCGGAACGCGCGGCCAGCGAACCAGGAACCTACCGGGTGCAGAAGGGTGACACTCTGTACGATATCGCTCGCCGTTTCGGCGTCTCGATTTCCGAGCTGCTCCGCGCCAACGGGCTCCAGACCTCCCGCATCTATCCCGGCGACGTGCTGCGGATTCCCTCCTCGCAGGCCAAGAGCTGAACGCCGTCCGACTCACCACCAAGTCACCAAGAACACCAAGAGAAATCCTGACCTGGGTATCGTGGCAAAGCGATTCAAAGGGCTGCTACAATTCTCGGCCCGACAGAGGTGATGGAGCGCGCGGATGACGGAGACCATCGAGATCAGACCTGAATTTGCCGAGGCCCTCGAAGCGGGAGATTGGAACCGCCTCGAAGAGATGTGGCTAGAGGAACTGGACGCGAGGCCGATTCCGACCGCAGAGCTTCTCGAGGTTCGGCGCCTGATCTGGAAGGGGGGTCGGAAGAACCTGGCGCGAACCCTTCTCGAACTGCTTGCGGACGCGCTCGAGGAGAGTGCGGATCCCGCCGAGGCTCTCGCGGCACTTCGGGAATTGGTCCGGCTCACGAGTCCAAAACCGCCGACCGAATTGACCGAAAGGATGGTCGCGGCGTTCTCGAGAGTACGATCTGAAAGCCCTTCCCTCGAGGCCGTGCTCGACCGTTATCCGATGATGAAGGCGCGGCGACCACTCGAGGAGCTCGAAGCTGCGGAGTGTTGGCTCGATCACGATCTGGGGACGGTCGTCGAGGTCGTGGGCCAAGGGGTTGGTCGCGTGGTCGACCTCAACCTCCGGCTCGAAAACATCAAGGTCGACCTCGGTAGCTCACGCCCCGTGTCGATCCCATTCGGCGCAGCCAGACGCCATCTCCGTCCGTTACCCGAAGGCGATTTCCGGCGCCGTAAGGTCGAGATTCCGGGAGAACTCGCAGACTTCGTCGAAAACGAGCCCGGGGCGGCGTTGGCCGAGATCCTCGAGAGCCTTGGTGCGCCGTCGGGCGTCAGCGAAATCAAGGCTGCACTCGATGGGCTGCTCCCAGCTGAAAAGTGGACCTCCTGGTGGTCAAAAGCGAGGAAGAACCCTCGAGTCCTCTCCTCGGGCTCGGGATCACGACTCCGCTATTCGGCCAGCCACAGTGCCGAAAGCGCCGACGAAGCTCTGCTCGAAGAGCTCCGCACGGCAGCGCCCGCCGACCAACCAGCCATCGCGCGACGTCTTGCCGACCGCGGCCACGACACCGCGGCGGCGGCGGCTTCCGCGATCATGGAATCCCTCTCGACGCTCGAGTCTTCGCAGCCGGGAATCGCGTGGCAGATGGCCGGGGTTCTGGTATCCGTCCCCGGCGGCGCCGACGACGCCGCCGCAATCCGCCAACGGTTACTCCAGCAGACTGAACCTCTCGTCCTCCTGACGGGAATAGCCGATCGGGGCTCTCGTTTGGAAGCGCTCCGGGCGATCGTCGACAGAGATTCCGAGGGCTGGCCGGAGATCTGGGGAGAGTGGCTGCTCCACGAAGAAAGCGCCCCGCTTTTGTCCGAGATCGCGGTTCAGCTTGAAACCGCAGGACACGGATCTCTCGTCGACGAGGCTTTTGAGGCCGTTTTCCGCAACCACTCCAGCCACCCGGCCCAGTTTGTATGGGCGTGCGAATCGATGTCCGAAGACGACTGTCCTCAGGCCGTCCGAACCCGAATGACACCGTCGCTCCTGGAGAAGCTCCCCGACGCCATTACACGCAAGGAGTTCGCGTCGCTCCGTGGTCGCGCCAAGGGGCTCCTCGATGGCGGCAAGGTGGCGATTCGCCTTCTCATGGAGTCGGCGAACGCGCAGCAAGCGTCACGCTTCAGCCAGCGGATCTCGCGTCTCGATTCCGTCGAGCCGCAACGTCAACGCCTTGTGGAACAGGCGGCACAGCACCAACAACGAGGATCCACCACCGAAGCACAGCCGGTTTTGGCAGCGACGAGGGCGGCAGTCGAGGCGAAGCGGGAGGAGCTGCGCAACCTTCTCGAGGTGGAAATTCCGAAGACCCTCAAGGGAATCAACGCCGCTGCAGCCGAGGGCGATTTGCGGGAGAACTTCGAGTATCACATGCTTCGCGACCGGCAGGAGCTGCAATCGGCACGTGCGGCAAAGCTCCAGGAGGAGTTGACAGTGGTCCGCATCCTCGAGCCGGGCGCCGCCGATATCTCGGCCGTCAACATCGGCACCGTGATTCATCTCGAAGGCAAGGACGGCGTAACGCTGGAGCCGATCACGATTCTGGGCACGTGGGACGCGGACGTCGGCCGACGGATCTTCGCCAACGGTTCGGAGCTCGCGCAACGAATGCTCGGACGGACGCCAGGCGACGAGGTAGAGATCGACGACGGCTTGGCGACCATCACTCGCATCGAAGCCTGGAAGGGGTGACGCACAAACCACAGAGACACAGAGGACACGGAGCCCGCCCGACCACCCACATCGCAAACACAAAGACACCAAGACACTAAGAAATCACAAAGCCACCCACCCACCCAAAAACGCAGAGGCGCGGAGACGCAGAGTCGCAGAGGGTGTTTCTCTGGGTTGTTCTGTGCGGCGAGGTCCTGGCCGCCAAATGGCGGCCAGCTTCTGTTGGGCCGGGCCACTGCTCCGAACACAAGCGTCCGTCGTATTGACCCGGCCCAACAGCCTGCGCTCTCTGAGCGCAGGCCTCGCCACCCTTCGTTTATTCGGAAGCTGGTGAAGGAACCTCCCTCGACCTAACGACATAGAAGAACGGCAGAAACGACGCGCTTTCAACGCGTGGCCGGTGAGAAGCGAAGCGACGACGAAAGCTCTCTTTCGGAGCTCGCGAGCTTCTCACCGGCGACAGGCCATTGATTGATCGCCTGTCGTTCTGCCGCCAAAGAGCGGTATCTTTTCTCAAGGTCAGAGTCCGCCTCTTCGTGTGGGCGGGAGGGTGGGTGGCCCTTGTGTCTTTGTGTCTTCGTGGTTGCGACGTCGGTGAGTGGCTCTCTGCACTCTCTGTGCCCTGTGTGCCTCCGTGGTTCCACCTCATCGAAAAACGGTTACACTCGCGCCATGACCTCCCGCGCCGGAAGCTTCGTGCTCTACGCCAGCCTCAGGAGCTTCCTCGGTGTCGGAGGAAGGCTCCCGTTGACCATTTCCAGGCCGATCGGTCTGACCCTCGGTCGAACCGCTTTGGGTTTGCTGCCCCGAAGCCGAATGCGGATTCGCTCCCATCTCGAAATTGCCTTCCCCGACCTCGACCAGAACCGACGCCAAACCATTGAGCGCGGATGCGCACGCCACTTCGGCCTTATGCTCGCCGAGGTAGCCTGGTTGTGGCACGCGCGGCCTCAGGATGTCGAGAATCTGTGCACCCTGGAGGGCGTCGAAAATTTCTTCGAGGCCCTCGAGGACGGACGTGGCGTCATCTTCCCCACCGGCCACTGCGGAAACTGGGAGCTCTTCTGCGCCAGGTTACCGATCGCGGGCGTCCCCCTGACCACCGCCGCGCGCGAGCTCGACGACCCCCGCATCGATCGAATCGTCACGACCCTGCGAGGCCGCTTCGGCACCGAGATCATCCTCCGTGGGCCGGCGGCAGGGAAAAAGATGATCCAAGCGTTGGCCGGGAATCGGGTCGCCGCGTTGCTCATCGACCAGGATATCCGGGATATTCCCGGGGTTTTTGTCCCCTTCTTCGGACGGCCCGCCTGGACGCCCTCCGGGGGCGCCATGCTGGCCATCCGGAAACATTGCCCGATGGTGACGGGCTTCATCCACCGCCGACCGGACGGCACTCACAAGGCCGAAATCCACCCTCCCCTGCCGCTGCCGGCCGACGGTTCACTCGAGGACCGGGTCGAAGAGCTGACCGCCTCGGCGACCGCCGTCATCGAGCGTCAGATACGCGCCCACCCCGAGCAGTGGGTTTGGATGCATCGGCGGTGGCGAACTCGCCCCAATTCCGATTAGTCAGTTCCGTATCCGTGCCCGTCTCCGTTTCCGTGCCTGATGAGCCACCCTGGCCGACGCTGTTTGCAGTGACGGCCTGATCTCGCTACCTTCAGCGCACGATGGAAACGCAAAGACGCAAAGAGCGCAAAGAAGTCGCGAAGGTTTTTTAAACGTCTCTTGGCGATTGACCTTGGCGGCCTTTGCGTCTTCGCGGTTACAACACGGTTGCGGCCGCGAGCTCGTGCCTTGAGACTCTAAACTCTCAATCCTCGAGGTCGGAGAAATCGTGGCCCACTCGGGAACGGGAACGGGAACTGGAACGGGAACGGGATAGATCGGTATTTCGATCACACCCCGACGCGGGGGCACACCTCAGACAACACGCATTCTTCGCATCGTGGAGTTCTCGCGCTACACACCCGGCGCCCATGCAGGATCAGCCGGGTCGAGAATCTGATCCACTCTTCCCTTGGCAGCAGAGCCTCCAGCTCGGCGGCGATCTTTTCCGGGTCCTCGAGGCGGGTCAGACCGAGACGGCGGGCAAGCCGCCGCACGTGGGTATCGACCGTCACTCCGGCCGCGATCCCGAAACCCTCGCCGAGCACCACCTTGGCAGTTTTGCGGCCGACACCGGGCAGCGCGACCAACGCGTCCAGATCTTTGGGGACATCGCCGCCATGTTCGGTCGCGATGATTTCGGCCGCGGCGCGCAGCGAGGAGGCCTTCTGACGAAACATCCCGGTCGATCGGATCGCATTTTCAACGTCTGCCTGAGAGGCCAACGCCATATCTTCCGGCCGCGGCCAGCGAGCAAAGAGCTCTGGCGTCACCTGGTTGACCCGCACGTCGGTGCATTGGGCAGATAGGACCGTTGCCACCAGAAGTTCCCACGGTGACCTGTGGTCGAGCTCGGTGACAGCGTCCGGGTATTCGACCCCGAGCAGCTCCGCAACGGCTCCAGCACGGGTCTCTTGATCCACGATCAATACTTGAACGAGGAGCCGCCGATGAACTCTCGCAGAATCGACGTCTGCGGCACCTCATCTGGGAAGATGGGCACAAACATCGAAAGGTGTTTGAGGAGGCGGAAGGCCTCGGTATAGGCCGGGTTCGTCCTCGGCACGTGGAGCAAGAACCTTTCCGCAAAGACCTTGAGCACCGCCGGTTCGTAGACCAGGGCCGAGTTGAACATCACGTCTGCCTGCTCCTGAAAGGGAAAGATCCACTTTCCCTCCCCGCGCCGCACCGTCTCCCACAGATCCAGGGTCCGTTCGGCGGTGAAACCCCGGAAGAGACGATCGCGAACAATTCGCCGCACCAGTCGGGCGTCCGCGGTGAAGATGCGATTGTGATCGTCGATCGCCAACTGCGAGAGTGCCGAAATGAAGATCCGATAGACCTGGCCACGCGGCACGGTCTGGGTCAGCCGGTCGTTGAGACCGTGAATCCCCTCGATCGACAGCACCTGGTGATCTGCCAGCCGCAGAGGAACAGAGTCAACATCCGGCTTGCGGCGGCCGGTCACGAAATCAAAACGCGGGGTCATGACTTCTTTGCCGGCCAGAAGGTCAGCGAGGTGCCGGTGAAAGAGATCGAGATCGATTGCTTCGATAGCCTCGAAGTCGAGTCGCCCCTGCTCGTCGCGGGGGGTTGCCTCGCGATTGACGTAGTAGTTGTCGAGCGACAATGTGACCATGTCGATGCCGTTGACCCACAGTTGAATACCCAATCGTTTGGCAAAGGTCGTCTTACCTGACGAGGAAGGGCCGGCAATCGTCACGAGGCGAACCCGCGGGCTTCGGGAGAGAATCTCGTCCGCAATCTGGGCGATCTTCTTCTCGTGCAGCCCTTCCGCGATTCGGATAAGTTGGCCGCTGCTACCTTCAAGACACAGTCGATTCAGCTGACCGACATTCTGCACACCAAGAAGTTCCTGCCAGCGTCGGGTCTCGACATAGGTCTTGTAGAGGAGCTGGCGAGGCGTGAAGTTGGGGAGGTGGTTTCGGTCGGCTCGCCGAGGAAACCGCAGCAGGAGCCCGTCCTCGAACGGCATCACGCCAAAGGTCGGGCAACATCCCGTGTGAGGGGCGCACGGCCCATACGCCAGATCAACGAAATCTCCGCAGCTGATTGTGTGAACTGTCGAGGATCGGCGGGTTGCCAGCAACTGCAGTTTGTCGTCACAACCGCGCTCCCGACAGTGCTTCTCCGCCTCTTCAATCGTCACTGTCTCACGCCTGAACGGGCGTCTCTCACCGTGAAGATCGATCATTCTCTCCTCGATTGCAGGTGCCATTTCCTCGAGCTTGGGATGGGCGCCTCGAAGCTGGTAGTGGTAGCAGTTGCCGAG
>CAYRFI010000078.1:0-21512 GCA_964423595.1 uncultured Thermoanaerobaculia bacterium | reverse complement strand
CAGTACGTCGAGCACCCCGAGGCGAGAAAACACCGCTGGGTGCGGTGCATCGGCGTCCGCAGCAGGAAGTTGGTGAGATATGCGCTAGCCCAGCACGGCGTCGAAGACCTCGATCAGCCTCTCGATCTCCTCCGGCGTGTTGTAGTGCACCAGGCTCGTGCGGACGACACCGTCCTTGGGGTCGAGGCCGGCCGCCTCGCACAGGTGATAGGCGTACATGTGTCCATGGCGGATGCCGATGCCGGAGCGGTCAACCGCGGCGGTGATCTCCGCCGAGCTCTTGGCCTTGTGTACGAAGCTGATGGTGCCGACCCTCGATGTGCCGTTGTCGGTGGGACCGATGATGCGGACGTCATCACGCGATCGCAGGTACTCGTGCAGCTTCGCCTGCAGCGGCAGCTCGCAAGCCGACATCAGATCGAAGGCGCGTTCTATTGCCGGCCGATCAAGCTCGGTCGGATCCGTGTCACCGACCACGAACGCCAGGTAGTCGCGCAACCCGAGAAGGCCGGCGCAGCCCTCGTGGTTGACGCCACCGACCTCGAACTTGTACGGCAGCTCATCGTCGCCAATGAAGAAGTGGTTGGGACCGCGGAGCTCGGTGAGCGCGTCCCGACGTCCCCACAGCGCCGCCATGTGCGGGCCGTAGACCTTGTAGGTCGAGTAGGCGTACCAGTCGACGTTCCACGCCGAGACATCCATGGCGCGGTGAGGGGCATAGGCGACCCCGTCGACAACTACCCGCGCGCCGGCCGCGTGAGCGAGCGCCGTGATGCCTTCGACGTCGACGATCTCGCCGAGCAGGTTCGAAACGTGCGGGAAGGCAACCAACGCGGTCCGGTCCGAGAGCAATTCCTCGAGATCGGACAGTGGGCACGTGCACGTGGCGGGATCCATCTCCCACCAACGGAGCTCGAATCCGAGCCGGTCGAGCTTTTTCCACGGGCCGATGTTGGCCTCGTGACCCGTCTGCGCAACGACGATCTCCGCACCCGGTCTCAAGACCTGTGCGTAGCACCCGGCAAGCATCTGCAGGAGGGCCGACGTCGACGGGCCGAGGATGACCTTGCCGTCTGTGCCATTCATCATCAATCGCACGAAATCGTGGGCCCCATCGACGATCTTCGTCGCCCGGTGGGACAGGGGGTAACCGGCGCCAAGCTGAACGTAGCTGGTGAGCATGTAGTCACGGATGCTGTCGGCAACGACCGCCGGCACCTGCGAGCCGCCCGCGTTTTCCAAATACACCGTGTCGCCCGCCAGGGCCGGAAACTGCGATCGAATCCGCTCACGGTCATCGCTCGTGATCTGAATGGTCACTGCGCCCTCCAATTGCCGCCGGCTTGCCGACGGTGAGTCTGACGATTATGGTCGAACCCCGGATCATGGTCGAGTGTTTTTGAGAAACCTGCGGGTATGAGGGCACGTAAGAGCGGTACCGGGAGGGCCAGTGGAAGATCATCAAGACCTCGAGCCTCAACGCGAAGAAGAGTTGTCCGCCCCGGCACCCATGCAGCCGGGCCTGATCAGGCGCACCTTTCGCAACCGTTTCGGCTACGGGCGCGCGGGCTGGCGGCTCGCGGTCTATGCCATCGCGGTGTTGGTGGTCGGAAAGGCGATCAGCACGCCGCTCAAGCTCTTTTTCCCCGATGCGCCCGAGGCCGACTTTCTCTCGTGGACCCACACCCTGGTTTGGGTGGTCGGGAGCCTGGCACTGTTCCTGGGTGGTCTGGGGATGCTGCGATTCTTCGATCGGCGTCCGACGGCGCTTCTGGGTCTGAGTTTGAACCGAGGTTGGCTGCGCGAACTGGTGATCGGACTGGTCGCGGGTGTGATCGTCACCGGCTTTCTGGTCCTCATTCTGGTTCTCACCGGATCGGTCTCACTTGCACTGTCTCCAGATCCGGGGGCCAGTCTTGGAGCCCTGCCGTTCTTTCTGGTGCTCTTCACCCTCGCAGCCGCGGTCGAGGAGCTCATGTTTCGGGGGTATCCGCTGCAGGTCCTGGCCGAGGGAAGCCGGCGTTGGATTGCGGGCATCCTCCTCTGCGTCGTTTTCACTTGGGGTCACGGGAGCAATCCCGATGTCACGATTGTCGGTATCATCAACATCTTTCTGGCGTCGGTTTTGCTCACGGTTCTTTACTTCCAAACCCGGCGTCTGTGGTTGCCGATCGCGCTTCACGTGTCGTGGAATCTCGCCCAAAGCTGGCTGTGGGGATTCGATGTCAGCGGCATCAAGATCGAGAATCAGCTGTTCGTGATGGCGCCAACCGGATCCGAGCTGATCACTGGCGGTGAGTTCGGGCTCGAGGGCAGCATCCTGTCGACCATCCTCTTTGTCGCGGTGGTGGTGTGGTTTCTCATCAAGCCAGTTCTGCGCCCCAGCGATGAGGTTGCAACACTCTGGGCGAAATACCCGGCAGGCTTCGGCCTCCCACCAACCAACCCGATCCCAGATACCGGATCCCAGATACCAGAACCCTCCACCCACCCTGGGTAGGGGAGAGCCGGTTGTCATCCGGCATCTGGTATATCGCGTCTGGCATCAGGCATCTGGTATCTGGGCGGCTGTTCGGTTCTCGTTCCACTCGATCAAGGTTTCGAGATAGCGAGATCCCAATTGGCCCTGCGCCATTGATCGCCTGATCGGCGGCAACCGGAGGATGGCGCCGAGCACTGCAGCCATCGCACGGTGGCTGGCGATGGCGTGATTGTCGAAGATCAGATGCTGCAGGGTGCCGCGTTCGACGGCCATCGTCACCGTTCGGCGGACCGAGTCGACCGGCGTGATCACCCGCTCTTCACGTGGCTTCAGGGTGATGCCGTGTTCCGGGCAGGCCGGGACGCACACTCCGCAGCCGAGACACAGGTCCGTGTCGAGCCTCGCGGCTTTGCGCTTGGGCTTTTCGGGATCGTTTGCCGACACCAGGGTCATGGCTTCGACCGGGCACGCCGCCACGCACTTGCCGCATCCAGTGCAGAGCTCGGGATCGTTCTCGGGGAGGAAGTTGGTTGTGTGGACCGGGTGCAGGTGACCGAAACGGCGGGCCGCGATCATTGCCTCGCAACAGCATCCGCAACAGTTACAGATGAAGTTGACCCGCTGTTGAACGTTCTCGCCGAACTGGACGAGACCGCTATCGCGCGCCTCGGTGAGAAGATCGAGGCACTCCGCCGTGTCGACGGCACGGGCATGGCCGTGACGGGTCAGTGAAGCGGCGGTGTTGTTGAAGGTCATGCAGATGTTCATCGGCGCCGAACAGGCACGGTCCATGTGATCCATCTTGTGGCGGCAGTAGCAGATGCCGACACCGATGTGGGTGGCACTCTCGACAACGTGGCTCGCCCGTTCGAAATCGAGGACTTCGAGCGCACCATCGATCGGCAACGAGGTTTCCGCGACGAAGGTTCTGCCGAGCTGGGTGTCGCCTTCGGTGAACAGGTTTTTGATGAAGTCCTCTTCGACGTTGAGGTACTGGTAGAAGAGCTCGGCCAGGACTTTCTGGTCGAGATCGTCGCGGATCCGCATCATCGAAAACTCGAAGAAGCCGGCCATCGGCGGCGGCAGGACGTAGGTGGTGCCCCCTTCTGATTCGATGTCGAGCAGGACCGCCCGGTGGGCGAGCTCGTCGAGAACGACCCGCGCCGAGTCGACCGGCATTTTCCACACCCGGGCTGCGCGTTCAGCGGTGAACGGCCTGATGGGAAGCAGTGACACCAGCTCCGCTTCGCGCTCGGAAAACAGCATCTCCAGGATGCGGTGGAGAAGTTCCGATGGCGGCGCACCCTGAGGAAAACGGTTGATGCGCTCAACCAGGTCGAGGTAGCCCTGCCTGACGGTATGGTGTGCCATGGCCTTGTTCGGAGTCATTATCGCAGATTCCACTCCACTAGCACGGCCATACGGGTTCTACCGCCCACCCGCCCACGGCTATTCGGCACATGCTGATTGACGTCGCGGTCGCGCCGAATCATCTTTTTGCCGTATAGCCGTTTAGCCGTGGGAGGGCGGGTGGGGGAAGCCGTACTGCCTGGGTGGGTGGGCTGCTGGTATTGCCTTCTATGCCATAAATTATTACAATACCATTGGGACGCCAATCATGACACGACAACGGTTGCGCAAGGTCACCTACTCGCTGCCCGAAGATTTGCTCGACGGGGTGCGGTCGGTGGTTCAGGAGGGCGCAGCACCCTCCTACAGCGCCTTCGTCCAGCAGGCGCTCGCGGACGGCATCAGCCGGGCCCGCGAGGCATTGCTGGCCGAGGCGTTTCTCCAGGCATCCCAGGATCAGGAGTTCCTCGAGGACGTCGATCGGGCCCTGAGCGATTTCGGAAATCCCGACGACGGGGAGGGCAGAAATCGTTGATCTCTGTGCCGCCGTTACAGTGGTCGGTCTTCACGACCGACATCGATGGAACGCCCGGCTCCGGGGAGCGTGGATCATGGCCTGTCCTCGTCGTGTCTCGAGAATCGGCCAACGAGGTCCTACCTGTGGTGACCGTCCTGCCTCTCACAACCCGGCGGGCGGATCGCCGCGTCTATCCCAACGAGGTGTTGTTGCGATCCGGGACTGCCGGATTGGAGAGCGACGCCATCGCGATGGCGCACCAGACCTGTACTATCGCCAAAAAACGGTTGGTGGCTCCCCTCGGAACTATCGACGATGGCGATCTGAGGTCGGAGATCCGTCACGCGATGTGTGTCCAACTGAATTTGGAGCCGCCTTGACACCAGTGAGACAATGGAACCTAAGATGAGTAATTCTGCCGGATGAAATGCGCCAAGATCTTCATGCTCTGGTGCTTGCGACAAGCGGAGGCATACCGCGAGGTATTTCGAGCATTGGCGCAAGCGTCCAGAGCGCAAGAGATTGGTGCATATCGCCAGCGAGAATTGCTCATCTTTGGTTCGTAAATCGAGGGGGTCGAGAATGACGATGCAACGGGTCCCGAGCAACGATGCCCAGAACGAATTCCAGTTCGTGTTGGATCAGGTCTGCTCCGGACTCGGGCCGGTTCTGATCACGGGCATGAAGGGCAACGCCGTCCTCGTGAGCGAAAAGGAATGGCGGCTGCTCCACAGGAAGCTCGAGGCCCTCCTCATTCCTGCCTTAAAAGACAGTACTCTCGACCAGCTCGAGCGAATCGTCAAAGCGCACACCGAAGGAGCCCCCGCCCACGATTGAGCCCGCCCGCCGGTTTCGAAATTTTGAATTTCGGATTTCGGATTTCGGATTTCCACCCACTCGCCCCCTACTGTTAAGCGAAGTGGATTACCGATCTGTTGCTCCGAGGATTGAAGGTAGAGCGTCGCGTTGTGAGGCGGAAAATTCCCCATTCCTCATTCCTCATTCCTAATTCAACCGACGATGCTATCCTCAACCCAGAGACATCATGGAACTTGCCGGCTTGTACCGTCAGATGTTACGTGCTCGAAGCTACGAGCTCGCGGTCGAGGATTTGTGGCAACGTGGGCTGATCGCCGGCGAGATGCACCTTGGAACCGGGGAAGAAGCGGTGGCCGCCGGGGTCGTTTCGTACCTCGGTGACGGCGATGGGTTGGCTCTGACCCACCGTTGCTCGCCGGCTCTTGTCGTTCGCGGGGTTCCCCTGGTACCGATGCTGCGCGAGCTGCTGGGCTGTGAGGACGGGCTTTGCGGCGGTCGAGGCGGCCACATGCATCTCTTCTCGAAGGAGCACATGGCGGCGACGTCGGGCATCGTCGGCGCTTCGTTGCCGACCGCCGCCGGTTTCGCGCTCGCCAACCGAAGGTTGCGCGCCAACAAGGTGGCGGTCGCATTCAGCGGCACCGGCGCCATGAACTCGGGGATGGCGCTCGAAACCCTCAATCTCGCGGTCGCGTGGTCGCTGCCCTTGGTCATCGTCTGCATCGACAATGGATGGGCGATCACGACCTACTCCGAGGCTGTGACCGGCGGCAATCACGTCGATCGCGCTCGCGCATTCGGTTTTCGCGCCGAGTCGGTCGACGGCCGTGATGTTCGTGCGGTCCACAAGGCGGCGGGAAAACTGATCGATTTCGCTCGGCGCGGCAAGGGTCCGACATTCCTCTTCGCCACCTGTCCGCGGCTCGACGGCCATTTCCTCGGCGATCCTCTGCTCCGGATGGCGAGGCAGCCGCTTGCCGAGGGCAAAAGCACCTTCGCTAAGGTTCTTTCCTCCGCCACGTCCCGCGGGGGCGGCGGCCTCAAGGACCGTGCGGGAGGGATGACCCGGATGATGTCGGTGATGGCGAGGGCGCGGAGGGGCCCGGCCCGCGAACGGCGGGGTGATCCGATGCTGGCCGCTCGCAAGGCGATGAAGAAGCATCAGGCCGAGCGGGATCGGATCGACACCGAAGTCGCAGCCGAGATACAGAGTGCAGTTGAGGCTGCGCTCGAAGGTGTCGAGGAGGGCGGAAATGCCTGAGCTGAGCTTCGGCCGGGCGGTCGATCGCGCCATCGAGGACGCCATGGCGCGGGACGATTCCGTTGTCCTTATCGGCGAGGACACGCCGATGTTGAGAGCGCCACTCCTGGCGCGATTCGGGGCCGACCGGGTTCTCGCCGCGCCGATCAGTGAGTCGGCGTTTTTCGGCGCCGCAGCCGGCGCCGCCATGGCCGGCCTGCGGCCGGTGGTCGAGCTCTACATGGTCGATTTCATCGCCGTCGCCTTCGATGCCGTGCTCAACCATATCGCCAAGCTCGACGGTTTCTCGGGCGGGACATGGAAGGCCCCACTCGTCGTCCGTGCACCGTCCGGCGGTTGGTACGGTGATGGCGGCCAACACGGCCAGTCCCTGTGGGGGTCCTTGGCGTCGATCCCCGGTCTGACCGTGGTCGTCGCATCGACACCGGCCGACGCCTATGGCCTGATGACCACCGCCCTGAGTCACGATGGCCCGGTTGTCTTCATGGAACCGAAGCTGCTGTCGGAGGAGTGGTTGGAGTTTCTCGGTAGCGGCGGGCGCGACACCGTGACCTTTGATGTGCCCGCCGAGGGTGCCGCCGGTCCGGTACCCGATCCGCCACATGCGACGCCGTTCGGGAAGGCGGCCGTACGCCGTGACGGAAACGACGTTACGATTGTCTCCGTCGCAGTCGGCGTTCACCGCGCCCTCGAGGCGGCCGCGAAGCTCGACGGCAGCGGCGTGTCGTGCGAGGTCATCGACCTTCGCTCACTCCGCCCGCTCGATGTGACAACAATTGTCGGGTCGGTCACCAAGACCGGCCGACTCCTGGTGGTCGATGAGGACTACCGCGAGTTCGGCCTGGCGGGAGAGATGGCTGCTCTCTGTCTCGAGGCCGCACTCAGCCCGCGCTACGCGCGAGTCTGCGTCGAGGACACCATCCCGTACGCGCGTCGCCTCGAGGACGCCGCGCTACCGAATGTCGACCGGATCGTCGACGCGGCGACGTCTCTGACCGACTCCTGAAGCTCCGGTCTGGAGTCCAGTTCTCAGATCACGCTTCGGCGAATGATGGCGACCGCCGCCAGGCCCAGAAGCACGGCGAAGATCACGATTCCGGCCTCACCCATCGTCGGGATCTCGCCGAGCGCCAACGGTGCTATGGCCGGAAACCCGTCGATAGCCGCGAGCTGGAACGCGCCCTCGTTCGTCAGGTAGTACAGCACGGTGTTGTCACCGTTGAACGCCAGGCCGGAAGGATAGTATCCCCCATCGAAGTACGCCTCGGTCGCAAAGGTCGTGACGACACCGCCGGACGTGACCTTAATGATCGTATTGCCGTTGGAGTTGGCAACATAAATATCGCCGGTGCCCTGGTGGACCGCCAAACCGTCGGGGTCTGCACCCGGCAGGCTCGCAAATGGCGTCACGACGCCGGCGGATGTGACCGTGAGAATCTGCGCTCCGTTGTAGTCGGCGACGTAGAGGGTTCCATCGGGCCCGAAATCGAGGGCCGAGTACTTGGGGCCTCCACCGGTGACGACGATGTCGGTCTTTACGCCGGTGACGGGATGAATGGCGTAGACCCCACCGTTGCACGCGATGAGCTGCCCGCCAAATGCGCCGAAGCCTGGCGGTGCGACTGCAAAGTCAGCGTTGCCGTTGCCGCCGAGGACGCCCGGCACGGTCGTGAAAACCGAACCTGTCGGAGCGGGTAGCGAAATGTCGAGGATATCGATGCGACCAGAACTCTGGCCGATATAGAGCGTGTTGCCGACAATGCCGACGCCGAGCGGATAATTTGTCGCGCCGACTATGAGGGTCGTCACAACGCCCGCCGGTGTGACCCGAAAAGCGTCGAGCCGTAATCCGCCGACAACGTAAGCGTTGCCGTCCGGACCTATGACGACGCCGCCAAAGTGGTTACTCGGTCCACCTGGAATAGGGGCCACGATCTGCTGATTGAAACCAGGCTCGTTGAAGGTAATGGCTGGCGCCTCGATGCTGAACCAAAGGAGCCCAATCGCTGCACAGACCACCCGAACGGTGACGACCCGTTTAGACATTTTCTCTCCTCCAAAAAAAAGAAATCATCTGATCTGAATAAATGTAGCACCTTATTGAGAAGACACAAATTGCCAGAAGCCGGTTCAGAAATCGGCGAAGACCTCATCAACGTAACCGGTTCGGGCCGCCCCGAGACCTGAAATCCGGTCTGGCGCACCAGCGCTACCAACTCCGGCGCACCGCCTCCTCGGCGATCCACGAGTTGCTCGACATCGGCCAGTCGTGATCGCGGCTCCAGGAATTGAGCTCGCGCAAGAGGCGGCTGTACTCCCTGCCGGCGTCGTCAGGCCACTCGGCCCGGTGATCGGGAAGCACCTCGACTGCGGGCAAGAACGGTGCTGAGTTGTGTTCTGCGGTGGTTTCCATGACCACCCTCCATTCTGATCCGGACGGTGGACGTCGCCCGGATCTCCACTATGGCATAAATAAGGTGTAAATACAAGCGAATATTCCCGATTCGTGAGAACCCCCCTTTTTCAGGCGTTCGAAGTGAGCTTGTCGCGCAGCGCCCGCAGCCGTTCGGAAATCGTCACCGGGTATGGGCCGAGGTCGGTGTCGAGGCGGCGCATCGCGGCGGGCAGATGACGGAGCTCATCGGCGGCGCGGTCGCGCGCCGCATCGAGACCGCTCTTCCACCCGGGCATCCTTCGACCACCCTCCATCACGGGTATGAGGAGCTGTTCGCCCGGAAGATCCTCGTCGGCCAGACCGAGGGTGTCGTTCACCGGCAACCCGTCTCTATCTCGTTCGCGCCACACCTGCTTGATCCCCGGCAGCGTAGCCTTGTCGGTTGACAACTTGAGCAGCGGCCGGTCGTCGAGCTGGGCGAGCTTGTAGACGATATCGAGGTTGGGCGCGTCCTCGGAGGTGCCGAGGCGGGTGCCGACACCAAATGCGTCGATCGGCGCTCCACAACGCACCAGCTCCTGTACCCCGAACTCGTCGAGGTTGCCGGAGGCGAAGATCTGGACGCGCTCGAGGCCGGCTGCGTCCAACCTTTTGCGAGCCTCTCCGGCGACCGCCGCAAGATCCCCCGAGTCGAGACGGATGGCCCGCACCCTGAAATCCCTGCCGAGCTTTTCGGCCAGTTTGATGACTCGCTCGACCCCGCGCATGGTGTCGTAGGTGTCGACCAGCAGCACGGTCTCCGGGTAGGCCTCGACAAAGCTCCGGAAAGCCTCTTCCTCGTCGCCCAGGGCCTGTACGTAGCTGTGCGCCATCGTGCCGGCCACCGGAATGCCGAAGCGCCGGCCGGCCTCGACATTCGATGTGGCGTCGAATCCCGCAATCCGGGAGGCGCGGGCGCCGAAAAGCCCGGACTCGGTTCCGTGGGAGCGGCGGAGCCCGAAATCCACCAGCCCGCGGCCGCCGGCGGCAAGCACGACCCTCGCCGCCTTCGACGCGATCAGGGTCTGGAGATGGATCAGATTCATGACCACGGTCTCGAGGAGCTGGGCCTCGATGATCGGGGCGGTCACCCGCAGGATCGGTTCGCCGGCGAAGGCCACCGTGCCTTCGGGCATCGCCGCGACGTCGCCCGAGAACCGGAGGTGCTCGAGGCGATCGAGGAAATCGCGACGGAACTGGCCGAGGGATTCGAGGTACTCGAGATCGGATTCGGTGAATTGCAGCTCCTCGAGCCGCTGGAGAACGGTTGCAAGACCGGCCGCGAGCAGGAAGTCGCGGCCCGCCGGCAGCCGCCGGACGAAAAGATCGAAGGTCGCCCGCCCATCGACGCCACTCAGGTGATAGGCCTGCATCATGGTCAGTTCGTAGAGGTCGACCACGAGCGCTGATGGTGAGAAACGAGCGCCCGTCATTCGGGCGCCCCGGAATGGATCTCGACGCCGCCCGCCCGCAGCTCGTCGAGCGTGCGGTCGCCATCCCCGGGTTGGACCTCGACCGGTCGAGTGCCGTCGACCAACAGCACGGCATCGAGGCCCGCCTTGACCGCGTCGAGGCACGCCGCACGCACGCAGTACTCCAGCGCCAGCCCGCACACCACCACCCGCTCGACACCCTGCGTGCGCAACACCTCGTCGAGGCCGGTTCCCTCGAAATCGGAGTATGCCTCGCGCTCCGAGGTGGTTGCCTTCTGAACGACGCTGAAGATCGGCGGCAGCTCGAGGTCGGGGTGAAGTTCGGCGCCCGCCGTTCCTTTGACGCAGTGCTCGGGCCACGGCCCTCCCTGGGCGGTGAACGAGCAGTGGTCAGCCGGGTGCCAGTCTCGGGTCACGAAGATCGGCAGACCGGCGTTGGAAAAAACCTGCATAGCTCGGTTCACTATGGGCAGGATGGCGGCGCCGTCGGCCACCGGCAGCGCGCCGCCGGGAAAGAAATCGATCTGCGGATCCACCACCAACAATGCGTCGTGCGGTTGTGGCATCATCACCTCCTCCTGCAGTTTCATATGCTACTGGACCTACGTATGGTTTCCATGAAGTTTCATCAAGAAACATGCGCGTGCATGACCGCCTCCGTGTTCGTTCGCTCGAGATGACAACCTGAACCGCGAGAAGTAAGGTGAGGGTCATGAGAACCGCCAAGAAACCGCGAACCGTCTATTCCACCGACAAGGGTCGCGTCTGCCCGAAATGCGGTTGGCCCGAGAAGAGCTGCCGCTGCGCTTCGCGAATGGACGAGGTGGTGCCGGACAGGATCTCTGCCCGGCTCCGGATCGAAAAGGCGGGCCGGAAAGGTAAGACGGTAACCGTGATCGAAAGCCTCCCCCGCAACCCGGCCTTCCTCAAGGAGCTCGCCGCCGAGCTCAAACGTGCCTGTGGCTCGGGCGGCAAGGTAGGGGACACCCTCATCGAGATTCAGGGCGACCACCTCGACACGATCAGGGTCCACTTGCGGGCCAGGGGATGGGTCGTCAAGGGCTGAGCGGAAGCCTGCTACCCTGCTCGGGCGTTTGAACGCCACAACAATCGGGTGTGTGACGTGACGTGCAAACGTTGGCCGTCAGCTGTGGTCCTAGCCCGCATATCTCACCGGGTTTCGTCGCGAGGGCGTCGAGGTGCCGTGCACAGTGGGGTTTTCGATCCGAGGGGCGCGGAGCGCGTACTTGCAGTACGTCGAGCACCCCGAGGCGAGAAAACACCGCCGGGTGCGGTGCATCGGCGCCCGCAGCAGGAAGTTGGTGAGATATGCGGGCTAGTCTTTTTCATGCTGTTGGCACTGGGCACCGCCGCCGCACAAGAAACCGAAAGCAGTCAAGAAGCCGAGCCCGCCGCAGAAGCCGAAAACCACTCCAGAGGCCCAAGCTGCAAGGTCATCGATCGGGTGACGGACAGTGAGAGCCTCAAGAACAACGAAAAGACCTTTGACTTCAAACACACCACTCTGAGGTGGGCGGTCGATCACATCGCGAAGGCGCGGATCACCGTTCAGGCAAAAGAGTAGGGTCGACAGTCGTTGGTCACTTGTAGGGGCGCATGAATGCCGCCCTGTTGTCGTGCGGCCTGCTCGTCACGGCGTAGCCCGCAGGGTGAAGCCGGATCTCGGCCACACTTCCTCGATGCCAGTGGGATCGTGCGGGCGGGACGCCCGCACCACAAAGGTGATTGCACGAGGAACGAGTAACGGCGGGACATTTCCCGCCCCGACTCACAAGATGAATGATGCGTCGGAGACGGGGCTAAAACCCGCTGTCGCCGTCCCGCATCAGACTTCTGAGGATCCGAGCGACCCCCTCGAGCAGCGGCAGATGCCGCTCTTCCAAACCGCGGGCCGAGAGAGCGAGCTCCTCCGTCACCCGCGCCCGGGTCCAGGTCTCGGTCGTGCGCAAGTAGGCGCGAGGTTGTCGTTTGACGACCGCACTGAGACGGGCGAGGGCTTCGCGCAGCTGGTCTTCGACCGGTGGGGGAGGAGCGGACCGTCGGGCCGGCACCGGAGCATCCGGTGACCGCTCGATCGCTTCGAGGGTGAGGCGATGGTATTCCCCGGACGGGGTATCGCGCGCCTCCGCCGACCGAGGCGTGTCTTGCAGACTGAAGTACGCCCTCTCGGTAAACGCCGTCTCGGGCTTGATTTCGGGGGAGGCCCCCCGCGCCGGGTCCATCGGTCGTCCTCGCGATTCGACCGAAGGCGCGACCGGCTTGGCGATGACAGTCTGCCGAAGATCCTCGATCCTCCGCACAATCGCCCGTTTACGGTCACTCGGCGAAGCCATTGCCGGTGCATCCTGCTCCACGTTCTGGGACGGTCGATGCGGCAGTTCGAGGCCGCCGACAAGACCGGCGATGGTTTCCCCGGGGACGCTCTGGAAGAGGTCCCGGAAGTCACTCAAGGACATCGAACCGATGGCGCCCTGATCCTGGAGGTCGCGAACCATCCTGATGAACTGGAGGCGATCGAAGAAAAGCTGGGAATAGCGGGTTCTCGGTCCCCTCCGCCCCACCCTCGGGAGTATTCCCTGTTGCACGTAATAGGCGATGGTGCGCCGACCGAAGCCGGTCTGCTCTTCGATCTCGTCGATCGTGTAGGTCTGCTCATCGATCATCCGATCGAAGGTACCAAAGGGCCGGAAAGACTGTCAAGAACTGTTGACTGTTGGTGAAACTGTCAATATGATGGAATCTACTGTCAAAAATGAAGTTAGCCGCGTCGACTGTGTTCAGGAATCTGACGGTGTCGATCTGGCGAGGGGACATTGGTCGGCACGCTGGATCAACACGACGTTCGCAGATGTCATCAAGCTGGGGTCGCCCGCATGTCCGAGATTTCGGATCTAGACTGCATCGAGCGGCTGCCGCAGCGTTGGCTCTCCCGGGCCGTTGCCCAGCGGCAACACCACCACGTCGTTGAACGGCGTGTGCGCGTTCGTCAGCGCTTGGGCGGTCTCCGAGGCTCCCAGCGCGCGGCTTTCCACGCTCTCGATGTCGATGCCAGAGGAAAACACTCAACACGCCGATCTCGTGAGCGCTCTGCTACGTGATAACCTGATTCAGTGGGGCCTGAGGGCGTCTTCGGGAGGGCAAAATCATGATCGGCTTCGACTCGTTTCAGGAGGAAGTCCTCGACGCGTTCTTCGCCCGGGAGAGCGGTTTTTTCCTGACCGGCGGAGCTGCGTTGGCGGGATACCATATCCACCACCGTTCGATCGAAAGTCTCGAGCTCTGTACGGTCGAGGATCGTGTGCGTGTCGGTGAGGCGGCTCTCCTCGAAGCGGCGAGCGACATCGGTGCAAAGATTCAGAGGCTCGAGGCTCCGGAGGCGTACGGCAAATTTCTCCTTCGCCGCGGAGATGACTCACTTGTCGTCAACATCGCCCAGGATCTCTGCCCGCAGGTGCAGCCTGAGAAGACGGTCATCGGGGAAATCCGGGTCGACCGCCCGAAGGAGATCATGGCGAGAATACTGTGTTCCCTGCGATCGCACTTCGGGCCCGGTGACCTCGTGG
This sequence comes from uncultured Thermoanaerobaculia bacterium, assembly GCA_964423595.1. Lineage (GTDB taxonomy): Bacteria > Acidobacteriota > Thermoanaerobaculia > Thermoanaerobaculales > Sulfomarinibacteraceae > Sulfomarinibacter. The sequence continues at coordinate 7,632 of CAYRFI010000078.1, read as the reverse complement.
ACCTGAGGGCGCTCGAGATCGCCGGTTATACCGTTGAAGATCATCTCGAGGCGGCCGCCCACCGGGATCCCGAGGTGACACCTGCCGAGCTCGTGCAGGCGTTGTCTGAGTTCGAATTCGGGGACGACGAGCAGCCGCCCGGCGAGGTCAGCGCCGCCGACCTTCGCAGCTACGTCGCCGTCCTGATCTTGCGTCTGACCAGCCTCGCAGCGAGGGACTAGAACGTGATCACCTCTGTATCGGAGTCTTTGAGAGCCTCGGTCAAGGGTTTCCCCATCCCCTTCACCTCGTAGCCGAGGGCCCGAATCTGATCGACCAGCCCGAGCTCGGTGGCGCACGCCACGCAGGCCTCGACCACGACACCATCCTCCTGCATCGCTTTGACCTTGGCCTGGATCGCCGGGTCGCCGACCAGCAGGCGCTGGGACGGTCCCCATACCACCAAATGCACCTCTGCGAACCAGCCGTACTTCTTTGCCGCGTGAGAGTACATCAGGCAGACCTTGTCGGCGACATCTGGATCCGCGCTGGTCCACACAACCATGAGCCTGCCGGTCGGTGCCTCGCTCTCCTGGGCGTGGATCGCGGGTGCCAGGGCCGCCAGCATGAACACGACGCACATATATATCGTCAGTCGTTGCATCGAGAGATCCTCCTCGGTGTGAGTATGACAAGTCCCTGCCGCGCCGGGGAGGGCGGTCGGGAAATTCGAAATTCGAATGGCCGGGCGGGGGAAGACTCTGAATTCCGAATTCCGAATTCAATCGGTCTCCGTCCCCGAATACCTCTTCCCCATATCCCGCACCACGTGGACCACCACGCCGACGTTGATCCATTTCTTTTCGACGAACGGGATCGGCGGGTAGTTGCGGTTGGAGGCGATCAGCAGCAGATCCTTCTTGTCTCGCACCAGTCGGCGCGCCACCGGCTCGTTGTCGAGGTATCCGACGACAACGCGGCCCGGCTTCGCTTCCAGCTTGGAGTCGATGATCAGGTGATCGCCCGGATACCAATCCGGGATCATGATGTCTTCCTCGGCACGCACGAGGATAAAGCGCTTCGAGATCGTCGGCAGGCGGAAGACCTTGACCAGGGGGGACTCCCGGTGGACCTTGAAGGTGGCCGTCGGGTTGTCGCTTCCTGATGGGTCTTGCGGCATGGCCGAGAAATAGCTCATGTTGAAAAAGCCCTCGTCGGTGCCCAGGTGCGACGAACATTCATCCGGGAAAAGCGCGCACGGTGACTGCCCCAACGCCTCGAGCAGACGCTCGATCTGCAGCCAACTCGGGCTCACGTCCTCCCGTTCGTACTTCGACAACAGGCTCTGGTCCATCTGTGCGGCGTCTGCAAGCTCTGCCTGCGTCACATCCAGCGACTCGCGAAGCTCCCGGAGTCGCCGTCCGAACCCCATCGCGCTCGCCTTTCTCATATCTCTCCCCCCGATCCTCTTAGGGGAGATATTACATGGTTTTTCTGGAAGTTTGGAATGAAGGGAAGATTTTCGAAATTTCTGTATCAGGTATGAAATTCATATGGTACGATTTGATGTAGCTGGAATTTATATAGGTCATTTTTACTAATGAACATTGAAATGAGGAGAATGGAGATGAGCTTCTGGTCTGCGATCGTCAAGGCGGTGAGCGACAAAAGCGCCCACAAACAGGTCAGGGCGGCGGGAGTGCTGAGAGATGAGGAGGGGTGGTACTACGAGGAGTCTCAGAACTTCTCGAAATCGCAGAGCACCGTACGGATCGATCAGAAGCGACCTGGCGACTGGACGACTCTCGAGTCCTCATGCGGAATCGTCGGCCTCAACAAGCCGGAGCGCGAGAAAGAAGTCGCCCGGTTCTTTGCCGGCTCCTACCGGTGGCTGCGGCTCGAACGCGAGCCCAACGGGTTCAAGACCAACAACGTTGTGAGAGTCATTGGCACCTACCGGGAAAAATCGGGGAAAGAGCTCTCGGTCCACCTCGGCTTCCTCAAGCCGGAAATGGCCGAGGATCTCGAAGGCGTGGACGTTCGAAAACTGTGGGCGCGGATCCGCTTCATCAGGTTTCCGTCCCCCGGACGCGACTCGAAGTACATGATCCGGTTCGATCTCATGGAACAGAAAGATCTTCGGCGGATTGCTTCGTAGGGTGCTTGGAATCGGATTCTGTGCGTGGTAAAATAAATCTAGGTTGGAAAGCAGATTGTAATTTTTGACCATATTTGATTTGACAAGGAAATGCGGAGAGGTGGATGAGCATCTGGTCCTCCATTTTTGGCCCTAAGCCTGGTGAGGCAGCCTCCGTCGAGATCAGACCTTCCGGCCTGCTGATGGACGCAGACGGGTGGTATTACGAGGAGTCACTCGACGCCGAGTGCCCGCTGCGTACCATTCGCGTGCAACAGGATCGGCCCGGAGACTGGTACGTCCGTAACACCAACTGCCGGGTGGCCGAGTTGAACAGCCCTTCGCGCGCTTCTGAGGTGTTGAGTTTCTTCACCGGTTCTTTTCGCTGGCTCAGGTTTGAACGGGAGGCCGATAACGGCCACGGCTCGGGTGCGATCAGAATCATCGGCACCTTCCTCGACGGGGAGGGCGCGGAGCGTGAATCGCACCTCGGCTACGTCGAACCGGAGACCGCCAGAAACCTCACGCAGCAGGACGTTGGCAACCTGTGGGGACGTCTCCGCTGCATCAGGCCTCCCGGTGCCGGCCGCCGGCCGAACTTCTGTCTTCGCTTCGACCTCCTGATCGAGCTGGACGAGAAGATGTTCGATGAAGCCGCGGATGTCGAAGCCCGTCCTGAAGACTTCCTGCCGCTTCGGCCCTGAGCGCAACCTCAACCCAAATCGGACGAATGTTTGTGTTGCAGGCGTTCCGGCTTCGCCCGTTGGGCTTCGCCGTGACAAGCCCGCCCGCACGCTGCCACGGACATCGATGATGTGCGGCCGAGACGGCCGCACCACAACCTCCCTCGAGGTCTTACAATCGGAGAATCACGGAGGTCCCCATGACCGATCTCGATGCCGCCGCCGAATCCTTCCACCTCGACATTGAAATCACCGACGAAGCCCTCGCCGAGTGGTTGCGCGAGATCCCCGGCGACCAGCTCGCCGCGCGGGTCGAGGACACGCTCCGCGCCGGGCACCTCGTCCTCAATCTCGTCCAGGCGGCGGCGGGAGAGGATCAAATGGCGCGCTACTTCCGGCCCGTAACCGAGCGTATGGACGATCTCAAGGGCACCCTCGACGAGATCATGGAACGAGCACAGAAATCGCAGCGCCTTGGCGAGATTGGCGAGGAAATCGTTAGTCGGCAGCTCGAGGCGTCGTTCCCTGGCGACTCGTTCAAAGTGGTTTCCGAACAGGCCGGCGAGGCCGACATCGAGGCCTGGTTTGACCTCGATCCCTACCCGGAAACCCAGGCTCGCGTCGAGGTCAAGCTCTACTCGAGAGATGTGCCCGGTCCCGAGCTCGAGAAGTTCCGCCGCGACCTCCGAAAGACCGGTGTCAAATACGGCCTGATGGTTTCGTTAGCGAGCCGGCTGACCGGTGTACGCGGACCGATGTTCATCGAAGACACCGGTGAATACACCGCCGTCTTTCTTCCGAACGCGGGTCTGGACGGTGTTCGCCTGATGGCGGCCACGGCATTGCTCAAGGCGATCATCCTCTATCACGCGCGGGCCGCCGCCGCACGCAGGGTCCCCGCCGCAGCGATCGAGCGGGCCTGGGATCGCATCAACGCCGAAATCGAGCAGATCGAGAGAATCGTGCGCGATGTCGATACCTTTCGGGATTCGGTCCGCAACGCCGAGGGCGCCATGACCCGACACATGAATGACCTCGCCGACGCCGCCACCTGGATCCATGCCAATCTCCACACCGCCGTTCGGAGTCTCACGGAACATCTCTACGACGAGCTCGTGGCGCTCCCGTCGGAGGGGAGGACACCGGCCCTCAGTCGCCCGACCCCGGCCGACGCCGTCCTCGCCGAGCTCGACCGCCTGCACAACGAAAAGGACAAACGAGCCCCCGCCTTCCGGCGTCTCTACGAGGCGGTGACCATGGCGGGTCACGAGATCCTCCTCGACGATGAAGGTCGGTGGCATCTCTTGAGTGAGGGCGAGGAGCGAGCCGTTACCGCGGGAACCAGGACCAGGGTCGATGTTGTCTTTCCGATCACCGACACGACCATCGAGCTCGATGTTGCCGTCGAGAAAAAGAAGGGTGACACGATCATCATCTCCGGCGGCGACCCCGAGGCGATGGCGAAGAAAGTGGGGGAGAGGCTAACCGGGAAGAAGAAGCCAGCCAAACGCCGGAAGAAGAAATCGTAGACATTCTGGTGCGGGCGTCTCGCCCGCACGCTGCCACGGACGTCGATGATGTGCGGCCGGGACGGCCGCACCACAAGAGAGCCTACCTCTTCGCCTTCACCAACGCGTACAGGTTCTGCTCTTGGTCGAAGCCCTTCGGCCGGTATTTCCCGAGGTCTTTGAATTTGAAAGCCTCGCCAGCGATCTTGCGCGTGATCGGGCAGACGATGATCGGGCCCGTCTTTTTGTTGGCGAACTTCTCGATTCGAAAGGCCAGCACCACCGACTCGCCGACCATCGACAGGCTCAGGGCGCCGTCGTTCCCGTAACCGGAGATCGTCACCAGCCCCGTGGCGAGGGCGAAGTCCATCCGCAACGGGAACCCGGCGACGCTCCACACCGAAGGATCGGCGGCGAGCTTGCCGACCGTTTTCTGGAGGTGAAGTGCCGCTCGACACGCCTCGGTGGCGTGGCATCCGTTCGATCCCTTCTCCCAGAAAGCGAAGAGCGCGTCACCCTGAAACTCCTTGAGCGTGCCGCCGAAGGTCTGAACCTCAGCCTCCAGGTGCCCGAACACCCGGTTCACCGAGTCCTGAAGCCCGGTCGAATCGGCCATGCGAACCAGGGTCGTGTAGTTGCGGATGTCTCCGACCAGAATCGTGACAACGGTTCTCTCCGTGATTCCCTGGGTCGCCGACTCGGCCATCTCGGCCATCTCGGCCAAATCGGCCGTGAACTCCGTCGGCGGTCGGCCGTCCAACCGCAGCCGAAGCCCCCTGCCGATCGCCAGCACCTGTCCGATCTCGATCTCCGTGGCCTGGTTCGGGGTCAGCCGGCGCCCGTCCACTCGGGTACCGTTGCGACTCATGTCGCGCACGAAGCACCGTCCGTCAGGTTCCTGGGTGATGACACAGTGGCGGGAGGAGACCGTCTGGTCGTTGACGAGCAGCATTCCGGGCAGGCGGCGCTTCTCGTGGAAGCGTCCGATCTCGACTCGATTGAAAAACAGAAATACACCTTCGGGGCCGGACGCGCCTTCGGCCACCAGCCATTTGCCGGGATAGGCCATGACCTCCGGCGGGAGGTAGCTCGTCATTGAAGTGCTTGTGACGTCCATTCCTGCTTTGCTATATGAGACAGGTCATCATTTTTATTCCAGCATCCGCTGTCGGCGGAGGCTGTCCCGGCGTAGCTGCGAAGCGACGAAGCCGGACGAACGACTGGGTGGAAAAAAGAAAACCCCTCCGCGAGGGAGGGGCTTCGGGTTGGATTGGTTTCTGCTTACCAGCGATCGTCGTCGTTTCCGCCGCGTCCGCCGCCACGACCGCCGCGTCCACCGCCGCCACCGGTGCGCTCTTTCGCCTGGGCGACGTCCACGCGGATGGTGCGCCCATCGAGCTCGGTCCCGTTGAGGGCCTCGATGGCTTTGTCGGCCGCCTCGTCATCATTGAAGGTGACGAAACCGAAACCGCGAGAACGGCCCGTGTAGCGATCGCTGATCACGATCGCCTCGGAGATCTCGCCGTAGGGACTGAATGCCGCGTGCAGGCCGTCGTCGTTCGTGTCCCAGCTCAAACTTCCAACAAACAGTTTCTTCGCCATATCTCTTCTCATCTCCCTGAGCGCTACCACGCACCTGTGCGCCCGTTTCGAAATCGCAGTGGACCTTCCGTCCACCCATTCAGAAGCCAGCCCCGGTGGCCGGCTAGGGGGAAAAACCATATCAAGTATCTTCTTCTATTTCAATCGGTTCATCGGGTTTTTTTTGAGGAAACCTCGGCTTGGCCCGGGAACACGCCTCGGATTCGAGTTTGGTATTGAAACTCATCCGCTTCTTGAAACCAAGCCGTGCAAACAACGTTAGATCCTGGGATAGATTCGTCGCAAAGGAGCCGCGATATGACTTCTCGACCCATAGACCGTCGGACCTTTCTTGCCACCGGCGCCACCGTGTGTGGTCTCTGTGTATGTGCGCAGTTCCCGTTTGCGGCGTACGCAGGTGACGAGCCGATTGACCCAAGGAAACGCACCTTCTGCGGTTACATTTGCCCGAAGGACTGCAAATTCCTCCAGGCGACCCTGGAGAACAATGTCGCGCTGAAGAAAGAGGCCTGGAAGGAATGGAAGATCGAACAGCGCTTCGGCCTCGTGTTCAACGAAGAGCAGGCCATCTGCTATGGCTGCAAGGAGCTCGACAAACCCCAGGGTATCGTGCTCAAGCGCTGCGACGTGCGGTCGTGTGCTCTCGACAGGGGGCTCGACTGCTGCATCGAGTGTGATGAGCTGCCGGCTTGCGAAAAGGACCTGTGGAGCCGCTTCCCCACGTTCCACGAGCAGGTCGTCGAGCTCCAGAAGAAGTACCGCCAGCAGACTTGATTTGTGGTGCGGGCGTCTCGCCCGCAATTCGTCGATGCCAGCGGGGCCGGAGTGAGTCGAGGACCCCCTCACTTCCCCGGAGATAACAGCATTTTCCGGGAATTCTGCGGCGAATATCTCCATTCATGACAAATGGAGGTACTCCTCATGACCGCGAAAATCGGCGTCATCGGTTCGGGCATTGTCGGCCGGGTGCTGGCCGCGGGATTCGCCAGGCACGGTTTCGAAACCATGATCGGGAGCCGCAAGCCGAAAAACCTCGCCGAATGGGCTGCGGGGACGTCGCCATCGGTGGCGACCGGCACCGTCGAGGAGACCGCGAACCACGCGGACCTCGTTGTCCTCGCCGTCAAGGGTACCGCGGCGGGGGAGGCCGCACGTCTCGCCGGGCCCGCGTTGGCCGGCAAGACGGTGATCGACACCACCAACCCCATCGCCGACGCACCGCCCGAGGGCGGTGTCCTCAAATTCTTCACCGACCTCGATGAATCGCTGATGGAAAAGCTGCAGGCCGCCACGCCCGAGGCCCGCTTCGTCAAGGCCTTCAGCTGTGTCGGCAACGCGTTGATGGTCAACCCGGATCTCCCGGGCGGCCCGCCGACCATGTTCATCTGCGGCAACGACGCCGGCGCCAAGGCAGAGGTCACCGAGATCCTCGACCTCTTCGGGTGGGAGACCGAGGATATGGGTGGCGCCGAGGCGGCCCGCGCCATCGAGCCCCTTTGCATCCTGTGGTGCATCCCTGGCTTCAACAATAACCAGTGGATGCACGCCTTCAAACTGTTGAAGGTCTAGCCCGCATATCTCACCGGGTTTCGTCGCGAGGGCGACGAGGTGCCGTGCCCAGTGGGGTTTGCGACCTGAGGGGCGCGGACTCGTACTCAACAGTACGTGGAGCACCCCGAGGCGAGAAAACACCGCTGGGTGCGGTGCATCGGCGCCCGCAGCA
>CAYRFI010000077.1:19493-21720 GCA_964423595.1 uncultured Thermoanaerobaculia bacterium | reverse complement strand
GGTCCACCTCCCCCACTACTTATGAAAGAAAAGAGAGGCAGAACCGACGTGCCAGGGGCACGTCGGCCGATGGAAAGACCGGCGGCGACCGATGCTTGCATCCGGAGTCGTCGGGCTTCCCACCGGCGACAGGCGATCACCGATCGTCTGCTGTTCTGCCGTCAATAAGCGGGGTCGCCTTTCAGGCTCAGCGACCGCCTCTTCGTGTCTTTGTGCCTTCGTGTTTGCGACGTGGGTGGGTGGGTCCGGCTTCGCCGTTTTACGGCTACGCCGGGACAAGCGGCTCTGTGTCCTCTGTGCCTCTGTGGTTTTTCCGGCGTCTCGGTAACGCAAACCCCCTCTGACCCTAGCATGACGAGGATTGCGTGTCTGTTCATTCCCCTTTTCCCGCTCGCGGCGAGGTTGCGCGCGGAGCCGGAGCTGGCCGGGGAGGCGGTGGCAGTGTGCGAGGGTAATGGATCGGCGGCCAGGGTGGTCGGTGCGTCCCGGCCCGCCCGCAAGTCCGGCGTTCGCTCGGAGATGAGCCTCGCCCAGGCGCGCGGCATTCTGCCCTCCCTCATCGCTCGCGGCCGCGACGTCTCGTGCGAGGTCTCGGCCCACGAGGCCCTGGTCGAGACCGCGACGGGCCTTTCGCCGCGGGTTGAGAACGCCGCGCCGGACATCGTCTTCGCCGACGTCGGCGACATGGAACGCCTCTTCGAAGGAGACTCGGGTGAATACGACATGGGGCAGGCCGCGATCGTCGCCGCCGAGGCCCTCGACCTCCCGATACGGGTCGGCATCGCCGGCAACAAGCTCGCCGCACGCATCGCCGCTCGCATGCCCGACTCACCCAAGGTGGTGGCCGCCGGCACGGAAACGATCTTCCTCGCGCCCCTCCCTCTGATCCATCTGCACCTCGACCGGCGTCTCATGGACACCCTGCACCGTTGGGGCGTGCGCACTCTCGGCGACTTCGCCCGCTTGCCGGCGGACCGCACGGCCAGTCGGCTCGGTCCGGCCGGCGCCAGCGCCCATCGGGCAGCGCGCGGCATCGACTCGAGCCCGCTGGCGCCCTATCACCCACCGCCGACCTTTCACGAAGGCATGGAGCTGGAGTGGCCCGTGGTCACCGTCGATCCCCTGCTCTACGCCCTCCGCCAGTCCCTGGAAAGGACCCGCAAACGTCTCGAGCGTGAAGACCTGGCCTGCGCCCTGCTCGAGCTCGAGCTCGGGCTCGAACCGGAGGGCGCCGAGCACCGGCGTATTCGCCTGCCCGCCCCGACCCGGGACGTCGACGCGTTGCTGGCGCTGACCCGTCTCGAGCTCGAGTCGAAACCACCGCGGGCGCCGGTGGTCTCCTTCGTCTCGATCACCCACCCTGACCGACCGCGCCGCGGCCAGCTCACCCTCTTCGGTGCGCCGGAGATCCACCCCGACAAGCTCGCCGGCACCCTCGCCCACATCGCCGCCCGCATCGGCCCCGAACGGGTGGGCTCGCCGCGCACCGTCGACGGCCATCTTCCGGAGCGTTTTCAAACCGAATACTTCAATCCGCCACCAGCCCCCAAACTGCGCCAGCCGCCGCGCCAGGGACGGGGGCTGCTGGTCGTCAGGGTCTTGCGGCCGCCGGTGCCGATGGAAGTGATCACAGAGGAGAATTCGGAATTCGGAATTCGGAATTCGGAATTCTCACCCAACCCCCCGAGGATTGGAACGACAGAGAGATACCCAACACAGGGGCAGAGGCTTTCGGTTGCCGAGGGTGGACATGAAATCCGAAATCCGAAATCTGAAATCCGAAATCAGGGTGCTGTTCTGCGTCTTGTCTCGGTAGCCTCTGCATCGGGTGCGACGCCGAGGATCCAGGGATTGGTGCGCGTGGCGGCGGGACCGTGGACCCTCGAGGACGGATGGTGGAACAACCAGCCAGTTGAACGCGACTACTGGGATGTCGAGCTCTCCGGCGGCGGGCTGTATCGGGTCTACCGCGACCGCACGACCGGCGACTGGTTCGCGGATGGGATGTACGACTGATGAATTTCGGATTTCGAATTTCGAATTTCGGATTTGCCCCCTACCCATCTGAGGTGGCACCACAGAGGCACGAGCTCGAATTCGGAGTTCGGAATTCTGAATTCGTAATTGCCCCCCACCCCCCTGGCACGAGAGACGCTTGCCCCGCAACGAGAAGATCTCGAGATGACCTTGTGGGGCAGCCATCCCGGCTGCCGGGTGGACGGGCGGG